>CACZGD010000040.1 GCA_902780565.1 Oscillospiraceae bacterium
TGATCCGCGAGCGCCGCGACGTTGTCGGGGTCGTCCGCCGGTTTTTTCGGGGTATAAACCTTTGCGGATTGATAATTGCCGCGCTTGCTCTGCATCGTCTGCAGGGAATCGATCGTCTCCAGCTGGGCGCGGACGGCGGCGACGGCGTCGTCCTCCGCCATGGCAGCCGGGGCAAAGACGGCGGCAAGGATCAGCAAGGTCAATACAAGAGAAATCAAGTGTTGAAGCTTGCGTGTCATATACACACTCCTATCTTTTTTCGGGATTTGCAGGGTCGGCAGGAATGTGCGGTACAATCAAACCGGCGAAACGCCCGCTCATCTTATATTTCCCATTATTCTTACAGCAGAAATATGAACAGAATATGAACTTTTGTTCTGTTAATCATTCATATTTTTCATATCGCTCCCATTTATGTAAAATAGCATAATTTTCGTGATATCCGCAGCTCATTTTCGTCAGATCCATGCAAAAGGCGGACGTTTTCCGCAGAGCCGTCAAAAGGCGACATTCTTTGAAATAAAGCTTGCAAAACGGCGCCGGAACGGATATAATAATAAGGATATTAAAGTCCAAAGGAATGAACGCCATGAACAAAGGTAAATATTACATCACGACCGCGATCGCGTACGCATCCAAAAAGCCGCACATCGGCAACTCCTATGAGATCGTGCTGACGGACGCCATCGCCCGTTTCAAAAGGCTGCAGGGCTACGACGTGTTTTTCTGCACCGGCACGGACGAGCACGGGCAGAAGATCGAGAATTACGCGAAGGAGGAGGGCATCACGCCCAAGGAGCACGTGGACCGCGTGGCCGGGGAGATCCGGAGCATCTGCGACCTGCTGAACACCACCTACGACCACTTCATCCGCACGACAGACGGCTACCACGAGCGCGTGGTGCAGAAGATCTTCAAGAAGCTCTACGATCAGGGCGATATCTACCTCGGCGCGTACGAGGGCAATTACTGCGTGCCCTGCGAATCCTTCTTCACGGATTCCCAGCTTGTGAACGGCCGCTGCCCCGACTGCGGCGGCGAGGTCAGGAAGGCGAAGGAGGAGGCTTATTTCCTCAAGCTGTCGAAGTATCAGAAGCAGCTGGAGGATTATATCGAGAGCCACCCGGATTTCATTTATCCCGAAGCGCGCAAGAAGGAGATGCTCAACAATTTCATCCGGCCCGGCCTACAGGATCTGTGCGTCTCGCGTACGTCCTTCAAATGGGGGATCCCGGTGACGTTTGACGACAAGCACGTGATCTACGTGTGGATCGACGCGCTGTCAAACTATATCACCGCCCTCGGCTACGACCCCGACGGCAGCAGCGAGCAGTACAAAAAGTATTGGCCCGCGGACGCGCACATCATCGGCAAGGATATCGTGCGCTTCCACACCATCTACTGGCCCATCATGCTGATGGCGCTGGGCGAGCCGCTGCCGAAGCAGGTGTACGGCCATCCGTGGCTGCTGATGGGCGACGGCAAAATGAGCAAATCCAAGGGCAACGTGATCTATGCGGACGAGCTGGTGCGCCGCTTCGGCGTGGACGCCGTGCGCTATTATCTGCTCAGCGAAATGCCCCACGCGAACGACGGCTCCATCTCCTATGAGACCATGATCGACCGCTATAACGCCGACCTTGCGAATACGCTGGGCAACCTTGTGAACCGCACGGTCGCGATGGCGAATAAGTATTTTGACGGCGTGCTGCCCGCGAACGGCGCAAAAACGGAGCTGGACGACGCGTTTATTGCGGATATCCTTTCCGCCGTGCCCGCCGTGGAAAAGGGCTTTGCAGAATTCAAGATCGCGGACGCCGCCGAGGCCGTCATGAACGCCGCGAAGCGCTCCAATAAATATATCGACGAGACCGCCCCGTGGGCGCTGGCAAAAACCGAAGACGACCGCGAGCGGCTGTCCACCGTGCTGTATAACCTCCTCGAAGCCATCCGCTTCATCGCCGTGCTGCTCACGCCCTTCATGCCCGAGACCGCCGAAAAGATCCTTGCCCAGATCAACTGCGACGTGAAGGATTACGATTCCCTGTCCGTCTTCGGCGCGTACCCCGTCGGGACCAAGGTGGGAGAAGCGACCCCGCTGTTCGGGCGCATCGACGCGAAGGCCATGCTGGAGGAGATCGAAAAGGAGCTTGCAGAAAAGGCGCAGGCCGCGAAGAACGCCGCCGAGATCGAGGGCGTTGCAAAAATCGGGATCGAGGATTTCGGGAAGGTGGACCTTCGGGTCGCCGAGATCGTGGCGGCGGAGCCCGTGAAAAAGGCAAAAAAGCTGCTGAAGCTCACGCTTGACGACGGCGCGAAGACCCGCACGGTCGCTTCCGGCATCGCAAAGTTCTATAAGCCCGAGGACCTTGTCGGTAAAAAGGTGGCGCTGGTGTCGAACCTGAAGCCCGCCGTGCTGTGCGGGATCGAGAGTCAGGGCATGATCCTTGCCGCAGACTGCGGCGAGGACGACGTGAAGGTCCTGTTCCTCGACAGGGATATGCCGAACGGCGCGAAGATCCGCTGATGCTGACGAATATTTTTGACTCCCACGCCCATTACCACGACGAAAGGTTTGACGAAGACCGCGCCGCCGTTCTGACTTCCCTGCCGGACAAGGGGGTCGTGGGGCTCGTCAACTGCGGGACGGACGTGCCGTCCTCCGAGGAAAGCCGGGCGCTTGCCGAAGCATACCCGTTCGTCTGGTTTGCGGCGGGCGTTCATCCCGAGGACTGCGGGGACAAGCCGCTTTCCGATCTCGAAAAGATCCGGGATCTGACGGCGCACGAAAAGTGCGTGGCGGTCGGCGAGATCGGGCTGGATTTTTACTGGCCCGAGCCGGACCGGGACGTCCAGCGCGTGTTTTTTGAAAAACAGTTGGCGCTGGCGAACGAGGTGGGGCTGCCCGTCATCATCCACGACCGGGAGGCGCACGGTCCCACGATGGAGCTGCTGCGAAAGTACCGTCCCAAAGGCGTGCTGCACTGCTTTTCCGGGAGCGTGGAAACGATGAAGGAGGCCGTAGAGCTCGGGCTTTATATCGGGCTCGGCGGCGCCGTGACGTTCAAAAACGCAAGAAAGGCCGTGGGGGTCGCAAAGGCGGTGCCGGAGGACCGGCTGCTGCTGGAGACCGACTGCCCGTATATGGCGCCGACGCCCTTCCGGGGCAAGCGAAACGATTCGTCCCTGATCGCGTTTTCGGCGCAGTTCATCGCCGAGCTGCGCGGGGTGGAAGCACAGGCGCTTGTGAACCGCTGCACCGAGAACACGCTGCGGCTGTTTTCCAAAATCAAATGATCCGCGTATAAAGAAAGATTGCCCGTACATACTATGTACGGGTGATTTTTATGGCTAAAAAGAATAAGAAAAACAGAAATCCGTCTCCGCTCCGGGAGCCCGACCCCTATCTCGCGCCGGGGCTGTTTAACGCCGTTTCGCCGGAATTTACACCCGGGACCGAAACGCGCAGACTCGGTACGCCGGACGCGAACGTCGAGCACTTCTTCGACGTACTCCCGGAGCTTCGGGGAGACCGGTTCATGGACTGAAGGAAGAAAGCGGCTCGAAACGGGCCGCTTTCTCAATTTCAGGAAATGGAGATCGTGAGCTGCCCGCCGAGCGCTGCGGCGATCCGCTCCATCGTTCCGACAGAAGGGTTTGCGGTCCCGCGTTCGATTTTGGAAAGGTCCGACTGGTCGATCCCGGTCAGAGCGGCAAGCTCCTTTTGTGAAACTCCCGCTGCGGCGCGCGCCTTGGAAACGGCGGCGGCTGACGCCGGATGGAGAGGGACGCTTTGCGTGCGCACCGTTTCACCGTCTTCATAAACCGTTTCGGTTTCGACGTCCAATTCGTCGTTCCAGATGATCCCATACGGACCCATCAGTTTTCCGGAAAGAAAGAGAGAACGATCCTCCAGCGCCTTTAACTGCGGATATTTCGGAAACAACATGTGCATATCATACCGCTTGACTTCACCAGTCTGAAACAACACCTCCAAGGCTGTGCCTTCCAGAAAGCGGAGTTCGATTGCTTTATGGAACACATACATATATCTTATCTCAAATTGAATACAATTGTTTCTAAATTTTCTGTATCTTCAGTTGAATTAGGGATATTAAGCAGTAACCGAAGAGATTTCTCACTTTCATTTTGCACCTTTTGATTTACTGCATAATACAGATTCTCCTCTACACCTGCAAACAACAATGGATCATCAATATCGATTGAACATGCAAGTGGGAATATATAATAAGAAGAAATACCGACACCAGTTGTAAGTTTTGGACTGGCATGAGACTTGATTGATTCAAGATCAAAAGAATATCCATTATCAAAATCTAATTCAGGGACTAACTGATATCTTATGTTTGTTTTCCCCTTATAATTACTTACTTTTATGACAATTTTCATTAACGTATAGCCTTCATCGGGAACAACGTCCATCTCCTCAAGATATTGTTTAGGTCCTGCAGAGGAATTGACCCAACTTTTTTTAACAAATCCTTTTGGAATTGAAGAAACAAAACCAGCGGACTTAACTGTTATATCAAATAACGTTCCTTCCGCAGTATCTCCAACCTTATATTCTATTGCAGCCGGGGAATCAGTTCCTTCATTCGTGTTTTCAATACCACATGCACACAAAGCCATCGTCAGAACAATCGAGATGAATAACGAAATTGCTTTTTTCATAGTTGGTCTCCTTTCGTTAGTGTAATTGTTTTTTCTTGAAGAATTATTTTAAAACCATACTTTTTACACAATTTAGCTATTGCAGATTTATTCAGCAAATAATATTTCTCTTTTGGTAAAGCAATACCTGTTTTCTTCTCATATTGCGCATCAGTCAGAGTAATGGGTTTTCCTTTTGCCAACATTTCTTCAATCTTTTCAAGTTTTGGTCTTGCCACTTATAATCACACCTCCAGAATAATTAATCAATATAAAATCTTTGCTGCCTCCCTCCGCGCAAAACAAAAAAGTGCGGCAAACCGAAGCTGCCGCACCGAAAAATACAAAGCTCCGATTTGTCGCTACACAAAATTACTAAACTTTTCCCACACTAAAGCGTAAAAGGATAGAAGAGCCTGTATTTTTACCAAAAGATAAAAATACACGCTTAGTGTGAGTAGAAAAAAACTCATTATGTAATTTTGTGTAGCATTATTATTATAGCACACCGTTTCGTATTTTTCAAGGCAAAAATGCTATTAATTCCCTGATTCTCTTTGAATCTGTTCATCAAAAACAATGATAAAAAGGCACGGGAAAGACAAAACGGACCGTGCTGAAACGGTCCGTTCGTGTGTGTCTGATTCTTATTTCTTTTGTTTTCCCGCTTGCGACAGCGGTTTGCGGCTGCCGTCGGGGTAGATGACGACGGTGTTGTCGAGGTGGCCGCGAAGGGACTGGCGCATCGCCTCGACGTAGGCCTTGCGAAGCGTTGCCTGCTCGGTCTTTTCGGCTTCGGTCAGCCCCTCGTCCGTGCGGCTTTTTCTTGCCAGCTCGTTGATCCGGTCCAGTTGTTCCTGTGTGATCATAGATAATGCTCCTTATTCCATGCCGGGGGTATAAAAGCCCCGGAACTCGTCGGGGTCGATCTCCTCGTCCCAGTTGATATTGGGGTCGTCCTCGTCCTCTTCGCGGGGCTTTAAGGGGATCTCGGCGAAGGCCTCGGCCTTTGTGGTGTTGCCCCAAATGGAGGGGATGACGTTTAAGGTATAGCCGCAGCCGTTCGGCGTGAGCCACCGGTGCATGGGGGCTTCGGGAATGGCGAACATTTCCATGATCGTCATGATCACGCCGCCGTGGGTGATGATGGCGACGGAATCCGTGCCCGCCTTGAGCACGCCGTTGACGATATCGTAAAACGCGCGGCAGACGCGCTTCTGGAACGCGGCGTTCGATTCGCCGAAGGGGGCGGCGGCGTCCGGCCCGCCGGACAGCCAGGCGGCGAATTCCTTTTCGCCCTTGAGGTCGTCGGCGGTCTGTCCCTCGAACTCCCCGAAGTCGTATTCGATCAGGTTGTCGAAGATCAGGGGCGACACGTCCGGGTACAGGATGCGCGCGGTCTCGAGGCAGCGGTCCAGCGGGGACGAAAGGACGGCGGAGACGGCGGGATATTCGTAATCGCGCTTCATCTGCTGCAATTGGCGGCGGCCTTCGTCCGTGAGCGGCACGTCCGTGTGCCCGATGTACTGGCCTTCGACGCTGCCCTCGGCTATGCCGTGGCGGATCAGGTGGATCTTGCAGGTTTTCATAGGATCTGTCCTTTACAAAACGAAAAAGTATGCTATAATTATACTATCTTCGTGGAACATTTGCAAGGGGTGAATGCTATGAGCGCGGAATTTTCCGCAAAACTTTCCATGCTCCGCAAGGAAAAGGACGTCAGCCAGAAGCAGGCCGCGGCGGATCTCGGCGTGTCGCAGGCGTTGCTGTCGCACTATGAAAAGGGAATCCGGGAATGCAGCCTCGATTTCGTCAAAAAAAGCGCCGCGTATTACGGCGTTTCGGCAGATTATCTGCTGGGGCTTTCCGCCCAGAAGCAGGGCTCCAACGACCTGACCTTTTTCGACGCGCTGGAAACGGACCGCGTGCTGCAGCCGAAAACCGTGCTGCGGGCGATGATCCGCCTGTCCGAAGCGGCGCGGGACCCGGAATCCGAAGCGTTTTTTGACACATTCTTTTCCCTGTGCGTCGAAAAATACGCGCTCACGCTCGGCGGGGACGTCGGCAACGCCCTGCCCCTGAACGCGCTCGCCGCCGACCTGCTGGTCCGGGAACGGCTGCGAGACCGCCCCGCACCCGTAAACGCCGAGGGCGAACCGGCGCTGGAGACCGTGCTGGAGGCTGCGAAACTGGAGCGGAACGAAAAACTCAGCCGCCTTATGCGCGGCGGCTGAGAGCACAAGCTTTTGATTTGAAAACAGGTTTTTCCGCCGTAAAAAAACGCTTACGCGCGGCGGGTGAGCTGCCATAACGCCCTGCCGGTATGCAGCAGGGGCAAACAGATCGCGATCAGGCTGACAAGCTTTGCCGCCCGGGCAAGCCGGGAGGCGAAGCGGAGCAGCCTGATTTCTTTTAACAGGCGCGTCATATTCATCTTCGCTCCCCTCCCGTCAGCTCCACCGCGTGGCAGATGCAGGGGATGCTTTCCCCCTGCAGGCTGGTCAGCGGGCTCATGAGCGCCCCGGTGCCCGCAAACAGGACCCGACGCAGCTTGCCTGCCGTCAGCTCCCGAAGGATCCTGGTGGAAAACACCGACGCGCTGCAGCCGCAGCCGGAGCCGCCCGCGTGCACGTCCTGTTTTTTGGGATCGAAGATCATAAGGCCGCAGTCGTCGTATACGCGCCCGAGGTCCGTGTCGTAATCGCTTTTCAGCACGTCGCGCAGCAGCGCCGCGCCGACGCTGCCGAGGTCCCCGGTCAGGATCAGGTCATAGTCCTCCGGCACCGTTTTGGTATCGAGCAGGTATTCCCCGATCGTGGATGCCGCCGCCGGCGCCATCGCCGCGCCCATGTTGGCGGGGTCCGAAACGTCCATATCCGTAATGCGTCCCACGCTCCCGCGCACGATCCGGGGACCGCTCCCCCGGCTGCCGATCACGCACGCGCCCGCGCCCGTCACGGTGCGCTGCGCGGTCTGGGACCGCTGCCCGCCGTATTCCAGCGGCATGCGGAACTGCTTTTCCGCCGAGCAGAAATGGGAGGAGGCCTCCGCCAGCGCGTGCGAGGCGTAGCCACCGTCCACAAACAGCGCCGCCATGAACAGCGCCAGCGCGAAGGTGGAGCAGGCGCCGAACAGCCCCGCCAGCGGGATCTGCAGCTCCCGGAAGCCGAAGGTGGAGGCGGTGCACTGGTTGAGCAGGTCCCCCGCGAACGCCACGTCGATTTCGGACGGATGCAGCCCAGCCTTGTCGATCGCGAGCGTGACCGCCTGCCGCACAAGCGACGCCTCCGCCTTTTCCCACGTGGCGGAGCCGATTCCGTCGTTTTCGTTGATGAAATCGAATTCGTACGCCAGCGGGCCTTCGCCCTCGGTCTTGCCCACGCTCCCCGCGCCGGACAGGATCACCGGCGCGTTTTCAAAGATATAGGTGTATTTCCCCAGCTTTTTCATCGCTTACCCCCGCAGAAAACAATAATAGATCAGCCCGTACAGCGACGCCGCCGAGCAGCCGTAAACGATCACGGGACCCGCGATTGTGAACATCCGCACCGCCGTGCCGGTGACGCGACCCTCCGTGACGAACTCCACCGCCGGAGATACCACGGAATTCGCAAAGCCCGTGATCGGCACCATCGTCCCCGCGCCCGCGTGCTTGGCGATCCGGTCAAAAACGCCGATCCCGGTCAGGGCGGCGGTCAGAACGATCAGCGTGACGCTGACCAGCGTGGGAGCCAGTTTTTCGTCCGCGCCGAGATACGAATAGAGCGTGAACAGCGCCTCCCCCAGCAGGCAGATCGCGCCGCCCACGCAAAACGCCCACAGGCAGTTTTTCAGCAGCGGAGAGTTCGGCGACGCGCGTTTGACCTTTTCTCGATAGATCTCTTTTTCCATGTTCTCACGGTCCTTTCCCCGTTAGTATGACCGAAGAAAACCGCGTTATGCGAAAACAAGGCGACAAAAAAACCTCCGCGCAAAACGGAGGTCATTTTGTTTCGGCTTGTTATCAGTCGCTGATGTAGGGCAGCAGGGCAAGCTGGCGGGCGCGCTTGATGGCGACGGTCAGTTCTCTCTGATGCTCAGCGCAGGTACCGGTCACTCTGCGGGGCAGGATCTTCGCGCGCTCGGAAATGAAGCGACGGAGCTTGGCGGTATCCTTATAATCGATGAACTCGCTCTTTTCCACACAGAACGTGCAGACTTTCTTGCGTTTTCTGTTCATAGGACGGGCGGGTCTTGCGCCTTCCTTTTTCTCAAAAGCCATGATATTTCCTCCTTATCGTAATGTTTTCTCAGAACGGAAAACCGTCGTCCTCTACCACGGTCTGAAAATCATCGGACCCGGCATTCTGATAGGACGCGGCAGGCTGCGCCGCAGCGGGCGCGGAGCTGTAATCGGCGTTGCCGTTATCAGCCTTGGAGCCGCAGAAGCGAACGGAATTCGCAACGACCTCATAGGACGTGCGCTTCTGACCGGTCTGCCTGTCATCATAGGTATCCATGTGGAGCTCGCCCTGAATCGAGATCAGAGAGCCCTTGTGGAAATACCTGCTGACAAAATCAGCCTGCTGTCTCCATGCGACAATATTGATGAAGTCAGTCTTCTTCTCTTCGCCGGCACGGGTAAAGCTGCGGTCAATCGCAATGCGGAATCTGGCAACGGACAACCCGGAAGAGGTCGTGCGAAGCTCGGGATCGGCAACAAGTCTGCCGACCAATGCAACACAGTTCAGCATGTTTTCTTCCTCCCCTTATCTTGCGACGATAATGGAACGAAGAACGCCGTCGGTGATGTTGTAGATACGGTCAAGCTCAGCCGGGAAATCGACGTTGGCTTCGAACGTGTAAAGCACGTAATAACCGTCCGTCTCGTAGTTGATCTCGTAAGCAAGCTTACGGACACCCCACTCATCGACTGCCTCCATCGTACCGTTCGCTTCGATCAGAGCCTTGAACTTTTCGACAAGGTTCTTTGCAGCCTCTTCGCCTTCCTTCACGGAAAACACTGCAATGGATTCGTACTTGGACATTTGATTGCACCTCCTTCTGGACTTTGGCCACCGAAGTGGCAAGGAATGTTGTAAAACGCATTACAACAGATCGTATTTTAACAGAACGCACAAATAAAGTCAAGCTTTTTTATGAACAATTTCCATTTATTTTTCTTCAATCGGCAAGGAACCGGATGTTTTCCGTATCGATGCGCTCGAGCAGGGCGTCCCCCTCATAAAGAAACAGGAACCGGCCCGCCGTTTCGTAGGTGTAATCGTGAAATGCGCGGAAGGGTTTTTTCTCCTGTTTGAGCTGCCCGACCTGATCGCCGGTATTGCGGTCATAGAAATCATAGGACAGCGTTTGCAGGCGGTAGATCATATAGACGTTCTCGTCCGCATAGACGATGCGCTCGCCCGCGCCGGTCTCGGCGACGGGACGGATGGAGCCGTCCCGCGCATCAGCGCACAGCAGAATATCCCCCTCGTATTTCGACAAATCGCATTCTTCCGGATCGTAAGGGGAATTGAAATCCCGGAACAGCACGACAAAACAGAACCTTTCCGTTTCCCGCCGCATAGTGGTCTTAAAAGTCACGCTGTCAAAGCTCTTTCGGACAGGGAACGAGAGTTCTTTGCTTGCGGTCAGACCGGATGGCGGCGACAGACGCAGGAAGCCGTTTTCTTCGTATTCGTTGAGCAACAGCCCCCAACTGCAATTCGCATCCGGCGTCATGGCGACATTCTCACAGCGGTCAAGGGATTCCGAAGAAAACGTCCATCGAAAAGGGGAATCGGGCGTTCTTAAATAGGCGTCCTGATCAAGCAGTCCCACAAGCACGCCGTTTTTATAAAGGAAACGGTTGGGAAGCCGCTCCCGCGCGTCCTTCCCCTTCAGCCGGATCTCGCTTTGCACCACGCCCTCCGGCGTCAGCTTTTTCAGCGTTTTCGCTTCCCGGAGATAAAGGGCGTCCTCGGCGAATGCGATTCCGTTAACGGGCTTTGTTTTTGTCAGAAACACGCGTTCTCCCGTCGGCGGCAGCTTGCACAGCCCGCCCGCAGCGCTGTCGTAATAGTACGCGTTTTCTCCGTCTGACGTGACGTGCGCCTGCGGCATCGTATCCGATAACGCATCGACGAACACGTGCGGAGCGGGATCCCGCATTCTTGTAAGAACAGCCCGGTAATAATCTCCGAAATAAGCGTTTATGATATACGGTGCAGAGAGAAGGACGGAAAACACAAGGATGCCGATCAGAATGCGCCGCAATTTGGATTTTTTGTTTTTCTGTTTCATACTATCACCGGTCCGTCTTGAAAAAATCAGTCTGAAAGGAAGCGAATGCTTTTCATATCGATGCGCTCGAGCAGGGCGTCCCCCTCATAAAGAAACAGGAACCGGCCCGCCGTTTCGTAGGTATAGTCGTGAAATGCGCGGAAGGGGTTTTTCTCCTGTTTGAGCTGCCCGATCTGATCGCCGGTATTGCGGTCATAGAAATCATAAGTCAGCGTTTGCAGGCGGTATATGACGTATACGTTCTCATCCGCATAGACGATGCGCTCGCCCGCGCCGGTCTCGGCGATGAGGCGGATGGAGCCGTCCGTCAAATCCGCGACCAGCAGCACGTCGCCCGAATACCTCTTCAGCGCGTATTCTTCCGGAGCCTTCTGCCCGGTCCCTCTTTTGAAAATGCACACCAGACACCCGGTCGGAAGCTCCCTGCGCATGGGGAGCTTATAATCGCAATCGCCGAAAGCTGCTTCTGTCTCATAGGAGAAGGAGGGCTGCGAAGGCCGGTCCGCCGGACCTTGCAGCGTCAGCAGCCGCGGGAGCTGATCGGACCGAAGCCCGACCCTCCAAGCGCCCCCAAGGTCCGGCGTCGCGGAGCATCTGCCAAGCAGCGTCAGGTCCGAAGGCGAAAAGGCATGAGACAACTGATGCGCGTCAGCGTCCACGTACTCCAGCGTATCGCACAGCCCGATCAAAGAGGAATCATGATAGGCCAACAAAACGGGTTCCAATTCATACTGCGGGATCGAAAGAGGCGCGGTACAGAGCAGGGGCCCATCCGATGAGACCTTGCGCAGGGTATCGCCGTCCCGGAAAAAGACGTCGCCATCGCCACAGGCAATCCCCTGTACCGTATCGCAGACTGCAAAAAGCGACGTTTCGCCTCTGGGACCCATGAGGCAGAGTCCGCCCGCCTTTTGATCGTAGTAGTATACGTTCTTTCCGTCGCTTGCGACGTGCGGCTGCGGGAAGGCGTCAGACAAGGCGGAAACCTCAATAATCGGCCCGTCATGCTCGCCCGCCCGGAGAAAGACAACCGTACCAATGATAGCCAGACCGAACAATAACACGATCACGGCAGGAATTTTCAGTCTTTTCAAGATCACACCGCCTTTCTTCCGATTTCACGCAGCCGCATCCCAACACAGGGACCCGATTTCCCCGAACGGGGTCGGGATTGGAAACGTTGTATAATAGTTGGAGATCGAATACGACCTGCCATCCTCCAGAGAGAATACGACAAGCTTGTATTCCCCCGTCATCGGTTCCCCGCCCTCCTGCATCATGCAAAGAACGCAGGAGCCGTCCGGGGACAGCGCCGCCATGGGCAGATCGTTATGCTGCCGCCGACCGTCCGTCAGCGGCGTATCATAGGCCCGGAGCGTCTGCCCCGTTTCAAGGGAAACGACGCAGAACGCATTTTTGCTCCGGTCATACGTGAGCAGATCGCCGTCCGGCAGCAGCGCGGCGCACGTCAGCGATCCGGACAGCCTGAGCGCACGCTCCGTCTGCACGGACCAATCGTAAACGTACCACGCCGATTGTGCGGGCAGGGATTCGTTCGTCCGGCGATAAACAAGATGCGCGTCGTCCGCAAGGAGCCGGACGCTTGCAGTAAAGCCGTCCGGCTCCGCAAGCGCGGTACATACCGTTTGACGCAGCTCGATCCCGCCGCCTGCCTCCTGCATAACGGCTGCGGCAACGCCTTCCCGAAACGGCGTAAGCCCGATACAGTGAACGCCGGCGCTTGCCAGTACGGCGCCGTCCCGAGACGCGCACAGCAGGCAGAGCCGGTTTTCTGCGTCCGCCGCGGTGCACCAGACGTGCCCGTCCTTTCCGACGGCAAGATTGGCGGGACGCTGATATCCCGGCGGCGAAAACAACGTTTTTTCTCCGCTGCCGAGGTCCACGAGCTCCACGGCGTCCGGGCGTCCGACCCAAAGACTGCCGCCTTTTTCACAGAGTATCTGCTTTGCCTCGGGAGAAGCAAGCCGCGCAAAGCCCCGCAGGACCCCGCCCGAAAGGACGCAGATCAGAAAAACCGAAAGCGCGGCGACGCCGACGGCAAGCATTGTGATTCTGATTGTTTTTATCGACATACGTTTCACGAGAAGGACTCCTTGTTTCTTTGACCCTCATTCCCAAATTATAACACGCCCCGCTCGGAAAGGACAGGCAAATAAACGATTTGTAACGGATTCTTAATCACTTCGTAATATCTGAATCAATTCGAAATAAAAAATCTCATTGTGAATCCCGCGTTCCTTGATTTTCGACGATCAGGAAACAGGTGTCCGTTTTATCATGGAAATAATAGGACCCGTCCGGCGCATAGGGGTTATTTTTTTTGTCGCCCGCGACGATCACGTAGGCATGATTGTTTTGCCCAAGCGCGGAAAGATCGACATCCGGTTTCAGCCTTGTAAGCATCCCCGGCATAACCGTACAATCCATATAGGTGCTTCCGTTTCCGAGATCCACCGGCTCGTGGTTGATAAACAGGCTCAGGCGCAGCGTTTCCGGCGCGCCGAAGGCGTCGATATACAAAGCGTCGGAATCAGGCTCCCGCACGTAAAGCACCGTGTTTGCTTCCGTTTTATAAGAAGACAAAAGATAAACGTAGGTCGCGTCCCCGTCGGAGAGATTCGCGCCGTGCGTATCGGCGTCTTCCAATGGGACGACCTCCGAAGCGACCTCCGCCGGCGGCATCTGCACGGGAGCATCCGCCAGCATATTCACGCACATAAAATGATGATGCTGCGACAAATGCTCATAAAACCGTCCGTACCGGTAATGTCCCGTAAACACCGTCGTGTAGGACGGCATGATCACGGTCCAGAATTCCAGATCAAGCACGTCGCCGCGCCGTCCGGTATTCGGCACAAACGTAACGCGCAGACGGACCGTTTCCCGGGAGCGAAGCGTCAGCGTCTGCATGTATGCAGACGCCGTTTTGTCCCCGGACGCGGGCTGAACGGAAAAAACCTGATGCACGCCGTTCAAAAGTAAAAATATGCCGTGCTCCGTCTCGTCTTCCCCGCCGGTGAAAGCAATCTCCAAAGCGACCTCCCCGCCGGCATAATCGACATAATAGCCGGATGCATCGCAAGGATTCCCTTCCAAAGAGGAGAAACAATAGCGATCCCTGTATTTTTCCCCGTCGTCGTTTTCAGCGGGGATCTCCGGTTGACGCTCGGTCGGCGCCGTCGTTTGACGGACAGACGCTGCCGTCGGCACGGCAGGAACGCCGGATTCAGATGAAACGCCGCCGTTACACGCGGATAATACATACATACCGCACAAAAGGATGAAACATATTCTGAAGAAAGCTTTTTTTATACAAATCATTTTATCATCACTCCTGATAACCGCTCCGGGGGAGACGGAAAAACCCAAAAGCCGCCGCAGCGGTCCGGCTGCGGCGGCGGGAGCAGGGTTCTTAATACGTGAAGGCGACGACGTCCTGCGGCTGGTAGCCGTCCGCCTGCTGCGGCAGGTCGGCGTCCGCTTTCAAGTATACCGTCCGGTTTTCGGTATCGACGGCGCAGAGCGTATCGATCAGGAAGGCGGTGACGTTGCCGAGACGCAGCAGCTCTTCGCCGCTGGCGACGTCAACCACGCGGGTCAGCGCGCCGTCCGTACGCTGCAGCACGATCACGCTGCCGTCCGCGGACACGGCGCCGCCGGTCGGCTCAGAATCCGTCTCCACCGGCACCTCAGTGAGCGTGAGCGTCTGCCCGTCGATCACATAACAGGACGTAGGCAGGTTCCCGGCTGCGCTGGGACGGTTGGCGTGGGGCGTCAGCAGATAGTATCTGCCTCTGCCGGAGAGCATGAATGCGGCGGAATCCACGCGCACGGGACCGGCGATGCGCTCGCCGAGGACGTTCACAAGGCTGAACTCGATCGCGTCGTCCGCCTCGCTGTAATGCTCCGTCAGGAAATGATCGCCGATCATCCCCTTAACGATACCGTAGTCCGTGTACTGCATCAGGCCGCTTTGTGCGGTCACCTCGCCGTTTTCTCCGTTCAAGGCGCTGCCGATCTCGGTCTTTTTGCCGGTATACACGTCGATCAGATAGGTCTTCCAGTCCGCCTCGCCTCTGCCGGAGCGGAAATACAGGATATTGCGCCCGTCGTCGGAGACGATGATATTCCGGAAGGAATTCTGGTAGTCGTATTTCAGATCGTGTATCGCGGTATTCTGTGAAAAATCGGGATCGTAGGCGACATAGGAAACGCGTTCGGCGTTTTCGTCAAAGACCGCGATATGCGGGTCGTCGAGCGCGGGATTGTCCACGGCGATCAGCCGGTTCCCCGCAACGGACCAGACGGTCGCGGACGGGGGCAGCTCCGCCTCGGCACGGCTGCCGGAAACGGGATCAACGATCGTCAGATCCAGCGGAGAGGTCCACGCGTTTTCACCGCGCTGGGTGATCACCGCGACCTTGCCGTTCTCGAGCAGGCCCGTATAGCAGATGATCTCATCGGTAAAGCCGAGCGAACGGACCTCGCCTGCCGGAGCGGTGAGCGCCGGCGCCTTTTCCGGCAGCGCTTCGGGCGCGGGCGTTTCGCCGACGAACAGGAATTCCGTGGGGAGCTTATCGACCAGCGAGTCGCCGTTTTCCGTCCGCTGCAGGAGCGCGTAAACATGGTGCGCGCCGGACAGCGCCGACGCGTCCACTGGCAGCGTCACGTTCGTCGCCATGCCGCCCTGCGTTTCCACGTCGGCATAGAGCGAGCCGCCGAGATCCACGGGCGTGTGGTCCACGAAAAGGCTCAGGCGGACGCGAGAAGCGGGACCCGTCAGGCAGACCGTGATCGTCCCGGCGTCCCCGGACACGACGTTCACGCTTTTCGACGCGGCCTCCGCCGTGAGAGACGTGAACAGCATCCCGTTCGCGTCGGCGGCGAAGTCAGCAGAAAGCGCCTTGAGATCGGCGGCGTCGCCCGTTTCCCCGACGAGCGCGGCGCGGTACGTCTCCTCCGGCGTTTCCACGCCGACCGGGACCGCCGCCGCGGGCATGGCGTCCGGCGCGTGCTTTTTCATGTCAAGCGCGCCGACGCGTTGGAAGGTCGTGCGGTGCGGCTCAAAGCCCACGCCTCCGGTAAAGCCGTAGCCGTATGCGGGACCGTAATACGACGCAACGTAGGACGGATAATGCATTTCCCCGAGCTGCAGCGGGAGGCTTTCCCCTTTCTCCCCCACGTTCGGCGTAAATGCGACCGTAAACGATTTTGCCTCCTTCGCCTCAAACAGCACGGGCTGCACCGCCGCTTGCCCGGTCTCGCTGCCGTCTGCAAAGCGCAGCCGGATGCTCTGCGGCACGCCGTTCAGCAGTACCAGAAAGCCGGATTCATACGCCGCGTTCATGGCGTTTTCGGTTTCGACGCGGAGCAGGACCTCGCCGCCGTTCCATGCGACAGAATTACCGGCGTTCGCATCCGCCGCCCCCTCGACGGCATAGCCGCGGACCACGCTGTTCATGTCGATCAGCCGCGCGTAATAGCTGCCGTCCGACTTTGCGATCGCGTTGATACGGTCGCGGTTTTTCTGCGCCTCCGACAGCGGGAACGCATAGCCCACGCCGACTCCGGCGGGCAGCACGGTCGGCTGCGATTTGTGAAGCGTTACGCCGAGCACGGCGGAAAGCGCCAGCACAACGGCAAGCGCGGCGGCGGCCGTGCGGCGGATCAGCCTTTGCTGTTTCCGTTTCTGCTGCGCGCCGGTCTGCACGCGTTCTGTCACGGCGCGGATCATTTCTTCATCAGATCTCATAGGTAAAACCCTCCTTCAGTAATTCTTCCTTGAGCGATTTCTTCGCCCGGTAGACGAGCGCGGAGGCGTTATGCCGACTCAGATGCAGGATCTTCGCAAGCTCCCCGATACTGAAATCCTCAAAGAAGCGCAGGTACAAGGCCTGCCGCTGGTCGTCCGGCAGCCGCGCCATGCAGGCGCCGAGCAGCGCGGCGTCCGTTTTGGCGTCGTAAAGCTCCGCCGCCGAGGGAAGCGCCCAATCCAGAAAGGAAAAATCCTCGAAGCAGACCTCCGCGCGTCTTCCCTGCCGCCGGAAATGGTCGATCGCGAGATTTCTCCCGATGGTATAGAGCCAGGTGCGGAAGGAACACGTTTCCGTGTTGCGCGGCCGCTTGACCAGGAGCTTTACGAAGGTATCCTCTGTCAGATCGTCCGCCAGCTCCGGGTCGTGCACGAGCCCCAGAAGATAGTGGTACAGCCCGCGGCGGTAGGATGCGACCAACTGCGCGATCGCGTCGTCCTCCCCCGCGAGGAAACGGCGGTATACGCCGTTGCCGTCTTCCATCGGATTGCCCTCCTTTCCGAAGAGAAAAATCTCTTCATGAATTACACGCCGGTTTCGCCGTTTTATCACCGAAAAGGATTGCAAAACCGGCGGCGCCGTGATAGAATGAACAGGAAGAAGGTGATTTTATGTTCGGGAAAAAGCTTGTCGGCAACGGGATCGAGCCCGCGTGCGGCCTTTGCGAGTTCGCCGAGGCGACCGCAGACGGGGAAACCTTGCGGTGCAAAAGGACCGGCGGCGCCGCGCCGGATGCGCCCTGCAAAAAATTCAGATACGACCCCCTGAAGCGCACCTTCCGCCGTCCGAAGCCCCTGCAGACCTTCTCCGCCGAGGATTTTGAGCTTTGATGCGCAAGATGAAAAAAACCGTCGGAATCCCTCCGGCGGTTTTCATTTTTCCGTTTTATTTCTTCCCGATCCCGGCCAACGCCTGTTTGACCAGCGCGAAGAACGCTTTCATCAGCCTGCAAAGGGCGGCGAAGGGATTTGCCTTTTCCCATTTACGGTCGCCGGGATCGTCGGCGGTCAGGGGGACGACCTGCCCGGACTGGTCCTTATGCATGAACTGCGGGAAAGCGGGGTCGTCGAAGACCGTGAGCTGCGCCGTCGCCTCGGCGCATTTCGTCATCAGAGAGGAGATCGTCGCGTCCATCTCCAGATGCTTGACGTCCTTGAAGAACCACGTCTGATCCGGGTAGCGGCAGGTGGAGGCGTCCACCTTGCCGTCCGGGGAGAGGTAAACGCCGAAGCCCGCGTCGCGGCGTTCGGCAAGATAGGATTCCGGCAGAACGGTGTTGATCGTGGAGGTCGTGGCGCCGAAGGACTGGCGGGTCAGGGAGTTGGAGGAATCCGTCAGGTAGTCGCTCCCCTCAAAATAGGGATAGGTCGGCACGCCGTATTTCGTGACGATATTGAGCTTCATGCCCGCCCCCTGCAGCGCGTCGAGCGTTTCATACAGCGGGACCTGTACGGTTTCGTGATAGCGGTCGATCTTTTCGATCAGCCCCGCATACTCCCCTTCGGCCCCGCCGAGGACGTAAGCCTTCGCCTCATCGTAACGCTCCGCGCCGATCATCGCCCAATAGCCGGGGTATGTCCCGTACCCCGCGCGGATCAGGGGCGGGAGGATCAGGTCCTTGAACTCCCCGATCAGCTTTTCGAGCGCGAATGCCGTGACGTGCACGCCGCCGGAATAATAGACCACCGGGATCAGGGCGGCAAGGAATTCATTCAGCACGGCGTCGGAGACCGGCTTTTCCTCGTTGAGCCAGTATTCGCCGTACATGCGCACCGTGTCGGCGTTCAGGCGGATGCCGCCGGTGAAAAGCGCCTCCTCCGTCTCCACGCCCGTGACCATGGGCATATACATGATGCAGGTATCGACCTTTTCACAGCCGTAGGCGGTGAGATAGGCCGAAACGACGCAGGCGCCGTAGCAGCGCCCCACAAGCGCGACCTTTTTCGCGCCGGTCGCGGCAAGCACCGCGTCGATATAGGCATCCAGATCCCGCGCGGTCTCAAGCGGGTCCATGCGCCAGTCATAACGGTAGTAATAGTCCCCCTCGCGGAAGCCCGCGGTCTTTTTCTGCACGGAGGCAGGGGTCCAGGTCCAGGTCGTGCGGTCGCCGTGCTGCGGCTCGCCGTTCCCGTCAAAGGCGGCGGGAGACCAGATCGGAGAGAGCGCGGCGACGAGCATATCCGCGTATTTCTGCCAGCGGTGCGTAAGCATGGCCTTTGCGAATTCCTTCAGCAGCGGCTCCATCGCCGCGCGGTCCTTTAGGAACGCGCCGATATCGAAATCGTCCGGCACGATCGTTTCGCCGGCGGCGTTCAGAATGTGCGTGTTGCTGGTGCCGGGCACCGTGATGATCGGGATATCCTGCGTCCCGTCCGCCGCAAAGGCCGACAGCAGCAGCGAGAAGCAGATACAAACGGAAAGAACCAGAGAAAGCGCTTTTTTCATAGTCGATCCCCTTCTGACGTCAGTTGATCGGACCGGCTCCCGGTCCGCCTTCATCATATCATATCCCGCGCTGTTTTACCAGTCCAAAAGTGAAAAAACAGAAGAACAATATACATGGGAAGTGTATAAAAAACCGGCGCGAACGCCGGTTTTTGATAACATGCGGAGATTTTATGCATGAAACGCCGCTTTGATGCGGTCGAACAGCCGTTCGAACCAGTCGCCGATACGGACGAAGAATTCACGCATCTGATAGAACGGCATGAGGGAATCCTTTTCCATCAGGTCCTCAAAGCGCACGACGAAGGTCTCGTAGGTCCAGTTGTCTTCTTCGTTGAGGTCGATGACGCGCATCCCGCGGGTCTCGGCGTTGCCGTAGGAGCTGAAGCCGCAGGTGGGGGTATTGATCAGATCGATCCCCTGATACGGGATCACGAAGGAGTTGACGTGGTCATGCCCGAACACGCAGGCGAGCACGTCGCCGCCGTCCAGGAACGCCTGGAATTCGCCGTTGTTGACGGTGCCGGGGCAGGGGCCTTCGCCGAGGATCGAGCCTTCGGCGGCGGTTTCGGGGAGCTTATAATAGGTTCCGCGCGCGGCGACCGCGCCTTCCGGATTGTCCGTCTCCTCCAGCGCGTCATAGATCTCCGGCACAATGATGTGCTGGAACGCCATGGAGGGCACCGGGCCGCCGTTCTCCGCGGCAAGGCGGGCGGAGGTCTCGCGGTACCAGTCGAGCTGGCTGTCCTTGACGTGATCGTAACCGCCGTTCACCTCATCATAGGTGCCGGAGTCGATCATCCAGATATTGAATTTCACTTTGCCGTCCCCGTTCGAGGAATAGATCGGGACGTTATAGGTGCCGCAGCCGTCGATTTCGGGACCGTCGTCCACGGAGACGCTGCACGAATAGGTATTATACAGCGCCATCTGTTCTTCCTTGGACATTTTGGTATCCTGATCGTCATGGTTGCCGAATACGATCGCGACCGGCACGCCGAGCTTCTCGAAGATATCCATATACTGGCGGATGGCGCGCGTTGCGCCGTTTTTGTTCTTGGTGGAATAGCCCGCGATGTTATCGCCCGTCAGAATGATCAGATCGGGCTGATACGTCTTGACGGACCGCTCGATAAAGCGCTTGGTATAGAGAGAAAGAACGGCGTCGTCCTGAATATCAGAGAAATTCAGAATGCGGAAGGAGCCGTCCTCCCGGAAATGCAGGCGCGCTTCCTCGGCGCGGGTCTCGGCGCTGACCGCCGGGATGAGCAGCGCCGCAAGCAGCAGAACGGAAAGCAGCACGGACAGGATTTTTTTCAGCTTCATAAAGAAACCTCCCTTTTTGTCTTATACTATTATTATAAAGCCATACCGGAAAAAGTCAACGGCGTTTTTGTGAATTATATATGAATCGGATCATTTTTTTGCAGTTTTTTCGGCAGAAAAGCCGGACAAGGAAACAGGCGGCGGACCCGAAACCGGGTCCGCCGCGCTTGCATAGGAATCGTTTTATTTGTTTTCTTCTTCACCCGTCAGCTCCTGCGTCATGATGAGCAGGGTGAAGGTCACGCGACGGGAGCCTTCCATATCGACGGTGCCGTCCGCGTTCATGACCGGGCGGTCGTCCGCAATACCGACGGCGGAGAACATATCCGCCACGTCCGCGTTGTCGCCGCATTCGGCGGACAGGCAGTAATTCATGACGTTATTCGCACGGTTCTGCGAGAGCTCCATGTTGTGCTCACGCGTGCCGTCCGTATCCGTATGACCTTCGATCAGGATCGAGTCGATATAGCCCTCATAGCGCTTATCGAACACGACGCTGGTGTAGGCGCGCATGAACTTCTGCAGGAAGGCCTTGCCTTCGGGGGAGAGATCCGCCTTGTCCAGCGCGAAGAGGACGGTGTTATCCAGCGCGACCTCGCCGGTGGTCAGATCCACGACCGCGGAGATGCCTTCCTTCTTGAATGCCTCATCCAGCGCGGTCAGGACCGTACGCTTGACTTTTTCGGCGGCGATGTAGTCGTTCTCGTGGATCGAGTAGATCTCCCAGGTGCCGTCAGCAGTCTGCGCGTAGACGCATTCATTATCAGATCCGTAATCGATCTTTTCGTATTCGCAGGGCAGCAGCATCTCGCCGGAGAAGGTATCCAGAAGGCCGTATTTGCCGTTCGTATCGCAGACCTTCACAATAAATTTTGTAAAATAGCCCAAATGTTCACAGGAAATCGTGCGATAATCCTCATCTGCGAAAATAAAGACTCTGTATTCCCCTTCCTGAACCTTTTCGGTGATCACGCCCGTAGAAGGAGACTCCGAGGTATTCAGGATGTAACCATCCGGGAAAATGGTCGAATACTGATCCTGCTTGAACTTCACGCAAACAAAGCCTGTTGCGGGGCTGTTTTCGTTGATATAGTCCGCCTCGGCGGGAACGATCACATTACCCTCAAGATCAAGGAGGCCGTACCGAATATCGGCAAGTGTATCTTTATAATAGAGGAGGCTGGAACCGATCATCTTAAAATGATAATCAGATTTCTGATCGAAGACTCTCTCTCCGTCTTTATTGTAAAGATAGTATCCGTCATCCTCCCTAACGGAATAAAAACGTCCGTCAATAATGTTTGAAAGATACCAAACTTTACTATCCGTTGACGTAAACAAAAGATTCGCGTCGGTATCGTATACGCTGTAAACATCGTCCTTCTTAAAGATGGGGTATTGGGAAGGAAAACTGAGCATGCCTTCCGTCGGGAAGCCGGTCACTTCCTCGCCGACTTCATTATACATGACAGCGCGATCGTTCTCGTGATATTTGATGGCAAAATGATCGCCATAGTGATAAATAAAATCATAATGATGCGAAAGCTTGACTCCGGGCAGTTTTTTGCCTTCCACGATATCGTAGATCTCGCAATACCCGTCATAATTCGTCCTTTCCTTGTTTCCTCCATTTGTATAAACGAAGCCTTTGGAATCCACGCTCAGGAAGGCGTTATCAACATCCGTCGTCTCATCCGTCGCATAATAGACGGCAAAGAAACGCTCGTTGATCTGATCAATCCGGGCAGCATCGTACGGGATATACACCACACCGGTATTCATGCTGACAAGGCCACAGTTGTTCGGTTCGTTGCCCTTGACGTTCACGGTCGCAAGGCCCTTTGCCTCCTGAATCATATGATAACGCGTAAAGGTCCTGTTCAGCCTGTCCGTGCCAAAAGGATCGCAAAGAGTATACTCGCCCTCGCTGTTTTGGGTCACGATCTTATTATATGCACGGAAGGACTCGTCCTTAACCTCGCCGATATGCTTGAACACGATGGGGCTGGAGCCGAGACCGGTGCCGTCGCTTTGACCGGTGAGGACAGTGGGCTTATTGAAGAACAGGAAGAAGGCTGCGACGCCGAGCGCGATCACGGCGGCGGCGATGCCGAGGATCAGGAACAGCGTTTTCTTGCTGCCCTTCTTCTCTTCGCCGTTATCGTCCGTCTGCTGAGGCTTGGGCTGCTTTGCCTTCTTTTCTTTCTTGGCCTTGGTCTGCGTGGGCGCAGCGGGCTCCGCCACGGGCGGCTGATAGGGATCCATCGGCTGCTCCTGGATCGGCTCGGGTCCCCATGCGGGTTCCGTCGGCTGCTGCTCCGGGATAAACTCGGACGGCTGATACAGGTCGCCGGGCTGATAATAAAGCTGCGGGTCCGCTGCGGGTGCCTGATAGGGATCCGGCTCCGCCGGACGGAACATCTGCTCCTGAACGGGCTCCACGGGCATGTCCGCGACGGGCTCAAAGCTCATGCTGCCGCACTGGGGGCAAAAGCCGTCCGCGTCGTTTACAAGGTTCTGACAGGTCGTGCATCTTTTCATAAACGCTGCTCCTCTTGTTTTTATTTTTATATATGATATCACGACCTCGGAATGATTTCAACAAAAATCCTGAAATTCCGCACCAATGCCGACAAAATTTTGATCGAATAAAAAAAGACGGGCTCCTGCAGAAGCCCCGGCAAACAAACCAAAAACCAGACAAAGAAAAAAGCACGCTTTCGCGTGCTGATTTCTGGTGCGAGAGACGGGACTTGAACCCGTACGTAAAAACACACGCCCCTCAAACGTGCGCGTCTGCCGATTCCGCCACTCTCGCATTCCGCTTGGAACAGTTGACAGTATAGCACAGCGAAGCGGCGATGTCAAGAGTTAATTTCATTTTTTTGAATAATTTTTGGAGCTGCGGATAAAAGCGAAAAGAGGCTGCGCGCCGGGGTGCGGGGGACGAAAAAAAACGCGCTCCGGAACAGAACGCGTTTCGATCGGGGTATACGGTCAGCGGAACACGGCGGTGGCGCGGGGCAGGATACCGGTCATGGCGGCGATGGCGACGCCGTAGTTGACCACGGGCACGTTCGCCTCACGCAGCACGGAAAGCCTTCGGCGCATCTCGGTTTCGGTGAGCATGCAGCCGCCGCAATGGACGACGAGCGCGTATTCCGTCAGATCCTCCGGGAATTCCCCGCCGGAGGTAAAGGAAAATTCCGGCGCGGCACCGGAGAGCTTTCGGATCATGTTCGGCAGCTTGACCGTGCCGATATCGTTGCACTGGCGGTGGTGCGTGCAGCCCTCCGAAATGAGGACCCGGTCGCCGTCGCGCAGTCGCGACAGGCGCTCGGCGCCCGCCATGAGCTGCGCCAGCTCCCCTTTATAGCGGGCAAACAGGATCGAGAAGGAGGTCAGCGCCACCGATTCCGGTACCATGGCGGCAACGGCTTTGAACGCCTGCGAATCCGTCACGACCAGACGGGGCGGTGACTGCAGGGCAGAAAGCGTATTCGGCAGCGTTTCGGGCTGACAGCAGACCGGGATGCAGCCCACGTCCAGCAGCTCGCGCAGGACCTGCTGCTGCGGCAGGATGAGCCGTCCCTTGGGCGCGGATTCGTCGATCGGGATCACGAGGACCACAACGTCCCCGGGCGAGACCAGATCCGCAAGGATCTTTTTATCCTTGCGCACGGTTTTCGCAAAGTCGCCGAGGCGGTTTTTCAGCGCCTCGATCCCCTCCCCCGTCACGCTGCTGACGAAAAGCGCGTCCGGGACGTCTGGTCTTGCGAGGTCCGCCTTGGTGCAGACGAGCAGATACGGGAGGTTCCGCTCCCGGAACAGCGCAAGCAGCGCTTCGTCCTCGGCGGAGACGCCGAGGGTCGCGTCCACGGCGAGGATGGCGATATCCGTTTTGCCGAGGATCTCCTTCGCCTTCTGCACCCGCTTTTCGCCGAGCGCGCCCTCGTCGTCGAAGCCGGGGGTATCGATGATCAGCACGGGACCGAGCGGCAGCAGCTCCATCGCCTTTTTGACGGGGTCCGTGGTGGTGCCCTTCACGTCCGATACGACGGAGAGCGCCTGCCCCGTGACGGCGTTGACAAGGCTGGATTTCCCGGCGTTGCGCCTGCCGAAAAAGCCGATATGGATCCGCTCGGCGGATACGGTTTCGTTGAGGCTCATGGCGTCACCTCAAAACCGGAAGTCCCGGCGGTTGGAGTTTTTGATGTCCTCGATATGCTCCGTTGCGATGCGCCGGACCTTGTCGGACGGTATCTTTTTGAGCTCCTCCTCGACCATACGATAGCCGACCGCCTTCGTTTCGGGGGAAGCGTAATCCTCCAGATATTCGGTCAGGGTCATCAGCGCGTTCGGATGGCAGCAGTTCAGGATCTGCCCGGACTTGCACAGGCTCATAAAACGGTCGCCGGTGCGCCCCTCTCGGTAGCAGGCGGTGCAGAAGGACGGGATATGCCCGTTTTCCATCAGCCAGCGCACGACCTCGTCCAGACTGCGCTGGTCCGACACGTCGAACTGCTCGGTATCGTGCGGACGCTCGTCATTGGAATAACCGGCATACCCGCCGACGCTGGTCCTTGAACCGCCGGAGACCTGCGAGATGCCAAGGCGCAGAAGCTTGGAGCGCACGGCCTCGGTCTCACGCGTGGAGATGATCATGCCGGTATAGGGCACCGCCAGACGGATGATCGCCGTGATCTTGGCGAAGATCTCGTCCGAGATGCCGTTATCGAACTGCGTGGGATCAATATCGTCCGCCTTTTTGACGCGGGGCACGGAGATCGTGTGCGGGCCGACGCCGTGGACGGCCTCCAGATGCTCCGCGTGCATGATGAGCCCGGCCAGCTCGTATTTATACAGCTCAAGGCCGAACAGAACGCCGAGTCCCACGTCGTCGATGCCGCCCTCCATCGCGCGGTCCATGGCCTCCGTATGATAGTCGTAATCGTGCTTCGGTCCGGTGGGATGGAGCTTAAGATAGCTCTCCTTGTGATAGGTCTCCTGGAACAGGATATAGGTGCCGATGCCGGCCTCCTTCAGCCTGCGGTAATTCTCCACCGTGGTGGCGGCGATGTTGACGTTCACGCGGCGGATATCGCCGTTTTTATGATGCACGGAATAGATCGTTTTGATGCACTCGAGGATATACTCGATCGGGTTGTTTTTGGGGTCCTCGCCCGCCTCGATCGCAAGGCGCTTGTGCCCCATGTCCTGCAGCGCGACGACCTCCGCCTTTACTTCCTCTTGCGTCAGCTTTTTGCGCGGGATATGCTTGTTTTTGAGATGATAGGGGCAGTAGACGCAGCCGTTCACGCAGTAATTCGACAGATACAGCGGCGCGAAGATCACGATGCGGTTGCCGTAAAACGCAAGCTTGATCTCCTCCGCGATCCTGTAGATCTCCTCCAGAACGGCGGGATCGTCGTTCGCAAGCAGAAGACTCGCCTCCCGGTGGGTCAGCCCCTTGCAGGTATAGCCCTTTTCCTTGCGGACCGGGCGCGCTTTCTCCAGGATCTCTCGGATCAGCGCCTGATCGTTTTTGTGTTCCTCCGCCCAGCGGAGGGTGTCGCGGATCTCTTCATCGTTGATGAATTCCTCCGCCTTCAGGGATTTCGGATCGTAAATTGCCATTTCTTTCGTTTCCTTTCTTTGAGGTCAGAACCGAAGGGAACTTCCCCCGTAGATTGATTTATTTTTTCACGTCGCCGCGGTCTGTTACCAGCCGGGCGCCGACGCTTTTCATGCGCAGCGCAAGACAGTCTTTGCACTGGGCGCTTTCGTCCCCCGTGCAGATCTTGTTGTCGTACAGGGCGTACTTTTTGCGGACGGACACCGGGGAGAGATTCGGCATGACAACGTTCGCCCCGGCTTCGATCCCCATCTCCCTGCCGCGCGGATGGATGGTGCCGAGCGCCGTGGTGGCGGGCAACAGGATGTGCGGAACGATCAGCCGGATCACGGAGAGCAGATAGAGCGTCAGCTCCGGCGTGCCGGCGGGTTCCCTGCCGAACGGGGTATCCTTTTGCGGAATGAACGGACCGATGCCGCACATATCCGGCCGAAAGGTCTCGATAAACTTCAGGTCCTTTGCGAGCGTGCCGTTCGTCTGGAAGGGCGAACCGACCATGAAGCCCGCGCCGACCTGATAGCCGAGGTCCCGCAGATCGTAAAGGCAGCGCATACGGTTTTGAAAGGACATTTCCGGCGGGTGCAGCCGCCCGTAGTGCGCTTCGTCCGCCGTCTCGTGCCGCAGGAGATAGCGGTCCGCGCCCGCCTGACGCAGGCGGGCATAGCTTTCGCGGCTGCGCTCCCCCATAGAGAGCGTGACGGCGCAGTCGGGGTGCTTTTCCTTGATGGCGAAAACCAGCGCGCAAAGACGCTCGTCCGTAAACCACGGGTCCTCGCCGCCCTGCAGCACGAAGGTGCGGAAACCGAGCGCATACCCCTCGTCCGCGCAGGACAGGATCTCCTCCGGTGTCAGGCGGTAGCGGTCCGCGTGCGGATTGCCGCGCCGGATGCCGCAGTAATAACAGTCGTTTTTGCAGATGTTGGAGATCTCGATCAGACCGCGGGTATACACGGCGTCGCCGTAGACGGCCTCCTTCGCTTCGCGGGCGTACCGGCGCAGCAAGGCTGCCCCCTCGGCGGTCCGCTGAGAGAGCAGCGCCTCATATTCCGCTTCCGTCAGCGCATGATCCTGCCGCAGCGCCTCGATGAGGGCGATCTCAGTCTTCATTGCCGACGCCGGAATAGGCGGTTTTGACGCTGACGCCCGGCAGGTTGCCGATCTTGCCCGAAAGGGCGCTGATCGCGTCAGCGGGCGCGTCGATGGCGATGGAAATGATGTTGATGTGCTTGGCCCGGTAAGGGATGCCCATTCTGCCGATGATATATTCGGCGCAGTCGTGCAAAAGCGCGTTCAGCCTTTCCACGGATTCGTAGTTCTCCACGATGATGCTCATAACGGCGACTCTGTTTTCCATTTCGCGACTCCCGTTTCTGCGGATTTCGGCCCCATAATGTCCGATGATAGCAGTATAGCACAAGCCCCGGGGATTTGCAAGCAAAAACGGGCGATCAAAAAAAGAAAGTAAAAAACAGGCGCTCCCGACCGGATCGGCGGAAGCGCAGATTTTTGCACAAAGGGATATTTTGCCGCAGGGACAAACGGAAAATCAGAGCAGATCGCCGGTTTTGAGTTTTCTGAGCCAGTCGAGGATCGTGGTCCACACAGCCTTGAGTTTATCCACAAACAGATTCCAGCGGGTCGGGAAATCGCCGATGGAGTCCACCCCGCCGAAGGTATAAAGCGCGGCGTAGTCAATGGAGCCGTCCACGTATTCGGCGCAGTAATCGGCAAATGCGGTCTTCGAAAACGCGCCGGAAGCCGTCCGCAGCACGCCGCCCCACTTGGTCATCAGCGTCTCATAGGAATCGTTTTTGTAATCGACCTTCTCGATCGAGGAGGAGCCGTAAAGGAACCACGGGGAATTATCCGCGGAGGGACCCGCGCCCTTATAGGTCCAGGTCGTCCACGAGAAGCCGCGCTGATTGAACACGGAGAACAGATAATCGAAGGAGGACACGCCGCGGGGATAGAACTCGCCGATATAGAACGGCGCGTGATAGTTCGCGCGGCGGATCTCGTTGACCTTATGGAGATAAGAGATATTCGTCACGTCGTAGAGATGCTCCTGATAGACGATATTGGTCCAGCCGTAAACGTCGGGCGACGCGATGGCGGAGGGGTCCCAGATCGCCTCCATCGTGATGATGTGATCGGGGTCGACGGCGCGGATCGCACGATAGAGCTCGTCGCTGAAATCCCAGAAATTCTGCTTGAGACTTTTGTCGCGCGTGATGTTGGTGCCGAGCGGTTCATTGAGAAGGTCATACATCGCAACAGTCGGATTTCCGGCGCAGTGCTTCGCAAGCTCCGTCCAGAAATCGAGCGTGACCGCGCGATAGCGGCGCCCCGCTTCCGTGTCGTCAAACAGGGACATGGATTTGGAGCGGCCGCAATGGTCGTAGTCGTTCTGATAGCCCGGCGCGCCGTGCAGGTCGAGGATCAGATACAGCCCGTACTTTTCACACAGGCGCAGCACCTCGTCCAGCTCCGACCAGTCGATCTCGCCGTCCGGCGTACGGTACCACGTGCCGTTGTCGTCGGACTGGAAATTCCGGTACCAGATCGGCAGCCGGATCACGTTCATGCCGAGAGCAGCGACGTTCTGATAGTCAAGCTCGGTGATCCAGTTTTCGCGATAGGTCTGAAACAGCGCGTGCGTTTTCTCCACGCCGAAGCGGGAGACCAGCGCTTCATACATATTGTCTTCGCCGGCGGCGTCGGTGAACGGGGTGAACCAGTCCTCCATGATGCCCCAGCCGCCGAAGTTCGTCCCGCGCAGGACCACGGTCTCCCCTTTTCCATTGACGATGTTCTCGCCCTCGGTGTGAAGCAGCCGCCCGTCGTCGGCAAACGAGACCCCGAACAGGACCGTGAACGCGGAGAGCACAAATACCGCGCTCAACAGCAGGGAAAGCGTCTTTTTCATCATTCTTCGCATACTGCGACCTCCCGATTATTGTTTATGAAATAATCATATCACAGGGCAGTCCGATTTGCAATGAAAATATCAAAAAATCTTGACAACGGCCATACCTCGGTTTATAATGTATATATACCTTGGATTGCAAGGTATCATACTTTATAAGAGAGGATGAGAAAACGTGCGCATCAGCAAGGAACTGATGAAAGGGACCGGCGCAACGCTGATCCTCGGCGTTCTGGCGAACGCCGACCTTTACGGCTACCGGATCGTGAAGGCGCTGGAGGAGAAGAGCGCCGGGGAGTTTGTCATGAACGAGGGGACGCTCTATCCGATCCTGCACGCGCTGGAACAGGAAGGGTGTCTGGAAAGCTATTGGGAGGAGGCGGAGGGACGCCGCCGCAAGTATTACCATATCACGGCAAAGGGCAGGCGCAGGCTGAAGGAAAAAGCGGAGGAATGGGAGCGCTTTTCCAAGGCGGTCAGCGGCGTACTGCAATGCGCGACCTGAACGGGAGACGGCCCTATGCGGAATTATATCCAAAACGTCCTGTCCAATATCCGGGATAAGCGGGTACAGAAAGAGGTGCAGACGGAGCTGACGGACCATCTGTTGTCTGCCGAAGCGGAGCTGACGGCGCTGGGCTGCGGCCCCGAGGAAGCAGCAAAGCGCGCGGAAGCGGCGCTGGGCGAGGATGCCGAAGGCGTGGGGCTGCGGCTGAACCGGATCCACAGGGGGCGCACGGCGCTGCGCGCCGCCGTGACCGTGCTGCCGACGGTCCTGCTTTTGCTGTATTTCGGTCTGCAGGTCCTTTTCAACAACTTATCCGCCGAAGCGGAGGAGCTGTGGCTGTCCCCCACGGTCTCCGCGCTGATCCTAACCGCGATCTGTCTGCTGACAGCCCTTGCGCTGAAAAAACGGTCGCTGCTGTATCTGCTCCCCGCTGCCGTGCTGCTGACGGAATACCGTTCGTTCGCGCCAAACGCCCCGACCCTGCTGCTGATGCTTCTGTCCGGCAGGGGCGAAGCCTACATCCACGCGGCACAGCGCTATTACATTCTGAACACACACAGACCGGAGCAGCTCGCGGGCGTCGTCCTGCTTTCCGCGCTGCTGCTGTTCGCCTTCGTCCGGATCGTCCGCCAAAAGCTGCGGCGGACCAAAAAATGGGAGCTTGCCGCCGCGCGGGTCCTCGGCGCCATGCTCCTGTCGCTTAGCTGTCTGTTTCTGCTCGTGTTTTCCGCCGGGACCGTCTTTCAGCAGACCGCGCCGGAGGACAAGGGGTTTGATGAATGGTATTTCCTGTTCAGCGATACGCCGCTGACGGAGGAGGAGCTTACGCTCATCCGGGAGGATATCGAAGGCAGATCCCCCAAGGTCGACCCGTTTGAGACGAAACGGAACGCCTGGTTTTCACATTTTTATCTTTCCGGGGAACGCGTTCCGGAGGCCTTGAGCCTCCAGCCCTATATCGATCTCGGTCGGGTTTACCATTTTTTCAGGGATGCGGTCCCCTTGCCGAGCGTCCATCAGGCCGTAACAAGACTTGCGGGCGAAAGCTATGAACAGCGGATCGAGCTTCTGCCGGACGTGTTCATCCACGCCGACGCCATGCGGGCCGGCCTTTCGTCGGCGCATCGGTATCTGACCGTGATTTCGACGTACTCAGACTATTCCGAAAAGGATCAGAGGTTTTTGTACACCATGGACGCCGCTTCGTACGACCTGACGCAGCAGCACGTTTTTCATCTGCAGGAGGACTTTTTTTCCTCCGTGGTCATACTGGATCTTGACGTAGATTACGAAATCGTCTCTTGACAAATTCGCTGAAGGTTTATAGAATAAAGATGTAAACTTTGTGCAAAGGGGCGAATCATATGAAGAAGCATCTTACCGAGGCCCGGCGCTCGGGCTTCAGCATGTGGCTGCTGGTCTGGGGACTCGGTCTTGCGGGGCAGATCTGCTGGAATATGGAAAACCAGTGGTTCAACACCTTCGTCTACGCCAAGATCGGCAAGGATCCCTCCATCATCACGGGTATGTTGATCTGCTCGGCGGCGGCCACGACCTTCGCGACCTTCTTCTTCGGCACGTGGGCGGACCGGACCGGCAAACGGCGGACGCTGATCTCCGTCGGCTATATTCTGTGGGGCATATTTACCATCGCGTTCGGGCTGACGCAGTTTATCAGCCACGAGCTGTATCTGCTGATGGGCATGAGCGTGGTGCTGGCGGATACCGTGATGAGCTTTTTCGGCAGCATGGGCAACGACGCGGGCTTCAACACCTGGGTGACGGACCGCATGACGGACAAGAATCGCGGCGGTCTCGGCGCGGCGCTGGCGACGCAGCCGGTACTGGGCACCATCCTCGGCACCGTGGTCGGCGGCATGCTGGTCGGCGAAAACGACAACTATATGCGGCTGTTCATCGTGATGGGCGTGTTCGTAATCGTGTTCGGCGTGATCTCCATGTTTACGCTCGGCAAGGAGGACGACGTAACGCCGCATAAGGACGGCTCGTTCTGGAAGCAGTTTTTCAGCGTATTCAATTTCAAACGCTTCTTCCGGATGAAGGAGCTTGTTCTGGTGCACGTCGCCATTGCGGTGTTCTTCATCGGGTTCAACGTCTATTTCGCCTATATCGGCAATTACCTGATCCACTATCTGCACTACTCCCCCGACCAGATGGGCATTATTGAAGCGGTGCCACTGGTGCTCGCGATGCTGACCGCGATCCCGATCGGGATCCTGATCAACAAAAACAAGCATCCCTTTATCTGCCTCGCGGCGGTCGTGACCAATATCGTCGGTCTGTTCATTCTGTATCCGATCACGCCGGATAAAGTGGACCCCGCGTCGATCTTCAACTGGCAGATCTGGCTCGGGATCTTCGTGGTGGGCGTCGGCTACGTCGGCATCCTGCAGGTGACGAAGGTGTGGGCCAAGCAGCTTTACCCCGCCAACGCCAAGGGGCAGTTCGAGGGGATCTGGATCCTGTTCTTCGTACTGATCCCGATGATCGGCGGCTCGCTGATCGGCGAAGCCGTGGTCAAAACCAGCGGCGAGACCTTTGAAAACCTCGAAAGCGGTCTGACGGAGTATATCCCGAACGGCAATATCTTCCTCGTCGGCGCGTGCGTGATCGTGCTCACGCTCATCCCGCTGCTGCTGACGCTCAAGCTCCACCGGCAGCGTCTTGCGCAAAATCCGGCAAAATAAGATCGACGCGTTGGTTTCCGCAGCGGCAGACGGCCAGACGGGTCGCCTGCCGCTTTTTTCATGCCCTGGCGCTCAAAACGCATTACGTGGATAGGAAGCGCTTTGGCAGATTTCGCCAAAATTCGGGAAACCGGAAAAAAGACGAATTTTCCTATGTTTTCGGAGTTGATCTACATGACTGATTTGCATTCCCCCGGGCTGGACGAGCTGTTCGACGCGATCCTGTCCTTACGTAACCGGGAGGATTGTTACCGTTTTTTCGAGGATCTTTGCACGGTCAAGGAGCTGACCGATATGGCGCAGCGGCTGGAGGGCGCGCGCCTGCTGGCGGCGGGGGAAAGCTACGCCGCCGTGGCGGAGAAAACGCAGATGAGCAGCGCGACCATCAGCCGCATCAACCGCTGCCTGCGGTACGGGGCCGGCGGCTACCGCGACGCGATTCAAAGAAGCGGAGGGACCCGGGATGAATAACCGAACCGACGCCGTTCTCACACAAACGGAACGCGCAGCCCTTGCGCAGCGGGCAATCTATCGGGACGCGGGCTTTACCCCGTTCCGCCTGCAGGCCTTTGAGCCATACGACCTGTACGCCGGCTGCAGGGATTATCTGGAGCCGGACGGCATTCTGACCTTCACGGATACCGACGGGCGGCTGAAGGCGCTGAAGCCCGACGTCACGCTTTCGATCATCCGCCACGCCCTGTATGCCGGCGCGGACGTGACAAGGCTTTATTACGATGAAAACGTCTACCGCGCAGCCCCGGGCGAGGGGTTCCGCGAGCTCAGGCAGACCGGGATCGAGTGCATCGGGAGCCTGACCGAAGAGGAGACAAACGCGGTGCCGGTGCTGGCGGCGAAAAGCCTTGCCGCCGTCGACCCGCGCGGCGTGCTGGCGCTGGGCGCGCCGGATCTGCTGGCGGAGCTGATTCGCCGCCTGAAGCTGACGCCGTCCGCCGAAAAACAGGCTGCCGGGCTTGCGGCGTCCAAAAATCTGCACGAGCTTGCAAGCCTGTGTCAGGCGCAAAACGCCGAGCCCGCGGCGATGGCAGCGCTTTTCGACGCGCTGAGCCACACGGGAAAACCTGCCGAGGTCCTGCCCGTTCTCGGGGGCATTTGCAAGGACGATACGCTTTCCGCCGCCGCGCAGCCGCTTTTGCAGGCGGTGGATGCCCTGCGGGAAGCTGGTTACGAAGACGCCACGGTGATCGACCTGTCCCTGACCGGCGGCATGCGGTATTATAACGGCATCGTGTTTCAGGGCTTTTTGCCCGGCGCGCCGCAGGCGGTGCTGTCCGGCGGCAGATATGACCGGTTGACCGCGGTGCTGGGCACCTCCGCCATGGCGGCGGGCTTTGCGGTGTATCTGGACCGGCTGCCCGACGCGTCAGGAACAAAAAACGGCGAAGCGGACGACTGGCTGAACCTCGCGCTGCCGAAGGGCAGGCTCGGGGAGAAGGTCGTCAGGATGCTGCGGCAAGCGGGTCTTGCGAGCGCGGCGCTGGCGGAGGACGACCGCCGTCTGACGCTGGAGCTGCCGGAAAGCAAATTGCGGATCTTTTGGGTCAAGCCTGTGGACGTGCCCGCATATATCGTGCGCGGCGCCGCCGACCTCGGGGTCGCGGGCAAGGACGTGCTGGCGGAATCCGACGCCGCCGTATTTGAGCTCGCAGATCTCGGCTTCGGCGCCTGCAGACTCGCGGTCGCCGCGAAGGCGGGCTTTCAGGAGCCGACCGACCGGGCGCTGCGGGTCGCGACGAAATTCCCCGCGTGCGCAAAACGGTTCTACGGCGCAAAAGGCAGACGGATCGACGTGATCAAGCTCAGCGGCTCGATCGAGCTTGCGCCCCTGACGGGGCTGGCGGACGTGATCGTGGACATCGTGGAATCGGGCAGGACCCTGAAGGAAAACGGGCTGACCGTGATCGAGGACGTGCTGCCCGTCTCCGCAAGACTCGCCGTGAACAAAGCGGCCTATCATTTCAAGAAAAACAGAATCGAGGAGCTTCTGGCAAAGCTCCTGCCAAAGGAGGAGACCCTATGATACCGATCCTGAAAGCCGTCGATCTGCAGACGGAAACGTTCCGCAGCCGCCGGGACGCGGGCGCGGGAAACGTGACGGCAACGGTAACGGAAATAATACGGGACGTGCGTGAAAACGGCGACGCCGCCCTGTTTGCCTATACGAAACGCTTTGACGGCGCGGCGCTGACCGAACTGACGGTCTCCCCGGAAGAGACGGCGGCGGCGATCGAGGCGCAGGACGGGGAATGGATGGCGATCCTGCACGGCGCCGCGGCGCGCATCCGCCGCTTTCACGAGCGGCAGCGCAGGCAGGGCTTTCGGCTGGAGGACCCTGAAAGCGGAACGGTGATCGGCCAGCGCGTCACGCCGCTGGAGCGCGTGGGGCTGTACGTCCCCGGCGGCACGGCGGCCTATCCCTCCACCGTGCTGATGGACGCGATCCCTGCAAAGCTGGCGGGCGTGAAGGAGCTGGCGATCGCAACGCCGCCGGGACCGGACGGGAAGATCTCCCCTGCCATCCTTGCCGCGGCGCACGTGGCGGGCGTGGACAGGATCTATAAAATGGGCGGCGCGCAGGCGATCGCGGCGCTCGCCTACGGGACCGAAAGCGTCACGCGCGTGGACAAGATCGTGGGGCCGGGCAACGCCTACGTGGCGGAAGCGAAACGGCAGGTGTTCGGGATCGTGGATATCGACATGATCGCCGGACCGAGCGAGATCCTGATCGTTGCGGACGGCAAAAGCGACCCGCGCCACGCGGCGGCGGACCTGCTGAGTCAGGCCGAGCACGACCGCAACGCCTGCGCCATTCTGATCACGGACGATCCGGTTTTCGCCGCCGCCGTTCAGCGGGAAACGGAGCGGCAGCTTGAGAGCCTGCCGCGCGCGGAGATCGCCCGCACGTCGATCGACGCGCAGGGCAAAATCATCGTGGCGGATTCTCTGACGGAAGCGGTCGCGCTGGCGAACGAGATCGCGCCGGAGCATCTGGAGCTGATGACGGACGAGCCCTTTGCCTTGTTTGAACAGGTCCGGCACGCGGGCAGCGTGTTCCTCGGCCGGAACTGCCCGGAGGCGCTGGGCGACTATTACGCGGGGCCAAACCACACCCTGCCGACCAGCGGCACGGCGCGGTTCTCCAGTCCCCTGTCCGTGGATGATTTTGTGAAGAAAACGCAGTTTACCTATTATACCCGCGAGGCGCTGCGGCAGGACGCCGCAAGCATTGCGCGCTTTGCAAGAACGGAAGGACTGGAGGCGCACGCGCGCAGCGTGCTGGTCCGCACGGAGGAAGAACAATGAGCCGGTTTTTGCATCCGTCGCTGAGATCTTTGACCCCGTACGTGCCCGGCGAACAGCCGAAAGCAGCGGGGCTTATCAAGCTGAATACGAACGAAGCGCCGTTCTCCCCGCCGCCGGCGGTGCGGGAAGCGGTTACGTCGGCGGCGGGAAGGCTGCGCCTGTATCCCGACCCGGAGTCGACCGCCCTGCGGGAGGCGCTCGGGGAAAAGCTCGGCGTGCCGCGAGAAAGCCTGCTGATGACGAACGGCTCCGACGAGCTGCTGTATTACGCGTTTCTGGCGTACGCGAGGAACGGCGTCGCCTTCCCGGACGTGACCTACGGGTTTTATCAGGTGCTGGCGGACCTGCTGGACTGCCCGACCCGAATCCTGCCGCTGCGGCAGGATCTTACTGTGGACGCGGACGCGTTCTGCGCCGCGCCGGAGATGGCGGTCATCACGAATCCGAACGCCCCGACGGGACTCTCACTCCCGCTTCGTCAGATCGAGCGGATCGTGCGGAGCGCCCCGGACCGGCTCGTGCTGATCGACGAAGCTTACGTTGACTTCGGCGGCGAGAGCGCCGTCGGTTTGACGCAAAGCTGCGACAACCTGATCGTGGCGCGCACCTTCTCGAAATCGCGCGCGCTGGCGGGCGGACGGCTCGGCTTCGGCGTCGCGAACGAGGCGGTCATCCGGGAGCTGACCGCGATCAAGAACGCGATCAACCCCTATAACGTCAACGCGCTGACGCAGGCGGCGGGGCTTGCCTGCCTTGCGGAGGACGCGTATTTCACCGAGGCCTGCGCCGCGCTGGCGGCGCTGCGCGACAAAACCGCGGACACGCTGCGGGCGATGGGCTGCGCTGTCACGGAATCGAAAGCGAACTTTTTGTTCGTCGAGGCGCCGGGCGTGCCGGGCGAAACGCTGTTCCGCCGGCTGCGGGAACAGAATATCCTGACGCGGTATTTCAATCAGCCGCGCACGAAGGACCGTATCCGCGTCACGGTCGGCACACCGGAGCAAATGGACCTGTTTATAAAAGAAGTCGGGCGGATCATGGAGGTTGCAAAATGAGACAGGCTGAGATCATACGCAAAACGAACGAAACGGATATTTGTCTGCGCTTTTCCCCGGACGGAACGGGGCGGGCGGACGTGGACACCGGGATCGGCTTTCTGGATCACATGCTGACCCTGTTTGCCTGTCACGGGCGCTTCGATCTGTTCGTCCGCTGCAAGGGCGACGTCCGGGTCGACGATCACCATTCCGCGGAGGATATCGGGATCGCGCTCGGCATGGCGCTGAAGCAGGCGCTCGGCGACAAGCGCGGGATCGCCCGTTACGGGAGCTGCATCCTGCCGATGGACGAGGCGCTGGTCCTGACCGCGGCGGATCTGTCCGGGCGGGCGTTCCTCGGCTTTGACGTCCGCTTCCCGACCGAGAAGGTCGGCTCGTTCGATACCGAGCTCGTCAAGGAATTCTGGCTCGCTTTCGTGCGGGAAAGCGCCCTGACCCTGCACGTGCGGCTGCTCACCGGCGAAAACAGCCACCACATCGCCGAAGGAATCTTCAAATCCGCCGCACGCAGCCTGCGACAGGCGGTCGCGCCGGACGCCGCCATCGGGAACGAGATCCCGAGCTCGAAGGGGGCGCTTTGAATGATCGCGATCGTGGACTACGGCGTCGGGAACCTGTTTTCCCTCACCGCCTCCCTGCAGAAGCTCGGCGCGCCGTCCGTTGTGACGGACGACCCGGAGACGCTGGCTGCCGCCGACCGGATCATCCTGCCGGGCGTGGGCGCGTTCGGCGACGCGATGAAAAAGCTGAAACAGTCCGGCCTTGACGAAACGGTCTGGGCGCTGGCAAATACCGGGAAGCCGCTGCTGGGGATCTGCCTCGGAATGCAGCTTTTGTTCGAGGTCGGCACCGAAAACGGCAGAGAACCGGGTCTGGGGCTGCTGCCGGGCGAGATCCGTCCGCTGCGCGAGATCCTGCCGCCCGGATACAAGATCCCGCACATGGGCTGGAACGCCCTGACGAAACACGGGGAGAGCCGTCTGCTGCAAAACGTGAGACAAGGCGCGCACGTTTACTTCGTCCATTCCTATTACGCAGCGGCAAAGGAACGCGACGTGACGGCGACGGCAGAGTACGGCGCGCCCGTAACGGCGACCGTTGAACGCGGCTGCGTGTTCGGCTGCCAGTTCCATCCCGAAAAAAGCGGTCCCGTGGGACTTGCGATCCTGAAAGCATTCAACGAAACGGAGGCGATCCTATGAAGATCTTTCCCGCGATCGATCTGTTTGACGGCTGTGCGGTGCGCCTGACGAAGGGCGATTACGGCAGCATGAAGATCTATTCGCGCGACCCCGCGTCGCTCGCGCTGCGTTTTTGTGAGGCGGGCGCAAAAAACCTGCACCTCGTGGACCTGCAGGGGGCGAAGGACGGGTCAACGCCCGCGTTTGAGCTGGTGCGCAGGATCAAACGGGAAACGGGGCTGTTCTGCGAGATCGGCGGCGGTATCCGGACCGAAGCGCAGATCGAACGGTACCTGAACGCGGGCGTGGACCGTGTGATCCTCGGGACCGCCGCCGTGGAGGACGAAGCGCTGCTGCGGAAGGCGGCGCAATACGGGGACCGGATCGCGGTTGGCGCGGACCTGAAAAACGGACTCGTCGCCGTTCGCGGCTGGACCGAAACGACGGCGCTTGGGGCGGAGGCCTTTCTGAAACGCCTGGACGGGATCGGGATCCGCGCCGTGATCTGCACGGATATCGGCCGGGACGGCATGCTTTCCGGCGTGGACGTCGGCTTTTACCGCGCGCTGAAGGCGGCTTTCGGCGGCGAGCTGATCGCCTCCGGGGGGATCACGGAGCCGAAGGATCTGACGGCGCTGCGCGAGGCCGGGATCGACGGCGCGGTAATCGGCAAGGCGCTGTATGAGAACCGGATCGATCTGAAACGGGTGCTGGAGGAATACGCATGCTGACGAAACGCATCATCCCCTGTCTGGACGTTCGGGACGGCAGGGTCGTGAAGGGGGTCCGGTTTGCGGATCTGGCGGACGTGGCCTCCCCCGCCGGGCTTGCGGCGTATTATTCGTCTGCCGGGGCGGACGAGCTGGTGTTTTATGATATCACAGCCTCCGCCGAGGGGCGGCGGCTGTTTACCGAGGCGCTGCGGGAGACCGCCTCGCAGGTCTTCATCCCGCTCACGGTCGGAGGCGGCGTGAACGGGCTGGCGGATTTTGACCGTCTGCTGAAAAGCGGCGCGGACAAGGTGAGCGTGAACACCGGCGCGATCGCGGACCCGACCCTTATATCGCGCGCGGCGGACCGCTACGGCTCGCAGTGCGTCGTGCTGAGCGCGGACGTGAAGCTGGTCGACGGCGCATATCACGTTTTCGCGAAGGGCGGACGGGTCGATACCGGAATGGAGGCGATCGAATGGCTCCGGCAGGGAGAGCGCGCCGGCGCCGGAGAGGTCGTGGTCAACTCCATCGATACGGACGGCGTAAAGGGCGGCTTTGACCTGCCGCTGCTGAAAAAGGTCTGCGAGGCCCTGACGATCCCGGTCGTCGCCTCGGCGGACGCCGGACTTGCGGCAAGTGTTTTTCACTTCGGGACCGTTTCGATAGCGGAGCTCAAACGGGAGATGCGGGCGTGCGGGATCCCGGTCAGAACGGAGGAATAAGAAATGAATATCGACGAACTGAAATTTGACGACAGAGGGCTGATCCCGGCGATCGTGCAGGACGCCGCGACCGGGCAGGTGCTGACCCTTGCTTATATGAACAGGGAAAGCCTGCTGATCACCCTGCGGGAGGGACGGACCTGCTTCTGGAGCCGGTCGCGAAATACGCTTTGGCGCAAGGGAGAGACGAGCGGCAACGTGCAGAAGGTGAAGGAGATCCGCCCGGACTGCGACGCGGACGCCCTGCTGGTGCTGGTCGAGCCCGCGGGACCCGCCTGTCACAAGGGCACGACCTCGTGCTTCACGGACGTGATGTTTCAGGATGAGGAGCCGCCATTCACCTATGAAGCCCTGTACGATCTGATCCGGGGACGCAAGGAGACCGATACGGACGGCTCCTATACGAGCTACCTGTTCCGCAAGGGCTTGGACAAGATCCTGAAAAAGGTCGGGGAGGAAGCGACGGAGGTCATCATCGCCGCAAAGGCCCGGGACCGGAAGGAAACGGTTTACGAGATCGCGGACCTTTTGTATCACCTGACCGTTCTGATGGTGGAAGCGGATATTCCGATCGGGGACGTCACACGCGAGCTTGCCTCGCGCCGTGTGGTCGATAAAAAGGTCAAGCAGGAGAAAATGACGTGAACGCGCGCTGGGATCTGCATATTCACACGCCGTACTGCGACGGGGCCTCCCCCGCGCGGGAGAGCGTGGAGGCGGCGCTTGCGCTCGGGCTGGAAACGATCGGCTTTTCGGGACACGCGCACACGCCCTTCGATGAAAGCTACTGCATGAGCGTTGAGAATACCGCTCGGTACGTCAGCGAGATCCGCGCCCTGCAGGCGGAATACCGGGACCGGATACAGATCCTGCTCGGCATAGAGCAGGATCTGTATGCGGACCCGCCGTCAGCCGATTACGATTACGTCATCGGCAGCGTCCATTATCTGCGCCTCGGGGATTCATATATCCCGGTGGACGAGGGAAACGATCACCTGCGAAAAGCCGCCGACGTTTGGTTCGGCGGCGATCCGCTTGCCGTAGCAGAAGCCTATTTCGCGGCGGTCGGGGACCTGGCGGAAACGGTGAAGCCCGATATCGTGGGGCATTTCGACCTGATCATGAAATATCAGGAGCGAGATCCGTTTCCGGATCCGTCCGCTCCCCGTTACGTGCGCGCATGGCGGCAGGCAGCGGACAGGCTTCTTGCCGCGGGCGCGGTCTTTGAGATCAACACCGGGGCGATCGCCCGCGGGCTGCGCGGCGTCCCCTATCCGGCACAGGACATTCTGCGATATCTGCGGGATGGCGGCGGGCGGTTCGTGTTTTCGAGCGACAGCCACAGGGCGGACACGCTCGCTTACGGCTTTGCGGAATGCCGGGCGCTTGCGGACGCGCTGGGGCTGCGCTTCGGCGGGGACCTGCCGAAGCGCTGAGAGACAGAAAAAGGGACCGTGCCTGCGGAAAAGGACGGTCCCCTGTTTTTTTGTTCTTACGGATCAGGAATTCGGCTCTTCGGCGCCGCGCCCGGCTTTCATGCTGCCGACAAGGCGGCGGACGAAATGCCCGGGCTGGAAGCCGTCCCCGCCCGAAACGGAATGCGCGAAAACGAAGGAATAGCCCTCGCTGCGTCCGAAGTCGGCGCTGTCGGCGGCCTCCAGTTTTTCGATCAGCCGCAGGAAGGTCTCCGTCTGCTCCGCCATGAGGTCGAGATCGAATTTTTCAACCTCCATCGTGGGGCTCTCGACGCAGAGGTAATAGGGACCCGGCACCAGACAAACGCCCGGAATGCCCATCGTGAAGAAGTTCTGTCCTTCGCCGAAGTGCAGCATATTATGCCCCTTCAGCGTCATGCTGCGGGTGAGCTGCCGGTGCTCCCGCACGGTCTCGATATACAGCGCGTCCATATATTTATTGCCGGTATACACCATCTCCACGTCCGGCCGGCCGGTGCCGACGTACTGCCCGTCCTCCACAAGCCATTCAAGGCAGCCGAGGTGCTCCACGGCAAGGTTCGCCACACATTTCAGGTGATTGCCCTTGCCGTCCCAGAGGTTACGGTGATACTGCAGCCAGCGGGAGGCGGACTGGAAGCCGCCGGTGCGGATATCCTTGAACACCGGCAGACGGAAATGTCCGGTCGTGAACAGGAAGATATGCGTCCTGCGGGGCTTTTTCGCCGCGACGTGACGGAGGAGCTCCAGCAGCGCGACGCCGCCGTTCTCCTCCACGGCGTTCGGACCGTCCGTATGCGTATTGACGATCACACACTCGCCCTTTTCCTCCCCTTCCACGATGGTGTAGAAGGTCTCGGTATAGGCCAGTTTCTCCTTTTCGGCGGTCAGCACGAACCGCGCGGTCCGTTTCTCCTTCGCGGCGGCGATCAGCGTTTCGCCGTCGGTCGCATTGAGCCAGACGACCGGCAGCCCGAGATAGTCCTGAATGAAGGGCATCCACTGCCCTTCCACGGCGGCGTCCGGAATCCCCTCCCACACAAAGACCGCCGCGGCGGGCTTCAGAAGCTTCAGCGCCCCTTCGGCAAGGCAGCGCACCATGGCGGTGGCGACGGGCCCGTTATAAAACGCGGGCATGGTGGTATCCGCCGGATACGCGGAACGCATATCGAAGGCAAGCTCGGAGGGGAGCTTGCCGAGGTCCTCGATCTTCATGACCACGATTTTGCCCTCCGCCTTGACGGCCTTGTCGAGCCCGGAGAGGTAGAGCAGCGGCGCCGTGACGCCCTCCTCCGGCGTTTCGCCGGAATAGGGATGCACGGAGGAAATATGCAGCGGCGTTTCTTCGCCGTCCTCCCCGATGAGCGAAAGCGAGGCGTCCGTCGCCTCCCAGCGGTCAAAATAGAACGGATCGGCGTACACGGGCAGACCCAGCGCGCGGATCTCCTCTTTCAGATATTCAATATAGGCGAGCTGCCCGGCGGAGCCCGTGAGCTTTGGGCCGATGGAGATCAGCGTCTCCATACCCTTTTGCAGAATCTCTTTGCTGATCATGCGAAAGTCTCCTTAAAAAACACTTGTATCTTGATTTTCTGTGTGTTATGATTATTTTAACAGGGATCAGCCCCGAATACATGACGAAAGTGTGAATTTTTCCGCACTTTTCGTTCAGAATGCAGAGAGAAGGTTTATTATGGATAAACGCTTGGAACCCTTATTCACGCCGTGGAGGATCGGCAGCTGCGAGATCAAGAACCGGATCGTGCTGACCTCCATGGGCGGCACCGACCTGTTCGGCTGGATGGAGAAAAACCACTTCGACAAGGCCGGGGCGCGCTTCATCTACGAGGTCGCGAAGAACAACGCGGGGCTCGTGCTGCCGGGCTGCCAGCCGGTGTATAATCCCATGCTGGGGCAATGGCTGCACAAAAACGACAAAATGTACCGCGACCTGGCGGGCTGGCTGCCGGAGTTCCACAAGACCGGCGCGAAGCTGTTCGTGCAGCTCACCGCGGGCTTCGGGCGCTCCTTCACGGTCAGCGCCATGATGGAGACGCTGTATACGAATCCGCTGCTACGAAAGCTCTCGAAGCCGGTGATGGATCTGGATAAGATCACGGCGTCCGCCTCCCCCGCCCCGAACCGCTGGTCGGACAAGATCCCCTCCCGCGAGCTGACGAAGGCGGAGATCCATGAGTTCGTGATGGCGTTCGCCTATTCTGCGCAGAAGCTGCAGGCGGCGGGCGTGGACGGCGTGGAGATCCACGCCGTGCATGAAGGGTATCTGCTCGATCAGTTCACCCTGCCCTACGTCAATCAGCGCACGGACGAATACGGCGGCAGTCTGGAAAACCGCTACCGCTTCGCAACCGATATCGTGCGGGCGATCAAGCGCCTGTGCGGCAAGGACTTCCCGGTCTCCCTGCGCTATTCCGTCGTGTCCAAAACAAAAGGCTTCCGGCAGGGCGCACTGCCCGGCGAGGATTACGAAGAGGTCGGGCGCACGATGGAGGAGAGCGAACAGGCGGTCCGGCTTCTGGAGGAAGCGGGCTACGATATGCTCAATTGCGACAACGGCACCTACGACGCGTGGTACTGGGCGCATCCCCCGATCTATATGCCCGAAAACTGCAACCTTGCGGACGTGGAGCACATCAAGCAGTTCACGTCCCTGCCCGTCGTCCCTGCGGGTCGGCTGGATCCCTTCGTCGCGGCGGACGCGATCCGGGACGGCAAGATCGACGGCGCGGGCTTCGCGCGGCAGTTTTTGGCGGACCCGGAATGGGTCACAAAACTCATCGAGGACCGCGCGGACGACATTCGTCCCTGCATCCTCTGCCATAACGGCTGCTTCAACATGTGCCACTATCAGGGCGTGCCGAACGACCAGTCCCTGTCCGATTCCCTGGGGCTTGCGCGCTGCGCCGTGAACGCCGAAATGATGCAGTGGGACAAGCATTTCATCAAGCCCGCGAAAACGCCGAAGCGCGTGCATATCGTGGGCGGCGGCATCGGCGGCATGGAGGCCGCGCGCGTGCTGAAGCTGCGGGGGCACGAGCCCGTCATTTATGAAAAGAGCGGCAGGCTCGGCGGCACGTTCATTCCTGCCAGCGCGGAAAGCTACAAGGGCAAGCTGCGCGAGCTGCTTCAGTGGTACCTGCGCCAGATGGACAAGCTCGGGATCGAGGTCAATCTGAACACGGAGATCGACGATATCCGTCTGTTCGGCGACGAGCCCGTGATCGTCGCGACCGGCGCCGTGCCGCGCTTCCTCGGCAACGTGCCGGGCTTTGAAAAGACCGTGGAAGCCTGCGAATACCTGAACAAGGAAAAGGAGGTCGGCGAAACGGTAGCCGTGATCGGCGGCGGTCTGACCGGCTGCGAGATCGCCTATGAGCTTGCGCTGACCGGGCACAAGCCCCTGATCGTTGAAATGAAGAACGATCTGGTCGCGCAGACCGGCGTTTGCCTCGCGAATTCCTCCTACCTGCGCGAATGGTTCGCATTGAACGAGGTGCCCGTGTATCTGAACGCGACGCTGCAGGAGGTGCAGAACGGCGCGATCGTCGTGAAGCAGGACGGAGAAACCCTCACGCTCCCCTGCGACTCGGTCATCAGCTCCGCCGGTTATATCCCGAACCCGCTGGCGCGCGGCGGGAAAAACGTGATCCTTGTCGGCGACTGCAAAAAGGTCGGCAACCTCAGAAGCGTGATCTGGGGCGCTTATGAAGCCGCAATGAAAATCTGATTCAAAAAAGGAGGATTCCCATGAAAAAAGCGATCAGCGTAATTCTCAGCGTTCTGTTAACCCTTGGACTTCTTCCGGCGACGTTTGCCGCCGAGCCGAAAAACACGGCGAACTCGGGCAGCTTCTCCGTTTTATGCTACAACGTCGCGGGCTTGCCGGATATCTCCTTCATTACCGGCGGGACCCGAGACGTGCCCGCCAATCAGCGCGCCATCGGCGCCTTCGTTTCGGAAAAGCAGTACGACATTTTCGCGGCGCAGGAGGATTTCGGCTACCACGACGAATTGGTCTCCACGCTGCGGGGATACAACTATTCCACCTTCCACAGGGGAATCGTACCGTTCGGCGACGGCACCTCCACCTTTACAAGAAGCTTTCCGATGTATAATGAAAAGCATATCCAGTGGAATTCCCTTTACGGCATCGTCGACGACGGCGCGGATCAGTTTTCCACAAAGGGGATCACCTACACCTGCATCAACGTCGCACCGGATGTATACATCGACTTTTACAACATCCACGCCGACGCCTATGGCGACGCAGGCAGCCTTGCCGCGAGACGCGACAACTTCACGCAGCTTCGCGACCTGATCAACGGCAGAGATACCGACCGCGCGGTGATCGTGACCGGCGACTTCAACGCCTATCTCTTCAACGACGCCTCCGGGCTCAAGGAGCTTCTGATCGAGGGCGCGGGGCTGAAGGACGCCTGGGTCGAAATCGAGAACGACGGCAATTACGACGACTGCAGCCGGTGGATCGCTGAAATGGGCGAGGGCTGGACCGGGAAATGGGGGCGCTGGGATTCCGTGGAACGGTTCCTTTATAAAGACGGCGGCGGCGTGACGCTGACCGCCGAGGCGTTCAGTTACCTCCATGTTTATAACGCAAACGGAGAGGACTGCTCCGACCATGCAGCCGCCGACGCGGTGTTCTCCTACACGGTAAACGCCGCCGATCCAGGCGAGGAGCTCTCCGAGAAGCAGTATTCCTCCGTGCTGGAATTCTTCCGCCGCGTTTTCGAGTTTTTCAAAGCGTTGCTGCTTGGATTCGGCAACCTGGACAAGGTCTTCGAGTACTTTAAGAAATAACAGGGACCTCTGCAATCCCCATGCTTTGGCTTCTGAACGAAAGACGGGCGCGCCGCAATTCATTTTGCAGCGCGCCCTTTTTGAAAAAACAACAGGATGGCATTAAACGACCTTTACGCCGATGGTCGCGTTTTCGCCGTTGACGTCCCAGTCCTTGACGTGGCCTTCGGGCTTAGCGACCGCAATCGAATCCGCCAGCACGTCGCCCGCGATCTCGCTGCCGTGCGCTTCCACGATGGCGTTGATCTTATCGCTGCCAGAAATCGTGACGCGGATGTGATCGGTGACGTTGAAATCCGCGTCCTTGCGCATGGTCTGGATCTTGGAGATCAGCTCGCGCACAAAGCCCTCGTCAATGAGCGCCTGCGTGAGAACGGTGTTGAGCGCCACGGTGACGCCGTGGTCGGAGACCGTGAAGGCGTTATTGACCTGCTCTGTGGAGATCAGCAGATCCTCGGGCGCAAGCTCGATATCGCCGTCGGAAAGATGCAGTGTCAGCGTGCCCTTTTCGTCCAGCTCCGCCTTGGCGGCAAGCCCGTCCAGCGTAGCAAGCTGATTGCGGATCTCGCCGAGCTTTTTGCCGTACTTCGGACCGAGGGTCTTGAGCTGCGGCTTGAAGGAGAAATTCAGCAGTCCCGCCGCCGTGTCCGCATAATGGACCTCCTTGACGTTGAGCTCATCCGCGACGATCGCGGCAAACTCCGGCTGCAGCACCTTTTCGCCGACGACCGTGACGTCCTGCAGGGGCTGGCGGTTCTTGATGTTGGAGCCGTTTCTGGCGGCACGGCCGAGCTCCACGATATCCAGCACCTCACGCATGGAGGTTTCAAGGGACGCGTCGATCAGGCTTTCGTCCGCCGTGGGGAACGCGCAGAGATGCACGCTTTCGGGCGCGGTCGGATCGGCAGACAGGACCAGATTGCGATAGATATCCTCCGCCATGAAGGGGATCATGGGCGCGGAGATCTTTGCGACGGTCACAAGCGCGGTATAGAGCGTGAGATAGGCGTTGATCTTATCCTGCTCCAGACCGGTCGCCCAGTAGCGCTCGCGGGAGCGGCGGACGTACCAGTTCGAGAGCTCGTCCACAAAGGTATCGAGCGCCTTGCCCGCCTCCGGGATGCGGTAGTTTTCAAGATGGGAGTCGACCGCCTTGACCGTGGAGTGCAGACGCGAAAGCAGCCAGCGGTCCATAACGCCGGGGTCCTTCAGTTCGTGCTTCGTGGGATCGAATTCATCGATGTTCGCATACAGGACGTAGAACGCATAGGTGTTCCACAGCGTGCCCATGAACTTGCGCTGCCCCTCCAGCACCGCCTTGTCATAAAAGCGGTTCGGCAGCCAGGGCGCGGAGTTCGTATAGAAATACCAGCGGATCGCGTCCGCGCCGTATTTCTGCAGCGCGTCGAACGGATCGACGGCGTTGCCCTTGGACTTGCTCATCTTCTGCCCGTTTTCGTCCTGCACGAGGCCGAGCACGATGACGTTCTTATAGGGAGACTGATTGAACAGGAGCGTGGAGATCGCAAGCAGCGAATAGAACCAACCGCGCGTCTGATCGACCGCCTCGCTGATGAAGTCCGCCGGGAACTGCGATTCGAACAGGTCCTTGTTCTCGAACGGATAGTGATGCTGCGCAAAGGGCATGGAGCCGGAGTCAAACCAGCAGTCGATGACCTCCGGCACGCGGCGCATCTCCTTGCCGCACTTCTCACACGGGATCGTGACCGCGTCGATATAAGGACGGTGCAGCTCGATATCGTCCGGGCAGTTGTTCGACAG
>CACZGD010000041.1 GCA_902780565.1 Oscillospiraceae bacterium
TTCTGTGCATCTTCTCTTTTTCCCACACTAATTTCCTTTATTTCCCAATGTATCTTCCACCGGTATCCAACTGTGGAACTTACTTTGGGAATTTACGGGTGATTCCCGCAATCTATCATCTTGAAGCGAAAATTATATCCCGTGGGGCAGGACGCTCCGCAGTCGCGGCGGCGGCATATATGAGCTGCTCCGCAATCGAAAACGATTATGACGGCATTTTTCACGATTACACCAGAAAAGGCGGTCTTGTGTATGAGCATATCTGCCTGCCAGAGAATGCGCTGCCCGCATGGAATGACCGCAACGTGTTATGGAACGCCGTGGAAGCGGCAGAAAAGACAAAGGACAGCCGATTAGCACGCGAATTTATTGTCGCGCTGCCAGTGGAGTTTACGCTGCCGGATTGGATCCGACAGGTGGAAGAATTCACTGAAGCGCTTGTTGCTGACGGCATGTGCGCCGACATCTGCATTCACGATACGGACGTGCATAATCCCCACGCGCATATCATGACGACCGTTCGCCCGCTGAACCCGGACGGTACGTGGCAGAAGAAAACCGAAAAAGAATATCTCTGCGTCAAAGACGGAGAGGAACGGGGCTTTACCGCCGCAGAATTCAAAGCCGCGCAGAACGAGGGCTGGGAAAAACAGTATCAATACTATGTAAACGGCGAAAAGAAATATCTGCCGCCGTCGCAGGCAGCAGACTATGAGCGTGTGAATAAATACCCAAAGAGCACGAAGTTCGGCAGGCAGAACCCCATATCCGAGCGCTGGAACAGCGAAGAACAGCTCCTCAAATGGCGCAAGCTTTGGGCGGATATCGTCAACCGGGCGTTGGAGGAAAAACAGCTTGATACGCGCATCGACCACCGCAGCTTTGCCGCGCGCGGTATCACCGAGCAGCCTACGATCCATGAGGGCGTTTCTGCAAGAGCCGTAGATAGCAAGGGCAAGCCGACCGAAAGAGCCGAAATCAACCGGCTGATCCGGGAGGATAACAAGCTGCTGCGGACTTTGAAAGAAACGGTAAAGCGCCTGACAGAAGCCGTTATAAATTCCGTGGAAAAGCTCGCCGAAAAGCTGGAAACGCTGCGGATCAATCTTATCAAGCTGGACTTTCGGCGCGGAAAAGTACGGTTGGAAAGATCCGGCGCGGAATCCTACGTCGAAGATACCGGCAAATGCCTGCCCTATGCTCAAAATCTGATCCGGGAATTGGACGCAAAGAAATCCGAGCTTGCCGAGATAACGAAGAAACTGAAACGTACGCCGAAGATATTGAAGAAAACCTTTGAATCCTTGGCGGTAGAGAAATCCGGGCTGCACGCGCAGATCTCCGAGCTCGATTTTGCTTTGCGTCGCGAGTTATATCACCTGTGCACCGACTCCCCGGAAGACCTCGGAAGAATTCAGACAAAGCTTGAAGATACGAAAACGCTGATCCCGAAGCTGCAAACCGAAGAAAACAATCTGACGGATGAAATTGACCGAACCTTATCCGATTACCGTGATACGGAAGAACTGTCGCAGGCGCTCAATCAGGATCGGCTCAAAGCTCACCGGCGGCTGTTGCGACTTCCGCTTGAAGCAGAGGCCCGTCAGGAATTAAACCCTAAAGATACCGAATTTGAAGCGCAGCGCTTTAACCGCAGCGTGGATACTGTGTCCGAATGGATCGGCGAACCACCGCCGCATTATCTCACCGAGCGTGAAAGCGCGTGGGAAGAGGAAGAAAAGCAGGCAAAAGAGGAAGCCGAAGCCGGCCGCAGACGGAAACAAGAGGAACAGGAACGCAAGCTCGCTAACCGAAAAGCGAAAGCATTGGCAAAGACAAAAAGTGAACGCGATACGATGTAATCTAATCATACACATTGTTATATAGAGAGGGATTTGTTAATCTAACATTCCCTCTCTATGCACTCGCGTGCTTGACTATATCGTTTTGTGTAATCCATATTATCTTCCCACCATTAATCATTAACTTTAATCGAACGGAAAGTGGACAATACTCGAATGTAATTCTCTATATAAGCATCCTGATTCTCAATTCTATTAACACTATAGTATAATCGTTTGCTATCAATGAAAATCAACATAATATATTGACCAAAATCAAAAAAATCTATTGTTCCTGATGCTTTTATTTTTTGGAAATCTATCGGCTTTTCTGTTATTCCATTTATTTCTTTAATTTCGCCGTCTGTTTTATGGCATAAATCATATATTGCTGCTTCTCTGCATATGTCGATTTTATATAACTCGGTGGTTAATATCATTAAAGCAAATATTTCACGATAAGCTATTGTCCCTTCGATTTTCAATCCTTTGTAATATGGCTGATATAATATAGAAAACGGCAGAGTCATTGCAGCTATCATAAAACTAAGTGCCATTAGCTTTATTTCATTTTTGCCAAACTCGCTAAAATCGTTTTGATGTTTTATTAGTTGATCAAACATTAGAGGAAACTCCAGCGCCAACTTTTGAGCCGCAAAAGTGTCAGCTTCTATTTCAAAATCGCTGTTGGTATCATCATTTGCCTTCAATAGAACAAAGTTTTGGCTGTTCTGTAAAAGTATAGAAATATGTCCTTTGCAATGATGTCCAATCTCATGCAAAACCAAAAAACGCAGGGCCAATTCCGTTATCATATAACTCATAATTCTTTCATCTTTATATCCTAATATACTTTCATCTCTTTTGACTTCCAAAAGACCTTCTTTATTAATAAATATTTGTTTAGGCTCAAGATTTTTTGCGGGAAAATCAGTTTCAAACATTGTGCCAATCATCAGGTTAACGTTATGTTCAATATTGCTAATGCTTCCCATAAAGAGACCAATAATGGGAAATCCTTTTATAGACGTGGAAACTGCATTGGTGTTTCTATCATTTATAAGGATAAACTCTAAATTGGGCAGATACTTCTTATCATTTTCATTAATTCCAAAGGGCAAACAGATATTATTTGTGTCATCCTCATTGTACTCATATCCGGTAAATTGCATATCAGGCATATAAACGCATGGCGCAGATAAATCATTTATTATTCCAGACTTTTTTATATGTGCAGCTATTTCATAAACTGACAAGGAACTATCATCATAAAACGAGCACATATTTTTCCCCTTTGATTTTAATTATCTTTTTTTCAATCATTGATTCTAAAGCATTGTCGATGATTTGATCTTTCCCCCAAATGGTGCACGTACCATCATCATTCAATTTGCCGCATTTCGAATTGTTGTAGGTAAAAGTACATTGACAAGACTCTTTCAGTTCATCTAAAGAAAGCGCCTTTTTTTCTTTCAGTTTATATGCAATGCATTTTTCCATTTTATCTAATTTTACTATAGAATAGTCCAGTCCAAACATTCCAAAAAGAAATGAAGCAAAACCTTTTGATATTACAATATCAAAAAGCAAACATATCAAGGCAAGAGTTGTGTATTTAACGTTGATATGATATTTTTGATGGACAATCATCAGACCAAGAATGGCTGCAGAATCTTTTTTGTCTTTTCCATCTTTATTTATATCAACGAACCTATCTATCAAAAACTCATCGCCAGATAACAATTCTCTGTTATCATGTATTATACTGAATAGCAAATCGGCGTTTACCTTATTATATGTAACACTTTCATACAAGCGATCCTCAATAGTTTCTGCAGTTCCGATTTCTTCAAAAAACTCGTTAACGTTCATGTGCTTTCTCCTATACGATGTGTTTTTCTACTTTATTATTTCATATCGATTTTGAATGCGCAAACTGGACACAGTTTTGTTTTTATAAAAAAAGGATGTTTTTTACTTATTCTTTGGCTACAATTAGGACACTCTATAAATTCACTTTCAATTTTATCAACATCCAAAACAAACTGTTGATAATTCTTTTTTACTTTATCTGGCAAAATATAACTGAAATTATAATCTCTTTCTGAATTCGATTGACTAAGCATATACAAATACTTACCAGAGTCAACATAGAATCCCTTATAACTATCCATTATATTGTCTGTTAACAACGAACTTGGTATCTGATGTATGATTTCAACATATACAAGATTATCAATTTCACTTTTCAGACGTCTTACTTGTGAAATTGGCAATAAAAAAAAGTAGTTTTTTGTACTATTTATGTATTCATTTATTGTCGCAAAAAGAGAATAATCATCAAAAGGAAGATTTGAACGTTTATCATCTAAATAAGTCTTTATTACGATGCTTTTACTTAAATATGTATGAATAAATCTATGTTGAAGATCATAATTAATTGCATTTAAAGATCGTTGCAATAATACTAAGAAATTTCTTGGAATTACATGTGAAAATGTAATAATGTTTGAAAGGTGAATTTTACTTTTTAAAATTGCTTCTGTCACAAATTGTGAACTATATTTTACCTCGTTTCTTCTTTGCGCAAAATAATTAATTCTGGCAGTTAATATCTTTTCAAAATGGTTATCTCTTTCTTTTTCATCAACAAAAAGAGTATCAAGATTAATTAACTCTGTGATATCATGTCCACTCTGTAAACCATAATTATTAGCAGGAAGAGCCTTACTATTTAGCTTTGTTACTTCTCTAATTGATGCGATTTTGATAGATATTTGCGGTAAATTAAAAAAGGCTTGCCTTAAATAATCAAAAACAAGGGTTGTAGTGATATTTCTCTTTTTTTATCAATCAACCATAATTCATCCAAACATAGATATAATGAATCTATCTGAAGCGCATTAACAATTGCTTTAATTAGATTCCGAATCTTAGCAATGTTAAATCCATAATTATATTTAACTTTCTTTTCGTCTGAGTTGCTTAATACTGATTTCTTAGAACGTGTTTTCTTCAAAAATGGATTCCAGTTCAGCATCATTTCTTTAAACGAAATTTTCGATTCCAAATTAAATCCTTTCATTGATTCTTTTGCTTTTTCACTATGTTGAATTACCGTTTCGGTCTCTTCTACGTTTGTACTCAAAGGTAACCCATATGTACAGTTTTCATATAGCTTTATGAGAGAGTTATCAACCCTAAACCTATATTCCTTTTTTTCTCCATTAGTTTGATTTAAGTAAAAAAACTTGTTGTTGATAATATTCTCATATTCATCAATAATTAACTCTACAAGATTTAATATAAAACATTTGTATGTTTCCTTGGCAAAATATTTCATTTTTTCAACATCGGAATCAAAATGAATATCAACAGGAGTTTGAAAATTCAATTGATCACATGATAAATAAAATGCCAACGATTTTATTTTAGGGTTTGTATTTATCTTTTGAGTAAAAGCTTTTAATAAATGTGTTTTACCTGTCCCTCTTCTTCCCCAAATTATTTGGTGATCGGATGTCTCCATTTGGGTTAACAATTCATCTCCAATAAATAAAAATGTGAATCCTCTGGAAGCCTCTCTGCCTTTTTCCAATTGCACGCTTCTTTTAACGATTCAATAAAGATTGAATCAATACTCATGTTTTTGTTTCGATTACATTGTATAGGTACTGACATCTTAAACTCCTATATTCCATCGTTTTTTTATGATAGAAAACTATTTTTTTAAATAATGTTCTTTTTTCTCTGTTTTGTGACAAAAAAGAGCAGAAATCTACAAAAAAGAGCTAATTATACAATACATGCAAGGATTATTTGTGGTTTTTGACGATTTAGCATCAATATACACATTTTACCCTTGACAAATGTGATTATGCAGGTTGTCCGTATTCCGGTGCACGGCGACAAGCACTTCATATTTGTCGCCCCACATACGTCGCACGGTTTCCTTGCCGATGGCAAGCGCCTGCTCCGCATTGACCTCGCCTTCCCTGAAGCTCATATATCCGTGATACGCGACGTTACCGCCTGTTTTTCCGTAACGGCGCTTTGTCGCCATCATGGATTCATAAGCGGTCTGCTTCGGGCAATTGATCGCGCTGACGTAAACGGCTTCGTCTGTCTTCTGCCCATCGGCGGCGTAGTGCAGTGTCTGCAGCAAATCCCGATCCAATCCGTTTGGACCTATTGTTTTCTCCGGGTTATCCGCATAGGCGAGCACTTCCCGCAGATGGTTCTTTACGGGCCAGAATCCTGTGGTAGCCGTGCCACATCCCTCCTTTCAGGAAGCAGCAGTTGAGCACGAATGTCGGTAATCAGTTCAACCAACTGCCGCTCCGTTTCTCCCGTGAAACCGGGATCAACCAGATTGCAAACATCGCAAAGACGGCTGTAAAGGTCATAAGACTCGTCCGGCAGCGCTTGGCGCGGGGAGAAGCCCAACGCGCACTGCCGAACGTATTCCGAAACGGGTACACCGCATTTCTTTGCGTACCGTTCGATTTTCTTTTTGTCCTTTTCGGACAGGCGTATTTCCATACGCGCTTTCTTTTCTTTCATTCGATCATCCTTTCGTAATAAGGGGTTTCAGGGGGGGTTTTCCCTGAGCATCCGGCAGTGACTCTGCCGGATCGGAACTTGCCGTACAAGTTCCCTGCTTGTTACGGTATGAGACACGGGGGTGAGAATAGATCGGTTTATCGTTTTCCGTGCCTCATACGCGTCATTTTTCGTTTACACCTCACTTTTCTGGCATTGGTTTTGCCTTGACGCTAAGCTGACGTCAAGGGCCTGAGGTGACCGAGACCGTTGGCGTTATTCCCGACATTATTGGCGTCAAGAGAAGAAAGCGTCATATCCGCAAGAACGCTTTCCTGATTTGCGGCGTTCTCTTCTTCGGTCAGTTCTGTAATATCCGACGATTTCTTTTTGGACGGCGCCGCGAAGGAAATGCCGCGCAATTCATCCTTGACGATCTCACGGATAGCGTCTAAATCACCTGCCGAAAGAGAAACAGGGCTTGCCGTGATCTTCTCGGACACCGCGTCCACGATGAATCGGTTGATCTTTTTTTCGGGCAGTTGTTTCAGAAAATCGATAGCTTTCTTTTCATGTCCTCTGTCGGGATAGAACCGAACGCTGACACGGTAGGGTTTCATGCTCTCTCACGGCTTGTGAGCTGAACCCCGGCAAGATACTCGTATCCCTTTGCCGCAGCGCAGATATCTTTCATCACGAAATCCCATCCGTCTCGCAGATGACCGAAATGCTCCAGCAGACAGCCGCCGCCACCGACCACCTGCAATTTCATGCTTTTCTCGTCGTAGCCGTATTCGTGCAGTTTGCCGTAAATCTGCGAAACGTAATCCCGCACGGCGGCTTCCACAATGGCAAGATCGTCTTCATCAAGCTCGGCGCTGCCGGTGCGCAGCATTTCATCGATAAAAGCGTCGTTGAGTTCGCGTTGCGTTTTGCGGGAGAACGCTTCCTTAATGGACAGCGCACACAGATGGGTGCCGAACTTTTCGGTAAACATTTTGTTGAACTGCGGTTTGCCGTTTACAAGGGTCATAACGTTCATGGTACCGTTGCCGATATCGACGAGCATCTGCACGCCCTTAAGCTTTGTGATATACGGCGCGACGGCGGCGTAGCCCTGTGGAAAGATACTGACGCCGGCGATTTTGATCGATACTGACGCCGGCGATTTTGATCGTATATTGCTTCTTCCGGTAGGTGAACGTCACGTCCGTATTTTTCGCCAGATACGCGGCAAAGGCGTCCTTCTGCGCGCCGGTCCAGGTCAGCGGCAGTCCGGCGGCGATGTGGATCTTGCCTTCGGACAGTCCAAAAGTATCCAGTTCCTCGGCGATCCCCGCAAGGGAAAGATGGTAAAAATCGTCGTCTTTCACCTTATCCGGGATAAAATCCTTGTGTCCTTCGCCGATCAAATAGCTTTTGCCTCCGTATTCCAAAATGTTCTGGGCGAACGACGATGCGTCTTCTCCGGGGATGATCCCCGTTGGGAAACAGTGGTTTGCGGTCTTCATGTTGCCATACCCGTGATCCAGACCGATGATCAGGGTATCGTTGTGTTGAATCATTTTGATTCCTCCATTTCTGAGATTGATTTTTGTTTTGCCATGTTTTGTTGGTGAATAGCTAATCGTAGTCTTGTTTGTGCATCTGCGCACCTCCTATATAAATATTTACCGCCCGGAACACGAAAAGTGTGCGAGCAGTATTCATTATTGTGTTTTTTTGGATTTCTATTGCTTTTTCCTTTTTTTGTGCTATGGTTTTATCCAGGAGGCGATGCTATGCACGCAAAATATGTAATTCGTGAGCTATCCGCCATCGCGGTTATGATGAACGCCGTTCTTAACGAGGACGGCAGGTATACTTTTTATCTGGATGAAGAAACGACGCGGCGCTGTATTGTTCCCTCTGCGCCGAAAACGCAGGACGACTGCCCGCTGTATTATCAGATCATGTCCGTTCTCCATCCGCAAGGTTTCGTTGCTGTTGATACCGTCTCGGATTTGGCGGACGTTCTGATCTACGTTGACTTCTCCCGTATATTTGACCGCAGGGCGACCCAAAAGAAATACGTCGAGCGTCAGTCAATGGCAAAGGATATGTTTCGCCCGGAGGGGATCACGCTGGATTTCGGTCGCGGCGGTTACCGTTACGTAGCTTTTGAACGCTCCGCCGATATGGGCCGGCATTCCAAGCTCTCCTTTATCCGTGAAGATTTCTACGAACCCGTCCGACGCCGCATCATGCTGGATATGCATATTGGCAAATGTCAGCTTTCAAAGCTTTACGCATACAACGCGTTAATGCTCTCTGACGGTTTTCGCGTCGACGATACGTCCATATGGGACGCGCGACGCATTGTTGTTGTTGATAACCCTGTTTCCGTTATTCCGAACGTGAAGGTGATCACCGTTGAGGACGACGGGACACAAAACGCGGTGCGGGCATATCACCGGGTAGAGAAATACGACAATATCGAAGTCACGGAATTTGACGGCGAAGGCTTGATTTCAAAGGAGTTTGCGGACAGGATCGATTACCTTTTCTGTGACGAGCATATGCATTCTTCGTTTCAGATCCGCATGCCGTATATCAAGGGCGTTGTGCATGAGGTTGACTTCAAATCCTTTTGCACAGAAATAAACGTACTGTATGTTACCGACATATGGGGCGTTCAGCATAAGATTTCTGACGTTGACCTGATCCTGACAAAAAGCATGTTCAAGGGCTATACGTGGATGACCGAAAACGGGCTTTCATGGGCTGCATATCTGGAACGCTGCCGGAAATACGATCACGCGCTGTATATCTCCGGCGTCGGGAAGCCGAATACGACCCCGTTTACAGACCTCAACTATCAGTTCCTGAATACCGCCGCGGTAAAGGCGGAAGAATTCCGCCCCGCCGATCTTCCGGACGGTTGGGATCATAGCCCCGCTGATGAACCACGACACTGGATCACAAAAACCACCGAGCATGAATACTACCGCCATATTGCCGACCGGGATTACCGTCTTGGATACTATGCGCACATTCTGAAAAACGGCGGCTCCGGCAGAGATCGTGTGTGGGCGCAGATTTTGCATAAGAACCCGGCTTTCATTGATGAGAACGTTCTTGTAAAACAATTTGAGGACCGCGCCGACGCGATATTAAAAGATTACGCCATCGGGAAGCTGTATGCAGCCGGCGATAACCGTTATCTGTCCGGCGATTTGATGCGGTTTATCAAATACCTGGTGCGCGATACTGTAAACGATTCTTTTCTTGTGGATATTGAGCGTGAATGTCTGAAAAGCGGAGAGTTTTACGCGCCGGGGGCAACGTATTACCAAACGGACAGATACACGCTGCTCCGGAATCCCCATATTGCAAGAAATGAGGAAGCGATGGTCGTGCAGATCCCGGAGGTTGGACATTACAGACAGAAGTATCTTTCGCATCTGCATTACGTGATCATGGTGGATTCCGAAACCTTGATCCCCGAAAGGCTCGGCGGCGCGGATTTTGACGGCGATATGATCAAAACGATTGCCGATCCACTGATGAACGACTGCATCTTCCGAAATTTTGGAGGGCGATTTGATATCTTCTCTCCCTCGCTGCCCGTATTGAAAATCCCTGCCGCCGTTCCCCTGATGCGGGACGCCGACGATTGGGAGGCGCGGTTTGAAACGCTGCGCAGCAGCTTTGATTCGCAAATCGGGCAGATCTGCAACGCGGCGTTTGACCGCAGCGTGGTCGCCTATGATGAAAACGCTGACAGCGAATTACAGAAGCGCTTGCAAGAGGAAACGGAAACACTTGAAATATTGACCGGGCTGGAGATCGACTCCGCGAAATCCGGCGTCAAACCGGATCTTTCCGCATATTTCAAGCAAAAGCCCGTCAGCCGCAGCTTGTTTTTGAAATACAAAGAAATCGTAAAAGCAGACGAAAAGCAGCGCGCATGGTATGAGGAGACGCAGAAGAAAAAGCTGGAAAAATACTTTGCGTCGGTGGATTGGACCACGGTGACCTCCAACGTGGAACGGCTGCCGTATCTTGCGCGGCAATTGAAGGCGAACACGCCGAAGCTGAAGACCAGACCGGCGTCGGATTCTATTCTCTTTTCCTTTGCAAAGAAAAAGGACTGGCAAAAGAAGCTGGATGAAGCGACGATGGAATGGATGAAAACCGTCATCACTGATTACAACGACGCTCTGCGGCGTATCCGTTTCAGCAGGATCGAAAGGAAAACCATGACGCGGCGCAGCGATATTGAACGCGTTTTGTATTCACGCGGACAGGAGCAGGAATATACACCGGATGAGCTGTACGGGATCTTTCTCGGCTGCGGCGCGGAACGTATCGCCGCGTTCCGCAGGAGAATGCGGGAAGAGCGTTGGCAGTTGACGGATGAAAAGGAACGGGAACATTTGCTGCTTGAGATCATGCCCTATGACAAGCAGGCGGATTACATGGATCTGCTCTGTGATTTCAGCCGCAACGGATACCGTATCCTCGGCGATATCATCTGCGATCTGGACGATCTGTACCGGATCGAGGACGAAAAAGAAAAAGCGATCCGGCGCGATACCGACAGCGAGCTGATCCGATCTATTATGGAAGGATACACAAGCGGTAAGGGCGGCGATTACCGCGAGATCGCGGCGGGCAGAACGCGGGCGTACATTGAAAAGCATCTTGATCCTGATACTGCGTTAAGGTATGCCGTTGCGCTGAAAAAACGGGATTTCGTTTACGACGTGCTGCTGGACCGCGTTGCCGCCGACGCAAGAAAGGGGTGATACTATGCTGAATGAGATTGAAGATTTCAAGGCGTATATCACCTTTCCGGAATACAGAGCGAAAAACAAATATGACAGCACATATCTCGGACGGTTCAATTTTGACATGCTTATTAAATGGTACGGCATGGAAAACGTGCTGACAGTCATTGCACGAAAATATATGTGGGAAACAGACGTCCCCGACTATGACCGCGCGTATCGCGCGCTGTGCGCATGGTGCAGCCTGCCGGAACCAAAAAAGGCCCGTCCGAAAAAGGACGGGCAAAGTAAAACATGCTATGTGGATCTGCATGAGGAATTCCCGGAGCTTGTAGATGAGACCGGCGCGGGATGGTTTTTCCGGCACGTGCAGAATATCGTGAGTTTTGCAAAAGAAAACCCGGAGGCGCTGTCAAAGACCACTGCCAAAAACTGTGAAATATTGAAAAACGGCTTTGAGAACGCGTGGCGGGATAAGGTGTTGCAATATCAGGTGCCGCTTTTTGCGCCGTCGTCAAAAGGTGCGTGGCTGACGAGCTTTGACGACGTGATTGCGGAGGCAAAGCAACGCGGTCCGCTGCGGAACAATGACATTCCGTTACCGGGCGATATGGAAGAAAAACTGATTGCGTTGACGCCGAAATCTGTTCCCGGGGAAGTTCTGCCGGTCCTTGTAAAGTATTACAAAGCACACAAAACTGATGAAAGCGATTGGGTGGTACTGCCGGAGATCAATTTCAACGCATATTTCGACACAACCTCCTTCAGCAAGAAATGGCTGACCGCTCTGCCGGAAAGTATAATCGAACGGCAGGAAAAATATGGGGTGTGCAGATACCGGGTGCGTACTAAAACACTGGCATAATATTAGCTGATGTCATCGATTATCTGCGGCTGAAGGACAAAGCGGTGGTACGGCGCAAGCTCAAGCCGGCGGCGATCATGTTCTCGGTATACTATTTCTATCTTACCGCGTTCATCGACGAAGAGGACGAGGCGCGCAAGGATTTCGATATGCTGAACGACGCCTTCCCCACCATATACCGCATCGACCGGATCCGTTCGCTTACCGTGCTGGATGAGGCCTTTCATATCCCCTATACCGACCAGTTCCAGGAGGGCGAATTCCGCAAACGCTTGCAGTTTATGTACGGCGGAAGACTGTAAAGGGTGAAATTCCGCTACACGGGGCCGGATATCGACGCCGTGCTGGATCGCCTGCCCACCGCCGAGGTGTTACAGCGGGATGAAACCGGCTATACCGTGCAGGCGGAAACATTCGGCAGGCTGTTTGACGAGGGATTGCTGGCAAGAGAAAAGATTAATGACGTTCTCTCCGAGCTCAAAGGCAATCAAAAGGAAAAACTGACGATCAAAATGGACAAAATCCGCGAATTGATCCCGGAATCCGTTCCCGAATCACAGTATGAAAACTATATCTGTAACGCGCTTCAAAAAGTTCGCAGGGATATATAGACCTGCAAAATGCTTATGATCTGCCGGTAAATATACGAATTAGTATCCTCCTCTTTTTTACAAAAAAAACGAAGCCCGCCTTGCTAAAGTGGACTTTGTCAGCAGTCTGAGTCCCCCGTTCCAACGAACGGGGGATCTGCCTGTTTGCAGAATTCAAAGGGCGTTTTTCTCTTTTTTATATTTTGCCGGGGTAACGCCGTATTTTTCCTTAAAATCCTTGATAAAGCGGACGGTATCGTTATACCCTACGCGCTCGCAGACGTCGGCCAGCCTGATCGCGGGGGTCGTGCGCAGGATCTCTTCGGCGCGGGAGAGGCGCAACGTGCGCATGAGAGAGGTAAAGGTCTGTCCCGTTTTTTCGCTGATGAGCGCCGAGAGATAGGACTCGTTATAGTGGAATTCCTCGGCGAGGCTTTTCATGGTGACCGTTCTGAAATTGTCGAACACATAGTTCGCGAGCTGGATCAGCCGGGGATCCCCGCCGGCGCCGATCTGCAGATAGCGGACGTCGTCGAAGAAGTTCTGCAGCAGGTAAAGGATCAGGGAAGAAAAGAGGAAGGTCATCATTTCCGCGCAATAGGAGGCGTTCGCGGACTGCTGGGTATAGATCGAAAGTACCGTGTGCAGAACAAAGGGATCGTCCCCGCAGGCGAAAAGCAGGGGCGTTGTGAACACCGCGACGTTCGGCAGATGCAGGTCATAGAAGGCACTGCGTTTCATTTTGATCGTCATGCACAGGCAGTCCTCCGGCACGGTGACGATATGCTTCGCGCCGGGAGAGACGACGACGAAATCCCCGCGCTCCTGCAAAAACCGCTGGGCGTTGATCGTATGCTCGCACGCCCCTTCGACCACGTAGGTGAATTCCACAAAGTCGTGGCTGTGCTCGGGGATATAGATATACCGCAATATTTTATCGATCTCCAGATCCGTTCCCTCCGGGAAGAAGTCCTGCTCCAGAAGCTGCGAGCCGCTGTAGCCGTAGGAAAACGGAATCAGCAGCCGGTAATGCATCAGATCCCCGTGCGAGGCGAGGTATTTTTTGCCCTGCCGTTCCACGTCGCTCAGCGCCTTCAGCTCTTCGATCAACCGTTCGTGGGTCATTTTTTCACCGCCTTTTTCGTCAAAATATATAATAAACCAAAGATACCCAAAAATCAACCTATAAAACAACTAAAATTAAGGTCTGTTTTTAGGTTGTTCGTTTTGCTATCATAATACTGTCAAAAAAGGATCGCGCTCGCAAAAAGAGAACGGCAAATGAAGAAGACGCTGAAACTGACGGAGGGCTATGATGGGAAAGCTTCTGAACGATCTGAAATGCACGCTGATACAAAAGGCGGTCTACGCAAAGGTTTATAAGGGACACAAGCCTAACGAATGGGAGCCGTGGCATACGCCGGAGGTAAAGACGCTGAAAAACGGCACGGTCTGCCGCAACGACGTAAAATACGGCGAGACCTATCCCAACAGCTTTGCGGATATCTGGTATCCCGACGGCAGCGGCGAAAAACGGCCTGTGGTGGTATACTTTCACGGCGGCGGCTTCATCTTCGGCAACAAGTCCTCCGGCGACCCGATGCAGACCGGTTCGGGCGGCGTCGGAAAGCTGGAAGCGATCGTCAAAGCGGGATTCATTCTGGTCAACGCCGATTACGCGCTGGCGCCGAAGTACCGATTCCCGGCGCAGATCCGGCAGTGCGACGAGCTGTTGCGGTACCTGATCGCGCATGAAGAGGAATTGCATCTCGATATGAACAGGGTATGTCTCTCGGGCGGCAGCGCAGGAGCCAATATGACGGAGATCTACGCCGCGTGCGTGTGCAATCCCGATTACGCTGCCGAACTCGGGTTCGACCCCGTCATGACGCAAAAGAACCTGAAGGTGTTGGCCATCGACGAAGCGGCACTGGACGCAAGCGTTTACGACGGCAATATGTATGCGATGCTGGGCACGGCCGTCGGCGCGAAGCGCAATACGCCGCAGGCGGTAAAGATCATCAACGCGAAAACCTATATCCGCGACAGCTTTATTCCCAGCTGGATCAACGCCTCCAACGAGCCGAATGACGAAACGGGGTATTTCATCACCGAAGGGCGCGGCCTTAAAAAGAAGCTGGACGCGATCGGCGTTCCCAATGAACTGGTGTTTTTCCCGGGGGCAAAGCTCCCCCACGGCTATATGGACCGCATGGAAAGCGATCCGTTCGCTTCCAGGGCTTTTACCTCCATGATGGCGTTTATTCAGAAATACATATAAAGGAGAATTTCCATGGCTAAAACAGAACGCGCAAACAGGCATCCCGACTGGCGGCTCACCGGAAAAGAGCGGTTCAATTATTACCTTTCCGATACCGGCCGACTCTTCGGCACCGCGGTTTTTCAGACCTTTATGACCTCCTTCCTCGCGCTGCGCGGCGTGAACCTTACGCTGCTGGCGGGCGTGATGCTGGTGCTGAAAATGATCGACGCCGTGGACGACGTCGTGTTCGGCTTCCTCATCGACAAGCTGAAGATCACCGAGTGGAAGGCCTTTCAAAAGCTGACGGGTGAAGGAAAATACCTTCCCTGGTACCGCCTCACGTTTTTCCTCTTCCCGCTGTTTACCATCGTCTTTTACGTGATGCCCTCGGGGCTCCCGCAGTGGGCGAAGCTTTCCTGGTTCATCGTGAGCTATCTGCTCTATGATTTTTCCTGCACCCTCAACGAGGTGCCGATGAACAGCCTGATCATGACGCTGACGGACAATACCGACGAGCGGTCCCATATCATCACGGTCAAGGGCCTCATCACTGTGATCTCCGCCGTTGTGGTCGGCTTCGCGCTCAACTTCCTTGTGGACCCGGTGGCAGGCCCCGGCTTCTCCTTCACGTCCGTATCTGTTGTGACCATGCTCATCTGCATCGGCATCATGATCCCGCTGGTCAAAAACGGCAGGGAGTACAATACGGAACTGAAGAACACAGAGGACGAAAAGAGCGAATCCTACACCCTGCGCGACATGTGGAACTGCGTGCGCGTCAATAAGTATATGGCGGTCTTTCTGCTCTCTTCCCTGATCGCGGGCGTGACGAGCACCTCCGCCGCCGTGGGCTCGCTGATCTCCTTCTACCTGTTTGAAGGCAAAACGATGATTACTTCCATCCCGGTCCTCATCGCCTTTGTGCCCGCCATTGCCATCAATACGCAGGCGGATAAGATCGCCAAGCGCTTCGGCCGACGCAATTCCATGATTTTGCTCGGCGCGGTTTTCGGCGGCATGTACATTCTGCAGTATCTTGCGGGATACGAAAATATCATCGTCTTTATCGTGCTCGGTACGATTGCGGGACTTGCCAATTCCCTGCGCGCGATTTTTATGAATTTCATCGCGCCCGACACCATCGAGTATACGCGCTACAAGACGGGCAAGGACTGCGCCGGGATCTTCTATGCGCTCAACGCCTTCGTTACGAAAGCCGTAGGGGGCGTCGGCGCGAGCATCGGGCTCTTTGTGATGGGCCTGTTCGGCTGGCACGAGGTGACCGCCCAGAGCTATGAAGAACTGCTGAGCATGGGCATGGAGGTCGGGCAGGCCGCCTATCAGACCCCGCAGGCGATCCAGGGGATGTGGGTGGTGTACGCGCTGATCCCCGGCGTCGGCTTCCTGCTGTCCGCCCTGATCCTTCTCTTCTACAAGCTGAAGGACAAAGACGCCGAGCTGATGGCGAAATGCAACGCGGGCGAGATCAGCCGCGAGGAATGTGAAGCGCAGCTTTCGAGGAAATACTGATGCAAAAAGAATCTTTCAATTCCGGCTGGCTCTTCTTTTCCGGCAGCGGCACAGCGCTGGAGCGAACGCTTTGCGGCGAACAGACGCCGACCCCCGTGACGCTCCCCCATGACGCGATGATCCTGGAAAAGCGGGATCCGCACACGCCCGCCGGCAACGCTTCGGGCTATTACCCGGCAAAAACGGTCCACTATACCAAGGCGTTTACCGTGGACGATCCCACCGGCGCGGCTTACCTGGAGTTTGAGGGGGTATATCCCAAAGCGGCGGTGTACGTCAACGGAAGCCTTGCGGCGCAGCACCATAACGGCCATACCGCTTTTACCGTCGATCTTTCCCCGTTCCTGAAGAAAGGAAGCAATACGGTCAAAGTGCTGGTGCGAAACGGCGCGCCGTCCTCCCGCTGGTATACGGGCGAAGGCATTTACCGGGACGTCTGGCTCCTGAAGGGCGAAAACGTCCATATCGCGCCGAACGGCGTACAGATCGCCGTGGCGGAGGCGGACGCAGAGGCGGCGTCTCTGCTGATCAAAACGACGCTCGTCAACAGGGAAGCGCAGGCCCGTACACTCGTCCTTCGCCATCGGATCGGCGGCGAAGAGATCAGCGCGCCGGTAACGATGCTTTCCGGCGAAACGAAAACCGTGACGCTTCGGTTTACGCTGGAAAAGCCGAAGCTCTGGAGCACGGACGAACCTTTTTTATACGACTGCGAGACGGAATTGGAAGGGCTGGACGAAGTGCGCACGCGGTTCGGCGTGCGTACCCTTTCGCTGGACGCGGTACGCGGGCTGCGGCTCAACGGCGAGCCCGTAAAGCTCCGGGGCGGCTGCATCCATCAGGATCACGGCGTGATCGGGGCCGTAGAACACAGGGCGCTGACCTTCCGGCGCATCAGGAAGCTCAGAGAAGCGGGCTATAACGCCGTGCGCTGCGCCCATTTTCCGACAAGCAGAACGGTACTGGAGGCCTGCGACGAAGCGGGGATGCTCGTCATGCTGGAGCTTTGCGACGCTTGGACGACGCCGAAGATGGACGCTGATTATTCCGCGGACTTTCTTTCTCACTGGAAAGAGGACGCTTCCGCCATGGTGGCGCTGGCCTTCAATCACCCGTCTGTGATCCTCTATTCCATCGGCAATGAGATTTCGGAGGTCAGCACCCCGCAGGAAGCGCAGTACGGCCGACAGATCTGCGACCTTATCCGTAGCCTTGACGACACACGGTATCTTACCAACTGCGTAAACCCGGTGCTTTCTCTGATGGACCGCATTCCGGAGCTGGCCGTCAAAGCCGGGGCGGACGTCAATTCGATCCTGAACGGGAATGCCGAGGCGCTGGCGAAGCTGATGGCCTCGAAAGAGCTCGGCGAGCCGCTGGCGGAGGCCTTCTCTTATCTTGATATCGCCGGATATAATTACGCCGCTTTCCGATATGCCGCGGACGCAAAGCAGTATCCGCACAGATTGATGGTCGGCGCGGAGTGCTATCCCGGCGCGTTATACGAAAACTGGCAGCTCTGCAAAAAACTGCCGCAGCTGATCGGCGATTTCGGCTGGGCCGCCTGGGATTATCTGGGCGAGGCCGGCGTCGGGCAGCACCGCTACGGCGAGGCGTTGGACTACGATCTCTACGGCGCCTACCCCTGGCGGACGGCGGGCTGCGGCGATTTCGACCTGATCGGCGACCGCCGCCCGGTTTCCTACTGGCGGCAGATCGTATGGGGCCTTCGGGAAGAGCCCTATCTTGCCGTGCAGGACCCTGCCCATTATGGAGAAAAGCAGTCGCCCACCCGCTGGGGCTGGTCGGATGCCCTGCATAGCTGGAACTTCCGGGGAAATGAAGGCAAGCCCATCGTTGTGGAGGTCTATTCCGACGCCGACGAGGTAGAGCTGCTTCTCAACGGCCGCTCTGTCGGAAAACAAAAGCCCGTGCGAAACAAGGCGCTGTTTGAAACCGTGTATACGCCGGGGGAGTTGACGGCGGTGAACCTCCGGGGCGGCAAGCCTGCGGAGATTGACCGGCTGACGACCGCATCCGACGTCGTCCATCCGGAACAGACGGATCTCGGCGACGGGATCATTGAAATATCGGTAAAAGACGAAAACGGGGTTCTGAACCCGGAGGCTGTACTGACGCTCGCCGCGGCGACGAGCGGGGAACGCACTATTTTGGGCTTTGGCACGGCCGACCCGAAGAGCGAGGAAAATTATTTCGACAAAACCATAAAAACCTATCACGGCCGGGCGCTCATCGTGACGCGCGGCGAGGGAGAATTAAAGATCGAGGTGCAATGACATGGCTTTTACGGCAATCAAACGGGCGGTGATGAACGCCCGCTTCCATAAAATCAACAGGCATTACAAAACGGATCCCGTCGTCGGGGACCGCAGCTTTATCCCGCGCGAGGGGAAGGACCCGGTGGAGGCGCTCTTCTATTATCCCGAGCAGCGGGAGAATATGCCGGTGTTCGTCCAGATCCACGGCGGCGCGTGGGTAGGCATGGACGCGGTGGACGACGACCGCTATTGCAAACGTCTGAGCGAGGAGCTGGGGGCGTTTGTTGTCAACGTGAACTATAAGCGCCTGTACGACAGGAGCTTTCCCTATCCGCAGGAGGAGGTCGCGGATACCGTCAAGTGGCTGAAAACGCACGCAAAACAGCTTGGCGTGGATCCTGACAGGATCATCCTCTCCGGCGGCAGCGCCGGCGGTCACCTCACGGCAGGGGCCGCCATCCTGCTGGCACGGGAGGGCGTGAAGATCGCGGGACAGATCATGGAGGTGCCCTTCCTTGACTTCACGGGCACTATCCCCATCGACTTCCCGGAGGGAGATAAACTCTATAAAATGATGTTTGAGCTCTACCCGCCCAAGCTCCCTTTGGACAGCGAGGTGCTTTCCCCCGCCGCGAAGATCACGGATGAAACGCTTACGAAGCTCTCGCCTGCGGTGGTCATCGTCTGCGGCAGGGATCCCCTCCATCCACAGGGAGAGCATTACGCTCAGCTTCTGGAAAAGCACGGAAAACTGCTGGATCTGAAAATGTACAAAGACGGCTACCACGGCTTCGGTACGGAAAAGGCCGAGGAAAAGCCGGAACAGGATAAGCTGCGGGAGGACTGCTTCCGCTATAAGGTAGAAAAGGCAAAAGAACTCTATGCAATGCGCGGGGAGAAAAACCATGGCAAAACGGAAAACGCATAAAGAGGACAGAAAAGACTGGCCGCTCTTCCACCGGCTTCTGGGGGCGTATATCGAGCTGACCCGCTTCCCGGAACTGCCGGACCAACCGAAGCAGGGAAAGAACTATGAATACTGGCCGGAAGGGGCGCTGTGCGCCAACGGCAACCCCTATCACGGCTGCATTCGGCTCGGCAGCGCAAACAAACTGATGATCGGTTTTTCCGGCGGCGGCGTCTCCGTGGATGCGCATACCGCGGCAAGACCGCAGCGCGTGGGCGGAAAAGGGGAAATGTTCTATTCCGACGACGTACGGTTCGGGGACGTCATTCTCCGGTTGGGGACCTTCGGGCAGTCCGAAAAGAATCCCTTCCGGGACTGGAACCTGCTGTTTGTGACCTACGCCACCGGGGACTTCCACTGCGGAACCGGAGATTTTCCGTATACAGATCTGAACGGCGATCCCGCCGTGCTGCATCACCACGGGTATACGAATTTCCAGCTGATGCTGAAAAAAATTAAAGAACTGGTTCCAAACCCGGAGCAGATCCTTGTGACCGGCTTTTCCGCGGGCGCGTTCGCAACGTCCCTTCTGACCGACGCCGTCGCCGCCGCGTTCCCGCAGTGCCGGGACGTTACCGCCTGCGTGGACAGCGCCATGATGCATTACGACTGGCTTCGGGTGGCAAGAGACGTCTGGAAAGCGCCGGAGGAGATCGCTTCGCGACTGACAGGCGGCGAGATCGTGTCCGACAGCCTGCTGGCGCTGCACAAAAACCGCCCGGAGATCAAAATCATGTACTGCTGCTCCGCGCGGGACGCCGCGCTGACGCAGATGGAAACGTATCTGGAAGACGGCCGATGGATCCCGGATAAGGCTGCGGGCGTCAGCTTCCAGAGAAAGCTCAGGGAAATGCTGGATCATCTTCAGAATGAAATTCCGGACCTGAGTACGTTTATCTTTGACACACCGGATAAAAACAGTAAAGAAGCCGATCTGACCGTCCATTGCCTGTGCGGTTCCAACGCCGCCTTTACCACCGTGGTGGACGGCGTAAGCTGCGCGGACTGGATGAAACACGGCGTCGGCGGAGAAGTCCTGAAGCTGGGACTGAAAAATCTGTGAACGTGAAGCTCACCGAAATAAAAACGATATTGCGAAGGATTATAACAGGAGGCGCAAAATGAAAGCGGAAAAGATTGTACTTAACGAAGAAAGAAACGTCACGCTCACGGCGTATCTTCAGGAGACCGACGGGGAGTTCGGCTTCTCAAAGCGGCCGGCCATGCTGGTGATCCCGGGCGGCGGCTACGCCATGTGCTCCGACCGGGAGGCGGACCCCGTGGCGACGGCGTATCTGAAGGCGGGATACCAGGCCTTTATCCTGCGTTATACCTGCACGCCGAAAGGAAAGTGGCCTTTGCCGCTTGAGGACTATGATCAGGCAATGTGCCGGATCATAGAAAATGCGGAAGCGTGGCATGTAGACGCAGATAAGATTGCCGTAGTCGGCTTCTCTGCCGGCGGTCATTTGGCAGCCTGTGCTGCTACGGTAGCGGAACATAAGCCTGCAGCAGCCGTACTGGTGTATCCGGCAATTCTCAAAGAGATTTGTGATTTATGTCAGCCCGGTATGCCCTATCCCCATGAGCATGTAACTGCCAAAACCTGCCCCTGCTTCCTGGTGGCTGCCCGCGACGACCGTACCGTAGATATTTCCAACACCCTGAGCATGGAACTATCTTTGGCGGAAAAGGGTGTCGCTTTTGAGAGCCATATCTATTCTTACGGCGGACATGGCTTTTCTACCGGTGAGGATTGGATCAACACCAATTCCGTCTGTCCTCGCCTGCCCCGTTGGGTATCGGACAGCATTGCGTGGCTGGGCGAGATCATGGGAAAACTTACCCGAGGGGGCTTTACCGAGCCTGTGCATGCAGGTTCCATGAACGGCAATTTCGCGCCGGTGCTCAGTGCGGACTGCACACTTGCGCATCTTCGCAGGCAGAGAGAAGAAGCGCAGACTGTTCTGACGCCGATGTATACAGCGATCGAGGCTGTTGCGAAAGCCCGGCAGTTTTCTGTAGAAGGGTTAATGGCTGCCGTGGGAAACAATACAGCCCGGGAGATCATGGAAATGTGCGGCATTCCCGCCGACGCGATCGCGGAGATCGACAAACAGCTGCACGGCATCGTGAATGAATTGGAGTAAAAAAATGATCAGAGTGACTTCTCCCGAAATACAGAATTTTGAAAAAGACCATATCGCGCGACTGCGCCGACTTGCGCCGGACTGCATGGTGCTCTTGAAAAAGAACGGGGATTTCCCGCTCTCTTCTCCCTGTCCGGTGGCGCTCTACGGCTCCGGCGCGCGGGAAACGATCAAGGGCGGCACAGGCTCGGGCGACGTGAACGTCCGGCATTTTGCCACGGTGGAAGAAGGCCTTGAAAACGCGGGCTTTACCGTGACGACAAAGGGCTGGCTCTCGTCCTACGGCGCGGCAAAGAGGCAGGCGCAAAAGGATTTTCTGGAAGAGATCAAGGCCGAGGCCGCAGCCGCCGGAAAGCCCGCGATCCTTGTCGGCATGGGCAGAACCCCGCGGGAGCCGCGGTATAGCTTCCCGCTCGACGGGGACGGCGACGTGTGTATTTACGTGCTGGCAAGAAATTCCGGCGAAGGCGCGGACAGAAAACCCATCAAGGGGGATTATCTCTTAACGGCCGACGAGGTCCGCGATATCCGCCTTTGCGCAAAACGCTACCGGAAATTCATGCTCGTTCTTAATGTGGGCGGGCCTGTGGATATCAGCCCGGTACTGGACGTTTCGGAAAACATTCTGCTTCTCAGCCAGCTCGGCACCGCGACCGGCGACGCGTTTGCGGACGTTTTGCTCGGGAAGGCAAGTCCTTCCGGACGCCTCACAACGACCTGGGTCTCGGCGAACGTCCTTTCTTCTCTCGGGGAATTTGCCGAACCCGACGACACCCGCTACCGTGAAGACGTATTCGTCGGCTACCGGCGAAACAGCAAAGAAACACCTTTGTTTCCTTTCGGCTTCGGTCTGGGGTATACGGACTTCCGCGTAAAAACGGAAAGCTTTGAGGTGGCGGATGCCACCGTGAAGCTCACTGCCGTCGTCGAAAACATCGGAAAATATAAGGGCAAAGAAACGCTGCAGCTCTATTATTCCGCGCCGCAGGGCAAGGCAGCAAAGCCGCTGCGTGAGCTCGGCGCGTATCATAAAACAGGCGAACTCCTTCCGGGCGAACGCGAAACAATAGAACTTGCGCTGCCCATTGAAAATATGGCCTATTGGGACAGCGCCAAAAACGGCTGGGTGCTCGAAAAAGGCGATTACGTGCTCTTTCTCGGAAAAACGCCGGTCGGCGTCGTGGAGCTTGACGCCGACGTCCTTACCGCCACAGGAACCGGATTTTCGGACGCGCCGGACTTTGAAAACAAAAGACCGGTACAGGAAAACGTTTCCACAATCGGTCTTCCGCGGGCGGTCTTGCACGCGGAAACCTTAAACGGGATCGGTCATTACGATCGGCAGAGGGTCAGTTATTCCTCTGTCTCCGCGCCCGGGCTCTCCGCCTTTTCAAACGAGGAGCTGGCGCAGATCTGCGTCGGAAAACACGTCTCCGGCGGGGCGTCCTCCTTTATCGGGAATTCCGCCTCCCGTGTGGCGGGCGGCGCCGGGGAGACCGCCGACCTCGTCCGCGAAAACGGTTTCGGCACAATCATCATGGCGGACGGCCCCGCCGGTCTGCGCCTTGCGACGGCTTACGTGGAAACGCCGTCGGGGCAGGAGGGCCTCGACGCCGGGGGCCTCGAGTTTTATCTTGAGCTGCTGCCCGAGCCCCTGCGCGCGCTTTTGCAGATGCAGGCGGCAAAACGGCAGGAACTCGCAAAAACCTATCCTGTTCTCTATCATTACGCGAGCGCCATCCCCATCGGCACCGCGCTGGCGCAGGCGTGGGACCCGCAAGTCCCGGAAGCGTGCGGGGATCTCGTGGGAGAAGAAATGGAAAGCTTCGGCGTGAACGTCTGGCTCGCGCCCGCGCTCAACATCCACCGCAGCCCGCTTTGCGGCAGAAACTTTGAATACTATTCCGAAGATCCGCTCCTCTCGGGCAGAACGGCCGCCGCCGTGACCAGAGGCGTGCAGAAGCACAAAAACTGCGCCGTGACGATCAAGCATTTCTGCTGCAACAATCAGGAGACCAACCGCTTCGGCTCCAACAGCGTCGTTTCTGCCCGTGCGCTCCGGGAGATCTACCTGAAGGGCTTTGAGATCTGCGTCAAGGAGTCCGCTCCCGCCGCTCTGATGAGCTCCTATAACCTGCTCAACGGCGTCCACACGGCAAACCGCCGCGATCTTCTGACGGACGTTCTGCGGGGCGAATGGGGCTTTACGGGCTTCGTGATGACCGACTGGGGGACAACGGACGGCAAATTCAATCTCGGCGCTTACGGCCCGAGCAGCCCCGCCCTGTGCATCAAGGCCGGCAACGATCTGATCATGGTCGGCAGCGACGAAGACGTCGGCGGCATTCTTTTGGGTCTTGAAAAGGGCGAGATCAGCCGCGAAGACCTTGAAGCTTGCGCCGGAAGAGTGCTGACGGCGGCAAAGAGGGTATCCCAATGACGGCGAGATGGATCTGTCACCCCGACGACGGACGGGAGACGCGTCTTGTCCCCATATTCCGCCGCGACTTTTCTGTGGCAAAGCCCTGCAAAAGCGCCGTTCTGCGCCTGACGGCCCACGGCATTTATGAGGCGCAGGTCAACGGCAGCCCTGTGACAGAGAACAAATTCACACCGGGGCTGACCAGCTACTATCACCGCATTCAGGTGCAGGCATACGACGTCACCACCCTTTTACGGGAAGGCGAAAACGATCTGCGCGTGACGGTGGGCGACGGCTGGTGGCGCTGGAACAACAACTTCGGCTACACGCTCGCGCTCTTGGGAGAAATACGGCTTCTTTACTCCGACGGCAGCGAGGAGACGGTTTTCACGGATGAAAGCTGGGAGGTCGGTCTCGGCCCCATCGTGCGCACGGACCTGCAAAAAGGCGAAGTGTACGACGCCCGTATAGCTCCCCACGGCTGGCAGAAGGCCGCTCTCTGCACCGAGCATACCGAAGGGGAACTGATCGAAAACCAAAGCGTTCCCGTGCGGGAAAAAGAACGGTTTCCGGGAAAACTCATGCGCGACGCCGCCGGAAATCTTGTCGTCGACTTCGGGCAGAATATCGCCGGATATGTACACATGACCCTGCGAAATACTTTTCCCGGGCAGGTGATTCACCTCAAACACGGCGAGGGGCTGGATCAAAACGGCTGCTTTTCCACCGCCAACTGCGACGGCGGGCGGTCGGAGTTTCAGGAGGTCACCTATATCTGCAAAGGCGGGAAGGTCGAGGAATACACGCCGCATTTTGCCGTCTTCGGTTTTCGCTATGCGCTCGTGGAGGGCGTTGAAGACGCGGACTTCGAGGCGATCGCCGTTTATTCGGATATGAAAGAGGTCGGAGATTTCAAATGCTCCAATCCTCTTCTCAACAAACTCGTTGAAAACGCCCGCTGGAGCCAGAAGGGCAACTTCCTCGACGTGCCGGTGGACTGCCCCACCCGCGAGCGCAACGCCTGGACGGGCGACGCCATGATCTATTGCCGGACGGCGGCGTATTTCATGGACGTGCGGCAGTTCTTCAAGAAATGGCTCGTCGATCAGACGATCGAGCAGTACGCTTCCGGCAAGGTGGGCATCACCTTCCCGTCCACCTCCAGCGTACATAACCCGGAGGAATTGCCCTTCGTTCAGAAAAAAGACCCCGCCATGGCGCTGGCAGGGCCCACCGGCGATGGAAATATAGGCGAGGACAGCGTGGGCTGGGGCGACAGCGCCGTGTGGATCCCGTACCAGATGTATCTGATGTACGGCGACGTGGCGTTCCTGAAAGAGCACTACGACACAGCGAAAAAATGGGTGGCGTTTTCTCTTCGCTGTATGAAAGAGCAGAACCCGATGTATGCGGACAAGCCATGGTATGCAAACGGCGACGGGGATCTCATCTACGACACCCGTTTCCACTACGGCGAATGGAACGAGCCGCTGCCTCCCGCGCCGGAGGTCATCGAGCTGTTTGCAAAGGGCGGCAAGGCGGCAGACTACGTCGCGCACATGGCCAAATACGGCAAGCCGGAGGTCGCCACCGCTTACGTCAAACGAAGCTGCGACAATCTCGCGCACATGGCGAAGATCCTCGGCAAAGAAGAGGATGCTGCGTATTACGCGGCGATCGCTGAAAAAATCAAAGCCGCCTACGATCAGTACCTCGTCGGCGACGACGGTGAAATCCAGAAGGGGCATCAGGCGGCGTATATCCGCGCGTTGGCGCTGGATCTGGTCGGCGAAAAGAAAAAGCCGTCGGTGATCGCCCAGCTCAAAAAAGAGCTGGAGGCCGCCGATTATCATCTGAACACCGGCTTCCTCTCCACCGTTTATCTGCTGCCCACGCTCTGCGACGCCGGACTTACAGACGAAGCCTTCCGAATTATTGAGCAGACCTCTGCGCCCGGCTGGCTGCACCCCATTACCCTCGGCGCAACCACGATGCTCGAAAACTGGGACGGCATGGACGCGTTCCGGGACAGCTTCAATCACTATTCTTTCGGCGCGGTCTGCCAGTTCCTCTTTGAATACGTTGCAGGCATCCGCCCGACCTTCGACGCGCCGGGCTTCAAAGAATTTGACCTGCGCCCCGTCATCGGCGGCACCCTGACCCGGGCGCGGGGCAGCTACAAAACACAATTCGGCACGATAGACTCCCGCTGGGAACGAGAGGGTAATCGTTTTGTCTATACCTGTACCGTGCCGGAGGAAACCTGCGCCCGGCTCACCCTGCCGGACGGACGGGAAATGCGTCTGAACGCTGGAACCTACCGCTTTGAAGGAGAACTCCATGGATAAACTACCTTATCAATTTCATGATGAACAGCGGGAGATCCGCTTTGACCGCTTCGATCTGCCCTCTCCGTGGATCAACTATCTGTCCAACGGCAGGCTGCACGCCTTTGTCTCTCAGGCGGGCGGCGGTATGTGCTGGTGGCTTTCCCCCATGATGTTCAGGGTCAGCCGCTACCGCTTTTACAATATGCCCGTCGACTCGCTGGGCTTTTACGCTTACATCCGCATGGCAGACGGCACGGTCTGGTCCCCGACGTTCCGCCCGAGCGAAACGCCGGTGGATCTCCGGGAAGCGG
>CACZGD010000042.1:0-21948 GCA_902780565.1 Oscillospiraceae bacterium
TGCGGCTGGACGGGCTGCGGCGCGGGCGCGCTTACCGGCTGCGGCGCGTATACCGGCTGCTGCGGCTGCACGGGCTGCTGAACAACGGGTCTGACCGGCTGCGGCGCGGGCGCGCTTACCGGCTCCGGTTCATTTGCGCGGACAGGCGCGTTTTCAGCGTGTACGCGCCCCGGCTCTTCAGCTTCGAGATCTGCTTCGCCGTCTTCTTCCTCGCCTTCAAGGTCTTCTTCAACTGCTTCTTCGGCAGCAGGCGCGTCCGCTTGTCCCGCGTCATCTCCGTCTGAAAGCGGTTCTTCCGCTTCGTCAGTTCCGTCTTCAGCAAGTCCGCCGAAAGCTTCTGAAAGCGCCTCGGCAAACTGCCGCAGTCCTGCTTCCTCCTCGTCCTCTTCGACGGGAACAAAGTTCTGATATTCTTCGCTGTTAATAAGTCCTTCCAGGGAATTCGCATCTTTATCCTCCTGACTGCCGTCGGATTCGACGAACAAGCTTTTTGCGAACGCTGCGGGGTCGAAGGGCTGCAGATCGTCGATGCCCTCGCCCACGCCGATGAACTTGACCGGGATCTTGAGATCGTTTTTGATGGAGAGCACCACGCCGCCTCTGGCCGTGCCGTCGAGCTTCGTGAGGACGATGCCGGTCAGCTCCGCCACGCCCATGAACTCCCGCGCCTGATTGACGGCGTTCTGCCCGGTGGTGGCGTCGAGCACCAGCAGAACCTCGCGGTCCGCGTAGGGCAGCTCGCGGTCGCACACGCGGTAGATCTTGCCGAGCTCGTCCATGAGGTGCTTTTTGTTGTGGAGGCGGCCCGCAGTGTCGCAGATGATGATATCGCAGTCTCTGGCGATACCCGCCTGGATCGTATCGTAGATCACGGCGGCGGGATCCGCGCCCTCCTTATGCTTGATGATGTCCACACCCGCGCGCTTTGCCCAGACGTCGAGCTGGTCGATGGCGGCGGCGCGGAAGGTATCGGCGGCGGCGAGGATGACCTTCTTGCCCTCCGCCTTATACATGGCGGCCATTTTGCCGATCGTGGTGGTCTTGCCTGCGCCGTTCACGCCGATGACGAGGATGATGGACGGGATCGTGATGAGCCCCATGTCCTCCCCGCCGTAAAGCAGGTCCGCGATGATGCTCTGCAGCTCCTTCTTGACCTCGCTGGTTTTCTTGATCTTCTCGGAGGCGACGCGCTTTTTCAGCTCCTCCACCACCTGCACGGCGGTGTTGACGCCCACGTCCGCCATTACAAGGATCTCCTCCAGCTCCGTATAAAGGTCCTCCTCAAAGGAGTCGAAGGAGTCGAGCATATCGTCGATCGCGCCCGCCATCTTGTTGCGGGTCTTGCTGAGTCCGAAGTTGATTTTTCTGAATATCGCCATAGGTGATTCCCCCTTATTCGTCTAAGTGCAGCTCGGCGACCATTTCGGCGGTGCGCAGCTCCAGGAGCTTGGATACGCCGTGCTCCTGCATGGTGACGCCGTACAGGATATCCGCCTCTTCCATGGTACCGCGGCGGTGGGTGATCAGGATGAACTGGGTATTGTCCGTCATGGAGCGCACGTACTGCGCGTAACGGGATACGTTGACGTCGTCCAGCGCCGCCTCGACCTCGTCGAAGATGCAGAACGGCGCGGGACGGACCTTCAGGATCGCAAACAGCAGCGCGACCGCCGTGAGGCCCTTTTCGCCGCCGGAGAGCAGCGAAAGGTTTTTCACATTTTTGCCGGGCGGCTGCGCCTTGATGGTGATGCCGCATTCGAGGATATCGTTTTCATCCTCAAGCTGGAGGCTCGCTTCGCCCCCGCCGAACAACTCCGTAAACGTCGTTTTGAAAAAGCCGTTGATCGCGTTGAACCGGTCGCGGAACAGCTCCGCCATTTTGCCGGTCAGCTCGTCGATCATTTTGGTGAGCTCCTTCTTGCTCTTTTCCACGTCCTCCACCTGCGTGCTCAAAAAGTCATAACGGGCGGAGACCTCTTTATATTCGTCGATGGCGGCGACGTTGACGCTGCCCAGCGCCTTGATCGCGCTTTTGAGCTCCGAAAGCCGCGAGCGCGCCGCGCCGGCGTTTTCGATGGGAGAGGCGATCTCCGCCGCCTCCCGCCGGGTCAGGTTGTATTCCTCATAAAGCTTGCGCTCGGTATCCTCCTGCTCCTTGATGAGGGCGCTCTTGCGCTCCTCCAGCCGCACGAGCTCGCCGGACAGCTTTTCGCGCTCTTCGTTCTTCTGCTTTTCGAGGAGCCGTCCGTCGGCGGAGGTCTTTTCCGCCTCGTTGCGCTTTTCGATCAGCTTCTGCACGGACGCGGCGTTCTCTGTGATCTTCTCCCGCAGGGAGGCGGCGCGCTTCTTCGCGGCGTTCAGGGCCGCCGTGAGCTCACCGGACCGCGCGTTCGTGTCGTCGATCTCGGACGAGAGCCTGCGCTTGGTTTCGGCAACGTCGCCGTCGCGCCGCGTCAGGTCCTCGAGCTGCCCGGTCTTCGTCCGTTTTTCGCCGAGCAGAGTCACGACCTCCACGTTCACCTGCCCGATCTCGTCGGTCAGTCGCTCCCGGTCGGAAAGCAGGTCGTCGTGCCCGCCGGACAGGACGGAAAGCGCGGCCTCGCGCTGCCGCTTCGTTTCGTCCAGCTCGGTGAGCTTCGTATCCGCAAGGGAGACCACGTCCGAAAAGCTCTTCAGGCGCTCGTTCGCGGCGTCCTTTTCCCGCAGCAGCTCCCCGAGGGCGCGGCGGTTTTCCGCGATCAGGGAGGGGATATCCGCCTCCAAACCGCCGGTCTCGGCGCGCTGCTTCGACAGCGCCTCGGTCATCGTTTTCAGGACCGCGGCCTCGGCCGTCAGCTTCTGTCCGAGGTCCGCCTCCTCCTTTTCCAGGTTCTGCGCCTCCGCGCGGCGGGTGAAGAAGCCCGCGGACGCGATTTTGGAGCCGCCGGTCATGGAGCCGCCGGCGTTGATGACCTGCCCGTCCAGCGTGACGATCTTAAAGCGGTAGTTATAAGCCTTCGCAATGGGCACCGCCGCGTCCAGATCCTCGCACACCGCCACACGCCCCAAAAGGGAACGCACGATCTCGGTATAGGCGGGGTCGCATTTCACAAGATCCGCGGCGACGCCGACGAAGCCGTAACGGTCGTCGAGCCCGCGCTCCTCCAGCGTTCTGCCCCGGATGGCGTTCATGGGCAGGAAGGTGGCGCGCCCGGCGTTGGCGTTTTTCAGGAAGGCGATCGCCTTTTTCGCGTCGTTTTCGGTTTCGGTGACGATATCCTGCACCGCGCCGCCGAGGGCGGTCTCGATGGCGGTCGCGTAGGCCCCGTCCACCTCGATGAGCTGGAAGAGGGTGCCGCGGATCCCCTTCAGGGTCCCGTGCCCCTTTTCGCGCATCACGGCCTTGACCGCGCCGCCGTAGCCCTCCATGTTCTTTTCGGTATCCCGCAGAAATTTCAGGCGGGACTGGATCGAAAGCAGCCGCAGCCGCTCGTTTTCATAGGCGGTCTTTTTCTCCTCCAGCTTGCGCTCGCTGCTTTGCAGCTTCAAAGCGAAGCCGGCTTTCATGTTCATCATGGAGGCAAGCTTTTCCGACAGCTCGGAAAGACGCCCTTCCTCCCCCTGCAGACGCGTCTGCAAAGAAGCGTCCGTCTCCTCGCGCTTTGCGATCGCCGCGTCCACCTCGGTCAGGCGGCTGCGGATCTCCTCGGTATAGGACAGCGCCGCCTGCCGCTCGATCCCCACGCGGGAGATCTCGGCGGTCACCTTGGCCAGCGCCTCGCTTTCACGCGCGGTCTCTTCGCTGTTCGCCTCGTCCCGGCTTTTGAGGGAGCCGAGCTTTTTCGTCAGCTCCTGCAGCTTCGCTTCCGCTTTCCCGATCTCTTTGTCCAGCGCCTCAATGCGCGTCAGGATCGTTTTACGGTCCGTTGCATTCTGCCGCAGCACGCCGTCCTGCATCGCGATCTCGCGGGTCAGGCGCTCCACGGTCTCGTCGTTATGCCGGATCGAGGTCTCGGTCACGGCGGTCTCGGCGTCCAGCGTCGCGGCGGCGTCCTCCAAAGACGCGGAATCCGCGCGCACGGCCTCGATGCGGACGTTGATCTCGCGGATGCGTTCGCCCGCGCCCTCGATCTCCTCGTTCAGGCGCTCCAGCGCCGCGCCGGTCTCGTCGTACTGGGCCTTCGCGACGTCCAGCTTCCCCGCCTGTTCGCGGATCTTTTCGGCGGAGGATTCCAGAATGCGCAGCCAAAGCCCGATTTCCAGCTCCTTGCGCTCGGCGGCAAGGGTAAGGAACTGCTGCGCCTTGATGCTCTGCTTTTCGAGCGGCCCGACGCGGGCTTTCAGCTCCGCCACGATATCGCGCAGCCGGACAAGGTTTTCCTCCGTGAGCGCCAGACGCTTGTTCGCGTCCGCGCGGCGGTAACGCAGGTGGGAGATGCCCGCCGCCTCCTCAAACATCTCGCGGCGGTTTTCGCTTTTCGCGGAGACCATCTCCTCGATCCTGCCCTGCCCGACCATGGAATAGCCGTCCCGGCCGAGGCCGGTGTCCATGAACAGCTCGTTCACGTCCCTGAGGCGGGAGGCCTTGCCGTTGATGAGGTAGGCGGATTCGCCGGAGCGGTAGTAGCGTCTGGTGACGCTGACCTCTTTTTCGGGGTTCTGCAGCAGCCCGTCCGCATTGTCGAGCCGCAGCGTGACCTCCGCGAAGCCCACCGCCTTGCGGGAGCCGGTGCCGGAAAAGATAACGTCCTCCATTTTGGAGCCGCGCAGGCTCTTGGTGGACTGCTCGCCCAGCACCCAACGCACCGCGTCGGAGATATTGGATTTTCCCGAGCCGTTCGGTCCCACGACCCCGGTGATGCCCTGCCCGAAGGTCAGGACGGTCTTGTCGGGGAAGGACTTGAAGCCCTGGATCTCGATGGATTTTAAGTACATAAAACGATCCTTTCGGAAGATTGCCCGCGGGGATGCCCCGCGTTGGGACGGTCTGCGCTCAGCCGCGTTCGATGCGCGGCGTCTGCGAAGCGTCCGTTTCGCGGACCCGGAGCAGATAGCCCCGGTCGGCGAAATACGTGAGATTTTCGCGGCGCTGCCCGATCGTCCGGGACAGCTCCCCGCGCTTTATATATATAATGTAATGGCCCGGCGGCTTGTCCCGCAGCAGCGCCTCGAGCGTCTGCCGCCGACAGCGGCTTTCGACGAGCTCGCGAAAAGCGGGATGGTAGGTCCCGGCCACGTAATTCTTTTCCAGCTCCCGCCCGGCGTGCAGCCCGAGCCGGATCACCCGCACGCCGTTCGACTCGAACAGCGTCAGAAGCCTTGCGCACAACGCGACCTGCGCGTCGAAGTCCGGCGGCAGATAGGTCCCGGCGCGATAAAGGGCGGCAAGATACGTGCCCGAGAGCACCACGGTGGGATAGACGCGCACCGTGTCCGGCGAAAGCGACAGAAACGCGTTTGCCGTGGCAAGGTCCGTTTCGTCCGTCGCGCCGTAAAGCCCCGTCATCATCTGCAGCCCGAGCGAAAACCCGGCGGAGCGGATCCGCCTTGCCGCGTCCGCGGTATCGGCGGAAGTGTGCCCGCGGGCGTTGAGCGTCAGCACACGGTCGTCCATGCTCTGCGCGCCGAGCTCAATGGCGGTCACACCGTACGCCTTCAGGAACGCGAGTTCTTCGTCGTCCACCGCGTCGGGACGGGTGGAGATCCGGATCCCGCCGAAATCCCGTTTCAGATAGGGCTGCACGGTCTCAAGGCACAGCTTCTGCACGTCCCGGTCGATCGCGGTGAAGGAGCCGCCGAAAAAGGCAATCTCCGCGTCCTCCCGCCGGTGCGGCGTGCGCTTTGCTGTTTCACAGGCGGCGACGATCTCGTCCGCCGTGATGGGCGCCCCGCTGCCGGAGATCGCGTTTTGATCGCAGAACGCGCAGCGGTGCGGGCAGCCGAGGTGCGGCACGAACAGCGCCACGTTCATATGTTTCATGCGCGGATGCCCATCAGGGACAGCGCTTCCTTCGCGGCGGCCTGCTCCGCCTTCTTTTTGGAGTGGCCGGTGCCGGTGGAAATACAGTTGGAATTCAGATAGACCTCCACGGTGAAGGTCTTGTCGTGCGCGGGACCGGATTCCGCCACGAGGACGTATTTGAGCTGCTCGTCCGGGTTGCGCTGAATGACCTCCTGCAGCATGGTCTTATAGTCCGTCACGGCGGCGACGTCCGTTTCGGCGGTGCGGATGAAGGGCAGCACGAAGGCCTTCGCCGCGTCCATGCCGCCGTCGAGATAGATCGCGGCGATCAGGCTCTCGAACGCGTCGGATAAAATGCTGGGGCGCTCGGCGCCGCCGGTCTGGCGCTCCCCCTTGCCGAGGAGCAGATAGTCGCCGAGCCCGATCTGCCGCGCGAACACGGCAAGGCTCTTTTCACAGACCGCGCCGCTGCGCAGCTTCGTCAGCTCCCCCTCCGGCGTGTGCTTCATGGTTTTGAACAGATATTCGGCGGTGATAAAGCCCAGCACCGAGTCGCCCAGAAATTCCAGCCGCTCGTTGTCGCGCTTATGGCCCTTTTCGTTGGCGTAGGAGGAGTGGGTCAGCGCCCGCTCCAGCAGCGCCGGATCTTGAAAGGTATAGCCGATCACGTTCTGCAAATTTTTCATATTGCTTTTACACTTTCTTTGACGTCCGCCAGCGCGCGCTCGGCAAGACGCAGATAACGATCCCGCTTGTCGCGGATCTTTGTTTCGGTCGGGGGCAGCAGCCCCATCGCCGCGCCCATGGGCTGGAAGTCTCTGATGCTCTCATCCGCCACGTAACGGGAAAGCGCGCCCATCATGGTGGTTTCGGGCAGCACGAAGGGCGCTTCGCCCAGCAGCGTTTTCGCCGCGTTCACCCCGGCGAGGATGCCGGAGGAAGCGGATTCCATATACCCCTCCACGCCCGTGATCTGCCCCGCGAAGAAGACGCGCGGCTCATGCCTGACCGCAAACGTGGGCGCAAGCAGCCCCGGGCTTTTCAAAAAGGAATTGCGGTGCATCACGCCGTAACGCGCGAATTCCGCGTCGTGCAGGGCGGGGATCAGGGAGAAAACCCGCTTCTGTTCGCCGAACTTCAGGTTCGTCTGGAAGCCGACGAGATTATAAAGCGTCCCCTCCCGGTTTTCCTTGCGAAGCTGCAGCACCGCCCAGGGACGGTGCCCCGTGCGCGGGTCCCGGAGCCCCACGGGCTTCATGGGACCGAAGCGGATCGCGTCGTGCCCGCGGGAGGCCAGCACCTCGATCGGCATACAGCCCTCATAGACGCCGCTTTTTTCAAAATCGTGGAGGATCACGCGCTCGGCGGAGATCAGCGCCTCGTAAAAGCGCTCGTACTCCTCCTTGTTCATCGGGCAGTTGATGTAATCGTCGCCGCCCTTTTCATAGCGGGACTGCACGAAGGCGCGGTCCATGTCCACGCTCTCGGCGGTCACGATGGGCGCGGCCGCGTCGAAGAACGACAGCCTTGCCCCGTAGCGGCGCTCGATATCCGCCGAAAGCAGGTCGCTGGCAAGCGGACCCGCCGCCACGATCACGATCCCCTCGTCCGGGATCGCGGGGACCTCCTGCCGCACCACCTCGATCAGCGGGTCGTTTTCGATCTCCGCCGTCACCAGATCGGCGAACAGGTCCCGGTTGACCGCAAGCGCCCCGCCTGCGGGCACGGCGGTCTCCTTTGCCGCCGCCACGCACACGCTGCCGAACAGCTCCATTTCCGCCTTCAGCAGCCCCGCCGCCGAATCGACGCGCGCGGCCTTGAAGGAATTGGAGCAAACCAGCTCGCAGAGCTTTTCGCTTTTGTGGGCGGGGGAAAAGCGCACGGGCTTCATTTCGTAAAGCCGCACGCCGATCCCGCGTTTGGTGAGCTGCTTTGCGGCCTCAACGCCCGCGAAGCCGCCGCCGATCACAGTGACCTTATCCATCGTTTTCCTCTTCCGTCTTTTTGGATTTCGGGGTATAGTCGCAGGCTTCGTTCAGGCATTTGACGCCGCCTCCGCGGGAGCCGCGGAACAGGGTCTTGCCGCACTTGGGGCAGACGTCCGCCGTGGGACGGTCCCAGGTCATGAACTTGCACGCGGGGTAATTGGCGCAGCCGTAGAACGTGAAGCCGCGCTTGCTTTTGCGGGAAACGATCTCGCCGCCGCATACGGGGCAGGCGCCGGGCTGCGGCACGACGAAGGGCTTGGTGTTCTTGCAGTCGGGGTAATTGGGGCAGGCCAGGAACTTGCCGTAGCGGCTCATTTTGACCACCATCATCGCCCCGCACTTTTCGCATGGGATGTCGGTCTTGTCCTCCTCCAGACTGATCTTCACACCCTGCATGGAGGCCTTGGCCTTGTCGAGGGTATCCTCGAACTCGTCGTAGAAGGTGTGCAGCATTTTGACGTAGTCGTAGCCGCCCGCCTCGATCTTATCGAGGTCCGCTTCCATGCCCGCGGTGAATTTGGTGTTGACGATCTTCGGGAACTTCTCCTTCAGCAGGCCCGTGATCGCGGTACCGAGCTCCGTGGGTTTGAGGGTCTTTTTCTCGCGCTCCACGTAGTCGCGGTCCGTGATCGTGGACAGGATCGTGGCGTAGGTGGAGGGTCGGCCGACGCCGGTCTCCTCCAGCGCCTTGATGAGAGAAGCCTCGGTATAGCGCTGCGGCGGCTGCGTGAAATGCTGCTCGTCCCTGAGCTCGCGCAGCTTCAGTGCGGCGTCGGCGGCAAGCTCCGGCAGGGCCTTTTTTTCGCCCTCGTCCTCGGAGTTGTCATACAGCACGGTATAGCCGTCGAACCGCACGGTGTAGCCGCTGGCGGTGAATTCCACGTAGCCCGCCCTGCCGGGGGTCTCGGCGCGGATTTCCGCCTTCACGGTATCCTGCACGCAGGCGGCCATCAGGCTCGCCATGAAGCGGCACCAGATGAGATTGTAAAGCTTATACTGCTCCGGCGACAGGGAGCCCTTCGCGGCGGCGGGGGACAGCGCGGGGATCGCGGGGCGGATCGCCTCGTGACCGTCCTGCGCGCCGGCGCCGGTCTTATAATAGCGGGGCTTGTCGGGCAGGTATTTGTCGCCGTAGGTCTCGCGGATATAGGCGTTGCCCTCGGCGCGGGACTCCTCGCTGATGCGCAGGGAGTCGGTACGCATATAGGTGATCAGACCCACGGTCCCGTAGCCCGCCACGTCGATGCCCTCATACAGCTCCTGCGCGATGCGCATGGTGCGCTTCGCCGTGAAGCCGAGGTGCTTCGAGGCCTCCTGCTGCATGGTGGAGGTGATGAACGGCGGGGAGGGCTGGCGCTTGCGCACGCCCTTTTTCACGGAGGCGGTGCGGTAGGCGGCGCCCTCGAGCCGGGTCAGGATCGCCTTGGTCTCCTGCTCATTCGTCAGCTTGATCTTGCCGGTCTCGTCGCCCACGAAGGAGGCGATGAACTGCTTTTTGGAGGGCGGATTCGTCAGCACCGCGTCCAGCGTCCAGTATTCCTCCGGCACGAAGGCGTTGATCTCCGCCTCACGGTCCACGATCAGGCGCAGGGCAACACTCTGCACGCGCCCGGCGGACAGCCCGCGGCGGATCTTCTGGGAGATGAAGGGACTCAGCCTGTAACCCACCAGCCGGTCCAGGATCCGGCGCGCCTGCTGGGCGTTCACCAGATCGATATCTATTTTCGACGGATGGTCCATGCCGTACCGGACGCTCCGTTTGTTGATCTCGTTGAATTTGACGCGGTTCTCCTGATCCATGTCCAGGCCGAGCAGCGTCGCGAGGTGCCAGGAGATCGCCTCGCCCTCGCGGTCGGGGTCCGTTGCGAGATAGACCTTATCGGACTTCGCGGCGGCGTCCTTCAGCTCCGTGAGCAGCTTCTCCTTGCCTTTGATGACCGTATAGTTCGGCTCGAAATCGTTTTTCACGTCCACGCTGAGCTTGGAGGAATACAGATCCCGCACGTGCCCCATGGACGCCATCACCTTGTACCCCTTGCCGAGGTATTTCTGAATGGTTTTTGCTTTCGCAGGTGATTCCACGATCACTAATGACTGCATAAATGGTAACTCCTATCTTCTCTTCTGTTCTGTTAAAGGACGGCCTGCACCCGGTTGCCGGGCAGCAGGCGGATGAGTCCGTCAAGCTCCAGCTCCGTGAGCGCGGTGAAGATCCTACTTACCGGGATCTCGCACCGGTCGCTGACGTCGTCGACCGTCAGGGGCGCGTCGCCCAGCGCGGCAAACACCGCCGCGGCGTCCCCCTCCAACGCGGCCAAAGCCTCCTGCCGGGCGTTGTCGGCGGCGGGCGCAGCCTCCGTTTCCGGGTGCGGCGCGGCGGGAGCCGCCTGCTCCGGCGCGAACGCGCGCTGCGCCTTGCCGGGCTTTTTGCCGGGGCTCTTCACCGCCGCGGGGAACAGCGTCTGGGCGCGGCCGATGCCGTTGCCGCGTTCATACGACGGCTGCCGGATATATGCGTACACGTAACGCGCCTCCCCGACCGATACGCCGTTCACGAACGCAAACTGCTCGAGCGTGAGGGTGTGGGGGCGCAGCAGCGGCGGGAGCACGCTGCCGTCGTTTTTCAGGGATACGCCCGCTCCCGCGTCCGGCAGGAAAAAGCGGACGAGGTCGCCGGCGGTTTTCAGCGCCACGGCGCCGTTTTTGATGAGGTTTTCGCAGCCGTCCGACGGGCAGACCGCCGGGGAGAGCGCGAACAGCCGCCTGCCGAAGCGCTCCGCGTGGCGCGCGGTGATCAGCGAGCCGCTTTTCGCGTCCGCCCGCACGACCACGGTGCAGGCCGCAAGCCCCGCGATGATGCGGTTGCGGCGCGGGAAGACCGCGCGGCTGGTCTCGGTGAAGGGCTCGCTTTCGGTCAGCAGCAGCCCGTTTTGCCGGATCCGCCGCCGCATGAACAGCTTTTCGGGCAGGTAATTCGCGCCGAAGCCGTTGCCGAGCACGGCAATCGTGCCGCCGCCCGCGGTCAGCGCGCCCTCGTGCGCGGCGGAGTCGATGCCGACCGCGCCGCCGGAGACCGTGACGACCCCGTTTTCGGAGAGCGCCTGCCCCAGCAGATACGCCGCCTGCAGCGCGGCGGGCTCCGCGCCGCGGGAGCCGACGATCGCCGCCGTATGCGCCGCCGAAAGCAGACTCAGGTCGCCGTCCGCGTACAGGACGAGCGGAAAGTCGGAGATCGCGCGCAGGCTTTCGGGATAATACGGGCTTTCGGGCGTGACGATCTGCCAGCCGAATTGCAGGCACTGCGAAAGGATCGCGTAGGCGCGGATCTCGTCCGCGTTTTTCAGGCGCTCGGCCTGCTGCTCCGTCAACAGTCCCTGCAGGACGTAAACGTCGGGGTCGCGGCGCAGGACCTCCTCCGCCGTGCCGTATTGCCGCACCAGCTCCGCGCCGGCTGCGGTGCCGTTCAGGGCCAGGCTGAACTTCAGCCAATCGATCAAATTTTCCATAGTATCAGATGAAACGGTAAAAGGGGACGGTTGGTTCACGCCTCGTCCCGCCGCATTTCCCAAATCAGGATCGCGGCGGCCGCGGCGGCGTTCAGGCTTTCCGCCTTGCCGGGCATGGGGATGATCACCAGGTCCGTGCAGGCGGCTTTCACGGCGTCCGAAACGCCGCTGCCCTCGTTGCCGATCACAAGGATTCTGCCGCCGGAGGCCCGCGTTTCGCGGATATCTTTTGCGGCGGGGTCCAGCACGGCGGCGAAGGCGCGCATCCCGGCGGACGCGCAGGACGTCAGAAAGCCGACGGGATCGGCGGTCTGCAGCACGGGCAGGCGCAGCAGCGCGCCCATGGACGCCCTGAGCGCCTTCGGCGCGTAAAGATCGCAGCCCCCGGCGAGCACCAGCCCCGACGCGCCGAACGCCTCGGCGGTGCGGGAAAGCGCCCCCAGATTATCGGGATTCTGGACCCGGTCCGTCATGACGTAAAAGCCGTTCGGGTCCGGGACGAAAGGAATGTTTCTCTTCTCCGCGACGGCGAAAACGCCCTGCGGGCTGCCGGTATCCGACAGCTTTTCGGCGACCGCGCCGTCGATCAAATAGATCTTTTCGGCGACGGCGGCGCAGGCTTCGTATTCCGCTGCGTACTGCGCCCTGGCCTTTTCTGTGATAAAAAGCGCCTTGAACGCGTAGCCGTTCGCGGCAGCGTCCCCGCACAGCCGCGCGCCCTCCAGCAGGAAGCGGCCGGTCTTTTTTCTGCCGCCGGAGGTCAGCAGGAGCGCGGCCTCCTTCACCGCGGGATTCTGCCGGGAGGTGACCGGCGTCTCGATCCCCCGGGTCATCCGGGCAGTCCGGGCAATCCGGACGAAAGACCGACGAAATGGATATCGCCGAGGACCTGGATCAGGAACCAGATCACCGCAGCCAGCATGGCGGGTGAGAAGAAGCAATAGCGCATCCGCTTTTTGGCGAAGGGATAGTCCCCCTGCCGCAGGCGGAAGGCGTTCTTTTTGCGGACGAGATAGATGATACCGCACACGATGCCGACGAAGATGAGCCCATAGGTGATTCCGGCGGCGGACACCATGGCGGTGACGGAATCGGCGTTGCCCACGATGATCTGCGACAGGCACGCCGCGCCGTTATTGAGCAGATGGATCGCAATACTCGTGCGCAGCGACCCCGTGACCACGGCGGCATAGCCCATGGCGAACCCTGCGACGATGGCGAAGGGCGCCTGGATCATGTTGCCGTGCGTGAGCCCGAACAGGATGGCGGATACCGCGATCGCGAACCAGTCGCCGAAGCGTCTCAGCGACTGCAGCACCACGCCGCGGAAGCAAAGCTCCTCGATGATCGCGGGCAGAATGGCGGTGCGCACGAAGAAAAGCAGGATGCCGACGGCGCCCTCCGGCACAGGCAGCGCCTCCTCCAGCAGCTCCGTGGAATAAAACCGGAAGCCGAGCGCGCCGGCGAACACCAGCACGTAATTGACCGCGATGCTGGTGAGCAGGCACACGCCGAGCGCGCCGAACACCAGCAGCGCCGTCTCCCCGCGTTTATATACGCGGCCGAGGGGGATCTGCGCCGACACGCGGGCGCGGTCGAAGAATCCTCGCAGCCCCTGCGGCGCAGAGCCCGGGATCTCCGGCTCGAGGTCGACCTTTTCGCGGCGTTTGCGCTTCAGGAACAGCCACACGAACAGGAACGGCAGCCCCACGCAGACCAGCGTGAACAGGATATCCGTGAGGTACATCGCGTTGAGATTCGTCGTGTACAGCGTATAGAAGCTCTCGCTGAGCCCCACGAGGCGGGAGAAGACCAGACGCAGGATCTGGAACAGCAGGAAGCCCGCGCCGAGGATGGAGCTGATCGAAAACAGTTCCCGCTGGCAGGCAAGCTGCCGTTCACGGGGCAGCAGGCGCGAAGCGTAGGGATTTCTGCGAGGCGCGGGACCGTAGGGCACCCACGTCACAACGTTGCGCCCGTAATAGGGATACACACCCTGCGGGCCGCGCACATAGGGCGCGGGACCGTAGACGGGGGGCTGCTGATAATAGGGATAAGGTCCGTTCACCGGCGGCTGGTTGTTATAGGGATAAGGGCCGTTCACCGGCGGCTGGTTGTTATAGGGATAAGGTCCGTTCACCGGCGGCTGATTGTTATAGGGATAAGGGCCGTTCATCGGCGGCTGGTTGTTATAGAGATAAGGTCCGTTCACCGGCGGCTGGTTGTTATAGGGATAAGGTCCGTTCACCGGCGGCTGCGCCGCGGGACCGGCCTGTTCCTGCCCCACGTCCGGCGCTTCCGCCTTCAGCTCCCCGGTCTGCCCTTCCGGCGTATCCGGGGAAGACGCGTCCGACACCGGGGGTTGCGCGGCGGGATCCGGCGCGCGGTACCCGTTCGGATAAAACACCGGGATCTGCCCGCTGAAGCCGTCCGGTCCGCCCGGGGGGATCTGCCCGTTATAGCCATTCGGCCAGCCGGGGGGGATCTGCCCGTTATAGCCATTTGGCCAGCCCGGGGGGATCTGCCCGTTATAGCCGTTCGGTCCGCCCGGAGGCACCTGCCCGTGATAAGGATTCTGATTCATCGTAACACCTCCTGAAAAACAGGGCCGTATATCATATCGTGTTATCTGCCGCAGCAGTATTTATACTTCTTGCCGCTGCCGCAGGGACAGGGATCGTTTCTGCCGACCTTGGCGCCCTTCTTGACCGGGCGCTTCTTTTCCTCGCTGCCGTCGGAGCCGCCGGAGGTGGCGGTCACGGTCACGGTCTGCTTGCGCTGCACGTCCGCCTCGCTCTTGAACACGAAGGTAAGCAGCATCTGCACCGTGCCCTCGCGGATGGCGGTGGTCATCTCTTCAAACATATCGTAACCGGCGTTGCGGAACTCGACCACGGGGTCGTGCTGCGCATAGGCGCGCAGACCGATGCCGCGCTTGAGCTGATCCATCGCGTCGATGTGATCCATCCAGTGCATATCCACGTTCGTGATCAGGATCTTGTGCTCGAGCTTCTTCATCAGCTCCGGCCCGATCTCCTCGGTCTTCGCGTCCAGAATGCCGATGGCGTAATCCGTCAGCCAGTCGGTCATCTCCTTGGTCTTGTTCACGTCCGGCAGATCCTCCTCGCCGAGGAGCCACGCGTATTTGGCGGTCAGACCGGCAACGTTCCAGTGCTCCTTCTCACCGGCGCAGTAGAAGCCCACGTTCTCGGCGATGGATTCCGTGATCATCTTGCGGATCGTGGCGTCCATGTCCACGCCATCCAGCACCTGGTTGCGCTGCGAATAAATGACCTCGCGCTGCGTGTTCATCACGTCGTCGTAGCTCAGAACGTTCTTTCTGACCGCGAAGTTGTTGGACTCCACGCGCTTCTGCGCCATTTCGACGGCGGAGGAGAACATTTTCGCCTCGATCGGCTGATCGTCCGGCAGCTTGAACATGTTCAGCGTATTATAGAAGCGGTCGCCCGCGAACAGACGCATCAGATCGTCCTCCGCGGAGAGGAAGAAGCGGCTTTCGCCGGGGTCGCCCTGACGGCCGGAACGGCCGCGGAGCTGGTTATCGATCCGGCGGGATTCGTGCCGCACGGTGCCGAGGATGAACAAGCCGCCGGCGGCGCGGACCTGATCCGCCTCGTCCTTCAGGGACGCCTTATATTTGCTTTCCAGCTCGGCAAAGGTGCGCCGGGCGTTCAGGATCTCTTCGTTATCGGTTTCGGAGAAGCCGGTCGCCTCGCTGATGAGCTCATCCGAGAACTCCATTTTGCGCATTTCGGCCTTCGCCATGAATTCGGCGTTGCCGCCGAGGATGATATCGGTTCCGCGGCCCGCCATGTTGGTGGCGATGGTGACGGCGCCGTATTTACCGGCCTGCGCCACGATCTCCGCCTCGCGCTCATGCTGCTTGGCGTTCAGGACCTCGTGCTTGATGCCCGCGCGCTTCAGGGCGTGGGAGAGCTGTTCGCTCTTTTCGATGCTCACGGTACCGACCAGCACCGGCTGCCCCTTCGCGTGGCAGGCGCGCACCTGCTCGATGATCGCGTCGAACTTCGCCTTTTCGGTCTTATACATCACGTCGTCGTAATCCTTGCGGATCATCGGCTTGTTGGTGGGGATCTCCACCACGTCGAGGGAGTAGATCTCCTCGAACTCCTCGCGCTCGGTCATGGCGGTACCGGTCATACCGGACAGCTTTTTATAAAGACGGAAATAATTCTGGAAGGTAATGGTAGCAAGGGTGCGGGACTCGCTGCGGACGTTCACGCCCTCCTTTGCCTCGATCGCCTGATGCAGGCCCTCGTTATAGCGCCTGCCGAGCATGATGCGGCCGGTGAACTCGTCCACGATCAGGACCTCGCCCTCCTTGACCACGTAGTCGATATCGCGCTGCATGACGCCGCGCGCCTTGATGGCCTGATTGACGTGGTGCGCGATGTTCAGGTTCTCCGGCGCGGAGAGGTTTTCGATATTGAAGAACGCCTCCGCCTTCGCGGTGCCTTCCTTGGTCAGGGTGGCGGTCTTCGCCTTTTCGTCCACGATATAGTCGACGCCGGGCTCGATGATATCCTCGATATCCTTCTTCGCCTCCAGCTCCGTGATGCGCTGGACCTTCAGGCGCTTGGCGAACTCGTCCGCCAGCTTATAGAGGTCGGAGGACTTGTCGCCGCGCCCGGAAATGATCAGGGGCGTGCGCGCCTCGTCGATCAGGATGGAGTCCACCTCGTCCACGATCGCGAACACGTGGCCGCGCTGCACGCGCTGCTCGGCGTAGATGACCATGTTGTCGCGCAGGTAGTCGAAGCCCATCTCATTGTTCGTGCCGTAGGTGATATCGGCGGCGTAGGCGGCCTTGCGCTCCTCGTTCGTCTTTTCGTGAATGATCAGGCCGACGGTCAGCCCCAGATAGCGGAAGATCTTGCCCATCCACTCGGAGTCGCGCTTCGCAAGGTAATCGTTGACCGTGACGATATGCACGCCCTCGCCGGTCAGCGCGTTCAGATACGCGGGGAGCGTGGCGACCAGGGTCTTGCCTTCACCGGTCTTCATTTCGGCGATACGGCCCTGATGCAGCACGATGCCGCCCTCGATCTGAACCTTGAAGTGCTTCATGCCGAGCACCCGCCAGCTCGCCTCGCGGCAGGCGGCAAAGGCCTCGGGCAGCAGGTCGTCCAGCGTTTCGCCGTTTTTCAGGCGCTCACGGAATTCGGCGGTCTTCCCCTTGAGCGCGTCTTCGCTCAGCTTGCCGTATTCCTCCTCCAGCTCCAGCACGCGGTTCACAAGCCCCATGTTGCGCTTGAGCTCCTTTGCGGAATAGTCTCCGAACAGTTTTTTGAATAATCCCATAGTTCGATTCCTTTCTATAGTATGTTCGTAAAATCAGGTTTCCTTCTGCGTTTCCTTCTGCGCCGCGAAAAAATCGCACACGCTGTTCAGCACGCAGCCTTCGCACTGCGGACGTCTGGCGTCGCACACGGCGCGCCCGTGCAGGACGTTGCGGTGACAATAATCGTTCGACTCGTCGGGCGGCAGGATCTCCCGCAGGGCGGTTTCCACCTTATAGGGATCCTTGGTACGCACCAGCCCCAGCCGGTTCGAGATGCGGATCAAGTGCGTATCCGCCACCACGGCGGGCTTGCCGTACACGTCCCCGACGATCAGGTTCGCGGTCTTGCGCCCCACGCCCGGCAGCGTGGTCAGCACCTCGATGGTATCGGGCACCCGGCCGCCGAACTCCCCGGCGATGCGCGCCGCCGTGCCCACGATATCCTTCGCCTTCTGGCGGAAGAAGCCGCAGGAGTGGATCAGCGTTTCCACGTCCGCCACGTCCGCCGCCGCCATGGCCTCGGCCGTGGGGTATTTCGCGAACAGCGCGGGCGTGACCAGATTCACGCGCGCGTCCGTGCACTGCGCGGACAGACGCGTGGCGACCAGAAGCTGGAAGGGATCGGTATAATCAAGCGAGCAGACCGCCCCGGGATACGCGGCTTTCAGCGCGGTCACAGCGAAAAGCGCTTTCTCTTTCAGTTCCATTTCAGCTTCCTCCGATAAAGTGCAGATAAGGTCTTTTAACAGTATACACAAGTGCCGCCCGGAAATCAAGCCCAAATTTGCCTTATAATAAATATTTATTATTATAGCGGTCCGTGCGGCGAAAGTCGGATGACGCCCGGCGGATTCCCGCAATATCCGAAAAATAACAATTGACTTTTTTCGCGCGGCGTTGTATTATAGTTATAATTGGGATTTGATTCTTAAATTATTCTTATATTTTGGGTGATGGAAGATGAAAAAACTGAAAAAGGCCCTTGCGGTCTTCGTATCCTTCTTGCTGCTTGCGGCGGTCTGCGTGCTGCCGGTTTACGCGCTGGACGGACTGCTCGGCGGCAACCTGACGGATCTGCTGGGCGGGCTGCTGAACGGCGGCGGCAACAACAACAGCAGTCAGGACCCCGTCTATTTCAGCCAGCTGCTGCAGAACCCCGGCGGCATTCTTGACGCGCTCCGGGAGCGGCTGGAGGAATACGACCTCGGGGACGTTTCCAACAGCGAACTCGTCAGCGCGATCTCCAAGCTCCTCAACGGCGATACCTCTCTCCTGCAGGGGCTGCTCAGCGGCGAGCTGTTCGACACGAGCATGATCGCGCGTCTGGCGCAGATCCTGAACGGCGGCACGACCACCACGGACGCCACGGTGACGCTGCCCCCCACCACCACGCTGCCGACGACCTCACAGTCCTCCGTGCTGCCCGGCTATGAGTATTCGACCTATCAGCTGCCGACCTACACGATGCCGAGCACGAACCCCATCGTGATCCCCACGGCTCCTTACAGCGGCGCGGATCCCTACAGCACGCTGCCCACGGTCCCCACCACGCAGATTGCGTCCGAGACCCAGATCGTCACCGCGCCCACCTATTCCCAGGCGCCGCTGACGGGGACGACCTATGCTTCCGAGAACTTCTCCGTTTATGATTTTAATCAGAGTACGCAGAAGTCCGATGGCAAAATGATCGCGGGCGCCGCCATCGTCGCCGTCGCGCTTGCCGCGGTGGTGGTCGTGGCGATCATGCTCAAGAAGAGCCGGATCTGATGGAAGTCGCCCTGCATCCCGACGAACATACCGAAGCATTCAACGACCGTCTGAAGCTCATCGTGTCGCCTGCCCACACCTTCGGCACCGACGCCTGTCTTCTGGCGGCGTTTGCTTTGCCCCGCAAAAACGAGCGCTGCATCGACCTCGGCGCCGGCTGCGGCGTGATCCCCTTCTGGTGGCTCTCCCGCGGGATCCGGCGCGTCACGGCGCTGGAGCTGCAGGAAAAGGCGACGGACCAGCTCCGGCGCAGCGCGGCGCTTTCCGGCGTCGCCGACCGGATCAACGTCGTCCGCGCAGACCTTCGGGACGCGAAAACGCTGTTCCCCGCAGGTTCCTTTGACCGCGTTTCCATGAACCCGCCCTATACCAAAGCCGGGCACGGGATCGCCAGCGCCGCCCCGGCGGACAGGCTGGCGCGCCACGAAACGGGCGTCACGTTGGAGGAGGTCTGCGAGGCCGCGGCGTACCTCGTCCGCTTCGGCGGGTCGTTTTCGATCTGTCTGCGGCCCGAGCGCCTGACGGACGCCATGTGCGCCATGCGAAGCGCGGGACTGGAGCCGAAGCGCCTGCGCTTCGTGCAGAAGACCGCCGGAACCGCGCCGTGGCTGTTTCTGCTCGAAGGCAAAAAGGGGCGCGCGCCCGGTCTGCGGGTCGAAGCGCCTTTTGTGATGTACACAGAAACCGACAGCCTGACGGCGGAGGCGAAAAGCGTCTCGAATCAGGCCGCGATCCAAACCGACTGACGGCAAGCGCAGTCCCATCCCCGACGGCACGAAAGGAAGATCAATATGCCAGGAACCCTATATATCGTCGGCACGCCGATCGGCAACCTCGGCGACTTCTCCGAACGCGGCAAGGAAACGCTCAGGCAGGTGGATTTCATCTGCGCGGAGGATACCCGCGTCACCGCGAAGCTGCTGAACCACTTTGAGATCCGCAGCGAGCTCGTCTCCTATCACGAGCACAACCGCATGGAAAAGGGCCCCGGCATTGTGGAGCGCCTGCTGGCGGGCGAAAGCTGTGCCGTGGTCACGGACGCCGGCATGCCCGCGATCTCCGACCCCGGCATCGACCTTGTGCGTCTGGCGCGGGAGGCGGGCGTCCCCGTCGCCACCGTGCCCGGTCCCACGGCAGTGGCGACCGCGCTGGCTTTTTCCGGCATGAATGTGACGCGCTTTTCGTTCGAGGGCTTTCTGACCGTCAACAAGCCCAAGCGGCGGCAGCATCTGGAGGAGCTGAAAAGCGAAAAAAAGACCATGGTGTTTTACGAAGCGCCGCACAAGCTCGTTTCCACCCTGCGCGACCTGTACGAGACCCTCGGCGACCGGCGCATCGCGATCATCAAGGAGCTGACGAAGATCCACGAAAGCGCCGTGCTGACCACCCTGTCCGAAGCCGTGACCCTATTCGGGGACGGCAGGATCAAGGGCGAGTTCGTGCTGATCGTGGAGGCGAAGACCGAGGAGGAGCTGGCAGCCGAAGCGCCGCAGACGGATCCCGTGGCGCTGGCGAGGTCCCTGATGGCGGCGGGGCTGAGCCTGAACGAGGCAGCGAAGCGCGCGGCGAAGGAGACCGGCGCGAAGAAGGGGGACGTCTACCGCGCCCTAACGGCGGAGGACGGCGGCGAAGACGGGGCGCCGGACGCCTGATTTTTTCGCTTTGCCCCTTGCATTTTCCGATAATACCCTGTATAATGGTATTAAACACAAAGATGAAAGGACGATGCGTATGAAACATATGAAAAAACTGCTTTCCGTGCTGCTGGCGGCCCTGCTGCTGATGACCACCGTGTCCGTGATCGCGTTCGCGGAGGACGAGGGCGGCTACACGCAGGTCTATACCGTGCGCGTGCAGGAGAAATATCAGAAAATGATCGCGCTTGAGCCCGCGGACGGCGACGAGAACACCGTTGCGAAAGGCGGCGATTTCCGTTTCGGCGTGAAGTATCTCGGCAACTATCGCCCCGATTCCTCCACCGTGATCAAGGCCTACCCCGCCTCCTTCCCCTACGATCTCTATTATCAGGATAACGATACCACCGATATCGTCACCCTCACGCCCGACGAATACGGCATCTACACGATCCCGGACGTGCAGGAGGACTGGTACGTGGTCGTCTTCTCCCTGCAGGAGGGGCAGATCTCCAGCCTCAAGGATATGCTGTTCAAGTTCCTGCAGACCTTCCTGAATTTCTTCAAAAAGCTGTTCAATCTCGGCTGAGCCGATGCACCGAACGAAAGGCCGTCCCCCGGGGCGGCTTTTTTTTGTTTGCGGGAAACCGATAAATCTTTCTTAATTTTTCGATTTTTCTCTTGCCACGTCTACCCGCTTGTGCTACAATGTAGAATTGAGAAAAAGGGGGATCTTTATGCTGAAATTTGTTTCCTGGAACGTCAACGGTCTCAGGGCAGTCATGGGGAAGGGCTTTCCGGAGGTGTTTCGTGAGCTGGACGCGGATTTTTTCTGCCTGCAGGAGACCAAGCTGCAGGCGGGGCAGCTCGACCTCAGCTTCGAGGGGTATGACAGCTACTGGAATTACGCCGAAAAGAAGGGCTATTCCGGCACCTGCATCTTTACGAAGCACAAGCCCCTTTCGGTCTTCTATGGGATCGGGATCGAGGCGCACGACCGTGAGGGAAGGGTCATCACGCTCGAATACCCGGATTTTTACCTCGTGACCGTCTATACCCCGAATTCGCAGGACGGTCTGCAGCGCCTCGGCTACCGCCAGACGTGGGAGGACGATTTTCTGTCCTATATCAACGGTCTGCGTGAGAAAAAGCACGTGATCTTCTGCGGCGACCTGAACGTGGCGCACACGGAGATCGACCTGAAGAATCCCAAAACCAACCGGCACAACGCGGGCTTCACGGACGAGGAACGGGGGAAGTTCTCCGCCCTGCTCGCCGCCGGCTATACCGATACGTTCCGCTATTTTTACCCGGACCTGACCGAGGCGTATTCCTGGTGGTCCTATCGCTTCCACGCGCGGGAAAAGAACGCGGGATGGCGCATTGACTATTTTATTTGCGACGACGGCCTCAACGACCGGCTGAAAAGCGCCGCGATCCGCAGCGATATCTACGGCTCCGATCACTGCCCCGTCGTGCTCGAAGCGGACCTGACGGTCTGAGGAAGGGCGCGGCATGAGAAAACGAATCGATCTGCGCGCCGCCTGGAAGAAGGAGATCTTCGACGGCGGCGAAAAAAACTTTGACCTGCCCCTGACCCTGCCGATCGGGGACGTACCGGAGACCGTGCGGTATTCCCACACGATCGTGACCGACGCGGCGGATAAGAACAGCGTTTGGTATCTGGAGCTCAGCGCCGTTTCCGGCGCGGTCACGGTCACGGTGGACGGTGAAAAGGCGGCGGCGTTCACGTCGCGCTTCGCGCCCGTCACGGTGGAGCTGACGCCCT
>CACZGD010000042.1:21980-36835 GCA_902780565.1 Oscillospiraceae bacterium
CAGACAGAAGCTTGCGCTGGAGATCCGTCCCGAGGCGACCCCGGACGGCGATTTCTGCTTCGGCGGCGCGGCGCTCATCTGCACCGAGCGCTCCCACTTTTCCCCCGAGACCGGGGTCACGCCCATCGAGGTCCGTCCCGCGTTCGACGACGCCGGCGTCACCATCGAGGTCTCGGCGGCGGTCGCGAACCCCAATAATTACGACGTGGTGATCTTCCGGCTCTATTCGCCGGACGGGATTCTGCTCGATACCGAGAACGTGCGCCCCACCGACTGCCGCGCCGCGTTCCGGCTGTCCGCCCCCATGCTGTGGGAGGGCCGCCACGCGAACTTCAAGTACCGCGTGGACGCGTTTCTGCAGCGGGACGCCGCCGTGCTGGACGACGTGTCCGTCACCTTCGGGCTGCGGAACGCCGAGCTGACGAGGGACGGCTTTTATCAGCTCAACGGGCTCAAGCTCCCCCTCTACGGCGCGCTGCTGCGGGACGCCAAAAACGTGGGCGACGCCATGGACGCCATGGTGAGCCTGGACGCGAACGCCGTGTTCACCGGCGCTCTGGACCCCGCCTGCCGTCTGCCGGAGGTGTGCGACCGGCTGGGGCTGATGCTGATCTACCGCTTCCCCTGCACCGGGGATGAACGGGACTTTGACGAGCTGCAGCGCCTGCTGCCGCTGCTGCGCCGCCACCCGAGCGTGGCGTTCATTGCCTACCGCAGCGACGACGTCGCCTATGCGAAGACCTTCTGCCGCCTTGTGCACGAGGGCGCGCCCGGCGTGTTCTGCGCGGGTGAAAGCAGCGCGCTCACGGCGGAAAGCATCACCGACGCCGTGCCGGATGCCCTGCTGCTGAACGCCGACGCCGTCGGCTTCGATCACGATTTCGACGCGCTTGCCGCCCGCTTTGCCGCCCTGCGCGAGGCGCACCCCGCCTATCGCTATCTGGTGTTCGCAAGGCCGCCGGAGTGCCTGTACGACGTGCATTCAACCGACCCGCGCGAGCCGGACGGCTCGCAGGAGTATTTTTCGCGCTGGCATGAAAAGCTGTGGGAGGTGTTCGGCAATCAGAAGGCGGTGGTCGCCTTCTGCGCCGGTCCCCTGGCGCCGGGGGGCTTTGCGAAGCTCGCTTCCCTGCCCGCCCGCACCGCCGGAAAAACCATCGACGTGAAATGCTTCTCGAACCTGCCGTCGCTCAGCCTGTCCGTCAACGGCAAGCACAGAAAACGGGTCCAGGCGCAGCGGCTCTCCGAAAGCGTGTTCGTCTTCCGCGACGTTCGTCTGCGCCGCAGGATCAACACGCTGGTGCTGAACGGCAGGGACGCGACGGACTCCGCCGTGATCTGCCGCCGCAAAGAAAAAACGCGGAAATAACAGGAAACGCATGATTTTTGTCGCCCCGGGCACACTACGTCCGGGGTGTTTTTATGTTTTCGATCAAGCTGAAGGCGCGGCGCATGAGCCACGGCAGAAAGGCTGCCGCGACGCTGTTTTTCGAGCTGCGGCTGCTGGCGGGGCTGTCCGCCGCCGTCTGTTTTCTGTCCGCCGCGTTTCTGCCGTTCGGCGGCAGGGCGCCGGTCGCGTTCGGGGTAACGCTCCCGGTCCCGGCGGCAGCGGCGGGGCTGACGGCAGCCGGCGCGCTGTTCCTGCTGTTTGACAAAACCGCAAAGGCGGGGCTGTTCGATTACCTGCCGCAGCCGGACCCGGCAAAGGACCCGATTTCGTTCCTGTCCCTGCGGCAGGGCGCGCGGCAGCTTGCCGGGGACGCGCTGGTGTTCGCGCGCAGCGTCTGCCTGCTGCTTTTGCTCTGCCTGCCCGCCGCCGTCTCCTTCCTCTGCGTCACCGCGCTGACGTTTTCCGCCCTGCTGCCGGTCCGGGCGATCCGCATGGGGCTGCTGCTCTCCGGCGCGCAGGTCGGCGCCGCCCTCGTCGCGTTCGCGGTCCTGCGCCAGCAATACGCGATGACCGGCTTTTTCCTGCGCCGCTTCCCGCGCCTGTCGCCCGCAAAGGCGCTCTCCCGCAGCCGGGAGGCCGTGCGCCGCCGCCCGTGGCTGCTGCCGGAAATGCGGCTGCACACGCTGGGGTGGCGGCTGTTCGGGGCGCTGGGCGTCTCCATTCCCTTCGTGCTGACCTACACGGCGCTCACGGATCAGCTCTGCCAGCAAAGAATTTTCGAAAAATCCTGAAAATTATTTAAACAAATGTTTGCATTTTGAGAACATTTGTGCTATACTCTCTGTGAGTACAGCAGAAAAAGGAGTTTTGAAGATGGAATTGAACGAGACCCAGCAGCGGATCTATGAATATCTCGCGGAGCAGGCGCAGTACGGCAGGGTCCCCTCGGTGCGGGAGATCTGCCAGAAGGTGGGGCTCAAATCCACCGGTTCCGTGCAGCGCTACCTTGAAAAGCTGGAGGAAGCCGGGTATATCGAGCGCAAGAGCCAGACCAGCCGTTCCATCCGTATTGTCGGGGAGCGCCAGCCCGTGGTGCAGGTCCCGCTGATCGGCACAGTCACGGCGGGCATGCCCATCCTTGCCACCGAATCCATCGAGGGCTACGTACCGTTTGCCGGCACGCCGGACGAGACCAAATCCATGTTCGCCCTGCGCGTGCGCGGCGACAGTATGATCAACGCCGGGATCTTCAATAACGATATCATCATCGCCGAAAAAACGCCGGTGGCGGATAACGGCACCATCGTGGTCGCGCTGATCGAGGACGAGGCGACCGTCAAACGGTTCTATAAGGAAAAGGGGCATTTCCGCCTGCAGCCGGAAAACGACGATTACGCGCCGATCATTCTGGACGAGGTCATCATCCTCGGCAAGGTGATCTCCCTGATCCGGACCTATGACTGAGGAAACGGGCTGCGGCCCGTTTTTCTTTTTCGTAAAATTGTGAACGGTTTGTAAATTCACCGCGGAGCCCTTGACTTTTCGGCATATTTCGGGTACAATTCAATTGTACACAATCAATTGTGTCGAATCTATCAAAATCATCAGGAGGGTTTCCCAATGTCGATCTATGATTACAAAGTCAGTAAACGCAAGGAGGGCGAGCTGGATCTCAGCGAGCTGAAGGGCAAGGTGCTGCTGATCGTCAACACCGCCACGGGCTGCGGCTTCACCCCGCAGTATGAGGGCATTGAAAAGCTCTATGAAAAATATCACGAGCAGGGCCTTGAGGTCCTGGACTTCCCCTGCAACCAGTTCAAGGAGCAGGCGCCGGGCTCGGACGACGAGATCCACGCGTTCTGCACCGCGAAGTATAAGACCCAGTTCGATCAGCTTAAGAAGATCGACGTGAACGGCGAAAACGAGTCCCCGCTTTATACCTTCCTCAAGGCTGAGGCGCCGGAGGATACCGTGAACGGTCTGGCGCGGAAAATGACCATGAAGGCGATCTCGAAGATCAGCACGAGCACCAAAAAGCCCGGCGACATCAAGTGGAACTTCACCAAGTTCCTGGTGGACCGCAGCGGCAAGGTCGTAAAGCGCTTTTCCCCCACCACGCCCGCAGAAGAGCTTGACGCGGATATCGCCGCTCTGTTATAATAAGAGAAAACGAAAAAAGGAGAAAGAATCATGTCTGTTATCGAAGTCACTTCCGCCAATTTCAAATCCGAGGTCCTGGAGTCCGATAAGCCCGTGCTGGTGGATTTCAACGCCGCCTGGTGCGGTCCCTGCCGTATGCTGAAGCCCATGCTGGACGAAGTCGCCGCCGAGCGCGACGACGTGAAGGTCGTTTCCATCAACATCGACGACGAGGATGAGCTCGCCGAGGATTTCGACGTGTCCGCGATCCCTTGCCTTGTGCTTGTGAAGAACGGCAAGGAAGCGAACCGCAGCGTGGGTCTCATCCCCAAGGACGAGATCCTGTCCTTCATCGAGGGCTGAGCCATGTTCGACGTGATCATCGTCGGCGCGGGTCCCGCCGGGATGACCGCCGCCATTTACGCGCGCCGCGCATCCAAAAGCGTGCTGGTGCTGGAGGCAAAATCCTACGGCGGGCAGATCATCAACACGCCCGATATCGAGAATTATCCCGTGGAGGCGCACATCTCCGGCTTTGACTTCGCCACGAAGCTCTATGAGCAGGCGAAGGGCCTCGGCGCCGAATTCAAATTCGAGAAGGCCGTAGGGCTCCGGGACGAAAACGGCGTAAAGACCGTCGTCACGACCAAGAACGAATACGAAGCGAAAACCGTGATCCTTGCCACCGGCAGCGAGAACCGCAAGCTCGGCGTGGAGGGAGAGGACGCGCTCGTCGGGCGCGGGATCTCCTATTGCGCGACCTGCGACGGGGCGTTCTTCCGCAAGAAGACGGTCGCGGTGGTCGGCGGCGGCAACACGGCGCTGGAGGACGCGCTGTATCTTGCCGATCTTGCCGAAAAGGTGTATCTCATCCACCGGCGCGATACCTTCCGCGGGGAGGACGCGACCGTGCAAAAGCTCGCCGCGCGCGAAAACGTGGAGTTTGTGTATAATTCCACCGTCACCGCCCTGCACGCCGAAAAGCGGCTGAACGCCATCGACGTGACGAACAAGGACGGCAGCGTGCGCACGATCGAAGTCAAGGGGCTGTTCGTCGCCGTGGGGCGGATCCCGGAGAATCAGAACTTCGCCTCCCTTGTGGAGCTCGACCCCGCCGGGTACGCCGTCGCGGGCGAGGACTGCCGCACAAAAACGCCCGGCGTGTTCGTGGCGGGCGACAACCGGACCAAAAACGTCCGCCAGCTCGTCACCGCTGCCGCCGACGGCGCCGTGGCAGCAACCGCGGCCATCGCGGCGATCGCCGATTTCTAACGCTGCGCCGAACCCTGCGCAAAACGCTTTTCCGCATCGGAAAGGCGTTTTTATTTTTACAAAATTTTTCAACACGTTACGCTGTTTTTACATCCGCTGTGCTTAAATTGTTTTCCATATTTTAAGGATTTGTTGATAAATTGAAATCTTTTCTGCGAATTATGAATTATTTTTGTTATATTACTTGAAAAAACGAATAATCAGTTCATATTTTATTCACACAAATTAAAGAATCATTTAATATTTTCTATATATTATAAATTATAAACACCTGTTGGTTTTCCGTCATTTTCGTCAGGTCCTGCGTTTCGGACAACACGTCCCGCGCAAAAGAGGAGCAAACATATGGAATCCAAGAATCTGCCGACGATCCGGGAGCTGCTCGATTTGGCCCCCGTGCGTTTCCCGGATCGCGTTTTTATCCGTTATCTCCATGACGGCGAGGTCGTGGACCGCACCTATGCCGAGGTGCGTTCCGACGCGCTTGCCGTGTGCAGGCGGCTGCGCCGTACCCTGCCCGCGAACGCCGACATGGCGATCATGAGCCGCAGCACCTACGCCTATATCGTCTGGCTGACCGGCCTGCTGATCGGCGGCTTCGTGGCGATCCCGCTGGCGCCGGAACTGTCCCCTGCGGACGCGGGCGCCATCCTGCGTGACGCGGACGCGGCGGTGCTGCTGCATGAGCCGGAAATCGGCGCCAAGGCGGACGAGCTCCGGGCGCTGTGCCCGTCACTGACCGAAGCGATCGAAATCAGCGACGAGGGGCTTGACGCCATCCGCGCCGAATACGGGGACGGCTCCCCTTACACCGCTCTCTCGGACGTCGCGGTCGATCCCGAGGCGTGCCAGCTCATCATTTATACCTCCGGCACCACGGGCGAGAAAAAGGGCGTCATGCTCTCCGGCAGGGCGCTGGTGGCGAACGTCAACGTGGAAGCCTTCGACGACGTGGCGAACCGCTCGGACGTGCTCCTGAGCGCGCTGCCGCTGTATCATATTTTCTGTTTCGTTTCCGACTATATCTTCCCGCTGCAGAACGGCAACATGATCTGCCTGAACGGAGATATGCGCTACTTATTCAAAAACCTGCAGCGGTTTCGTCCCCAGCAGATGCGCGTGGTGCCCACCCTTGCGGCGGCGCTGCTGGCGCGCATCAACGGCGTACGGCAGCGGCATCCGGAATGGACGCCCGAACAGGCCGCGGCGAACGTGACCGGCGGCAACCTGAAGATCATGTTCTCCGGCGGCGCCTACCTCGACCCGACTCTGTGCCGCGGCTTTGAGGAATACGGGATCTTTCTGCGGCAGGGCTACGGCATGAGCGAGGCAGGCTGCAAGATCACAGTCCCGGACCGGCAGACGGCGCTGGAAAGCGTTGGCAGGCTCATGAACATCTGCGAGGCGCGCACCGCCCCCGACGGGGAGCTGCAGATCCTGACCCCGTGCCGGATGCTCGGCTATTACAAACGCCCCGACCTGACCGCCGAAGCCTTTACCGAGGACGGGTGGCTGAGGACCGGCGACCTCGGCTACGTGACCGCAGACCGGCAGGTATTCATCACCGGGCGCGCCAAGAACCTGATCATTCTCGCGAACGGCGAAAACGTGTCGCCGGAGGGGATCGAGCGCCGCTATCTTGCCGATCCGCTGGTCAGCGAAGTGCTGGTCTACGCCGAAAACGGCGCGATCACCGCGGAGATCTACCCGAACCCCGACGCGCGCTGCGACGACCCCGAGGCCGCCCTTTGGAAGCTGACGGACGACATGAACCGCACCGCGGCGCCCTCCCACACCGTGGCGAAGCTGAAGGTGAGGACCTCCCCCTTTGAAAAAACCGCAACGGGCAAGCTGATCCGCCCGAAGCAGACGCTGTAATACCGATCGACCGAAAGGAGGCGCGTCCCATGAGACCGCCCAAAGGAGTCCCCGTATACCGCCTGATCCGCTCGCAGGAGATGGTGGCGTATATGTGGCGCTACACCCTGCACACCCAATCCACACAGATCCCCTGCGCCATGCTGTTCGCCGAACGGCTGGATTTCGACGCGCTGACAAGGGCGCTGAACATCGAGATCGCCCGCAACGACTGCATGCGGCTGCGCCTGACGCGCACGCCCCTCGGCATCCGGGAATTCTTTCTGCCGGAATACAGGCTCCCGAGCGTGGAGCAGCGCGTGTTCACGACGAAGGAGGAACAGGAAGCCGTTCTGAACGCGGACGCGGCAAAGGCGCTGGACGTGTTCGGCGGCAGGACCTACCGTTTGATGTTTTTCCGCGCGTGGGACGGCAGATCCGGAATCTATCTCAAGGTCTCGCACATGGTCATGGACGCGATGGCGACCTTCCTGTTTTTCAAGGATCTGCTCGCGGTCTACGACCACCTGACGAAGGGGACCCCGCTCCCCCGTCCGCTCGGCAGCTACGAGGATATCGTCCGGCGCGAGCAGAACAATCCCGAGCTGGACGCGCGCATCCTCGAGCAGAAAAACAAACTCCGGGAGCGTGTGGCGCTGGACCGCCGCCCGTTCTTCTGCGCGCCGAACGGGCCGAAGATGATCGACCGGCAGGCGAAGCTCCTGCACAAGCCGGATCTCGATATGCCGTTCGCCTACTCCCCCTTCCGGGATCACACGCATTTTCTGAAGCTGCGCCTGACGCATGAGGACAGCGAGGCGATCACCGCCTTTGTGAAGGAGAACCGCCTGAGCGCGGAGTGGGTGGTGCAGCTCGGCTTCCGCTTGTTCCTCTCCAAAATCAACCGTGAGGTCAACGACACCATGATCTGGGTGCTGTGCCCGCGGCGCAAGACCGTGGCGGAAAAGCGCTGCGGCGGCACGCTGGCCTCCCCCATGCCGTGGCGGGAGATCCTGCACCCGGAAAAGACCTTCCGGGAGACGCTGGCTACGCTGGCCGCGTCGCAGCTTGAGCTGTTCCGCCTGTCGGACGTGCCGTTCACGGACGTGCGCGACATCGAGCAGAAGCTTTATCACCTGTCGATCATGCAGACGCCCACCAGCATGATGTTCTCCTATCTGCAGCTCAACGAGGACGCGATGGACGGCAGGGATTTCGAGTACGTGGGCTGCGACTTCGCGCACTACGTGATGCCGCTGTACACCATTACCATGCGCGACCCGCGCAGCGGGGACTACGTGTTCTCCTACATCCACCGTCTGACGCATCACACGGACGAGGAGATCCGGCGCTTCCACGAGGGCACGGTCAAGGCGATCCTGGCGGGCGTGAAGAACCCGGACGCGCCGCTCGCGGACATTCTGAAGATCCTGTAACCCCTGATATTATACTCAAAAAGGAGGAACCGCATATGCTGGAAAAACTGAGAAGCATCATCTGCGAATACGTGGACGTGGCCCCCGCCGACATCACGGAATCGGCGTCCCTCAGGAACGACCTCGGCGCAACGTCCTTTGACCTGATGAACATCGCCGTCGCCCTCGAGGACGAATTCGGCGTCTCGATCACAAACGAGACCCTTGCCGGCGTGCATAACGTGGGAGAACTGCTCCCGCTGCTGCAGGCAAGCTGAACGTATCCCGAAAGAAACGCGCAGCCGTCCCCGAAAAGGAGACGGCTGCATTTTTTATAACGAATAGATTTATTCCAGCGCGGCGGCCTTCTGATACGCGTCGCGGTTCGCCCTGCCGATGGAGCCGCCGTTTCCGGCGTCGCCGACGACAAAGACCGGTACGTTCAGGTTCTGGACCTCGTCCAGCAGCGCCCGGTTCGGACGCACGCCCATGGCGAGCACCACGGTCTCCGCCGGGATCTCCCAGCTATGGCCGTCCTGTTCGGCGACCCTGACCGCGTTTTCGCCCACGGACACCAGGCGCGTGGACGTCAGGATCTCCACGCCTGCGGGGCCGAGACGGCTCATGGCGTCGTCCACGTGCTGGAACCACGCCTTCGGGGCGATTTTATCCGCCATTTCAACGACGGTGACAGTGTTGCCGTGTAAAGTCAGCACCTCGGCGACCTCCAGACCGGTCAGCCCGGAGCCGATCACAACGACCCTGCGGTTTTCGACCGTGCGCTGCCCCAGCAGCACGCTTTCCGCCGTGACCACGTTCTCGCCCCCGATCCCGGGGATGGCGCGCGGCACGACGGGCGCGGCGCCGGTCGCAAGAAAGACCGCGTAGGGGGTCATGGCGCGCAGCGTGGCTTCGTCCGCCTTCACGCCGTATTTGATCTCCACACCGAGCTTTTTCGCCTGGGTGAGCAAGTCCTCAATCGCCCAATAAAGCTTCTCCTTCAGATGCCCGGCGGAGGCGGCGATCACCTGCCCGCCGGCCTTTTCGTTCTGCTCCAGCACCGTCACGGCAAAGCCGCGTCGCCGCAGCGTCACGGCGGCGGTCAGCCCCGCGGGGCCCGCGCCCACCACGACCACGGGGCGGCGCTGCCCGATGTTGACGGGGTGCTCGTATTCCTTTTCCCTGCCGACTCCCGGATTCAGGGCGCACTCGCCGGGCTTGCCGATCATGGCGTTGGTCATGAAGGACTCGATGCAGTGCAGGCAGCCGATGCAGCGGCGGATCTCGTTTTCACGGCCCTCCTTCGCCTTCAGCGCCCAATGCGGGTCACAGATGAAGTTGCGCGCGCTGCCCGCGAAATCCTGCGTACCGTCGGCGATCTGCCGTTCCGCCTGTTCGGGGGAACGGATAAAGTTCGCGGCGATCACGGGGATCGAAACCGTCTCCTTGATCGCTTTTGCCAGGTACGCCCGCCAGCCGGGGGTAAAGGAGGTGGGCTCCAGCCAGTAGTTATAAGCGTCGTAGCAGGCGCTGGACACGTCGATGGCGTCCACGCCCAGCTCCTCAAGGCGCTTTGCGATGCGCTTGCCGGTCTCGAGGTCATAGCCCTTGCCGGGCTTGCCCACACGGTCGTACATCTCGTCCGCGCACAGACGCACGATCAGCGGATAGTCGTTGCCGCAGCGGTGCTTGATGCCGATCACGATCTCGCTGAGGAACCGCAGGCGGTTCTCGAAGCTGCCGCCGTATTCGTCCGTGCGGCGGTTGGTGTTCGGGCTCAGGAACTGCTGGATGATATAGCCGTGGGTGGCGTGCAGCTCCACCGCGTCCACGTCCGCCTTTTTGCAGCGCTCGGCGGCGTCCACGAAGTCGGCGATCAGCTTCTTGACCGCCTTGTTGCTCATGGCATGGATGCGGGTCGCGCCGTGGGCGGAAAGCTCCCCGCCGGAGGGCGACTGCACCGAGAAGCACACGCGCTTCGCCTCCAGCCCCAAAAGCAGGGGCGTCGCCTTGAAAAGCAGGCCCGGCAGCTTCGGAAAGCGGTCCACGAGCGGGATCACCGCCGGCAGCGAATTGATGGCGGAGGCGTAGCCCTGCCGCCCCGGATGGTGGAGCTGGATGCAGAGCTTTGCCCCGTGGCTGTGGATGCGGCGCGCCATTTCGCGCATGGGCTCAATATTGAAATCGTTTGCCATGGAGAGCTGCGTGAACGTGGAGGTCGCGCCCATATCGTTGACGCGGCAAATGCCCGGGATGATCAGCCCCACCTCGCCCTTGGCGCGCTCCTCGTAATAATCCATCATTTTTTCGGTCGGGCAGCCGTTCGTCTGCCCCAGCGAAAACTCCGCGGCGTTCATCACGACGCGGTTTTTGACTTCCATCGTGCCGATCTTCATCGGCGAAAAGAGATACCGATATTCCATGTTGATCCTTTCGGGCACACGCGGCCGGTCGGTCATTTCCCCAGCTCGCGCAGCTTTTTCTTAAAGCGCTCGAGCTTGTCCGTTTCCAGCTTCCAGTAAACGGTGCGCACCGGCGGGCAGACGCCCATCAGGACCTTGGACACCGTGAACAGCGGCGATGGGAAGACGAACTTCTTGCCCTGCTCGATGCCGTCCACCATTTTGCGGGCGACGACGCCGGGCTGCTGGACCGGGAAGGGCTTTTCAAATTCCACGGGGTTCGCGACCTTGAAGAAGTTCGTGTTCGTGGCGATGGGATACAGACAGGTCAGCTTCATGTTGCCGGGCTTTTCCATGCGGATCGCCTGCTGGAAGCCGTGCAAGGCGAACTTGCTGGCGGAATACAGGGCGTAGCCGGGCATCGCCATCTGCCCGATCGCGGACACGGTATAGGCCAAGTGCCCCTCGCGCCCGTTCAGGTGGTGCAGATACTTCGCGTAGGTATAGATCGGGGAGATCGTGTTGGTCTCGAAGATCTTCAGCACCCGTTCCCAGTTCGTGTAATTATACTCCTCATAGTACGGGAACCCGGCGTTCGCGTAAAAGATATCGATCTTTCTGCCGCCGAAGACCTCGTCCGCCTTTTTGAACACGTCGTCCACGCCCTCGCGGGTGGAGACGTCCGCGTTATAGACGTAGACGTTATCCGATACGAAGCCGAGCTTTTCTTCCGCCCGGCGGGAGACCGCAAGGATCTTATTGCTCTCCTCGGAAGAGAGGAGCTTCAGGACCTCCAGCCCGATGCCGGAGGACGCGCCGGTCAGCACGATGGTTTTGTTTTTGATCATGTCGTTCCATCCTTTCCGCATAAAAGTCGTCGTTTTCTATGATAACACACTCCGCTTATAATGTCAAATGCAAAAAAAGCCGCCGCGCGTTTTCCCTCGGCGCGGATTTCCCGCCGTCCCCGCTTGACTTTTCCGGAATTTTTGGTATAATATAAAATGGAGAAGATTTGGAATTCGATTTCCGATTATATTCATTTTAACGGAGTGTTCACTATGCAGATCAAGTTTACGGAAACCGTGCTCAGGGACGCGAACCAGTCCCTGATCGCAACGAGAATGCCGTTTTCGGCGTTCGAGCCCATTCTGTCCACGCTTGACAGGGCGGGCTACTATTCCCTCGAATGCTGGGGCGGGGCGACCTTTGATTCCTGCCTGCGGTATCTGAACGAGGACCCCTGGGAGCGGCTGCGCAGGATCCGCGCCGCGGCACCGCACACGAAGCTGCAGATGCTGCTGCGCGGGCAGAACCTGCTGGGCTATAAGCATTACCCGGACGACGCGGTGCGCCTGTTCGTGAAAAAGAGCGTGGAAAACGGGATCGACGTGCTCAGGATCTTCGACGCGCTCAACGACGTGCGAAACGTGGAGGTCGCCGTGAAGGCGGCGCTGGAGGCGGGCGCGGAGGTGCAGGGCACGATCTGCTTCACGCTCTCCCCGATCCACGACCTCAAATCCTATATCGAGACCGGCAAGGCGCTCAAAAAGCTCGGCGTGCAGATGCTGTGCGTGAAGGATATGGCGGGCATCATGAGCCCGAAGACCGCCTTTGAGCTTGTCAGCGCCCTGAAAAAGGAGGTCGGCCTGCCGGTGGCGGTGCACACCCACGCCACCACGGGGCTGGCGTTCATGACCTACCTGCGCGCGGTGGAGGCCGGCGCGGACGTGATCGATACCGCGATCTCCTGCTTTTCCGGCGGCACGGCGCAGCCCGCGACCGAAACGCTGGACTACGTGCTGCGCGAATACGGCTATGAAACCGGGCTCGATCCGAAGGCCCTGCACGAGATCAACGGCTTTTTCAAGCCCTACCGCGCCGAATGCCTGCAGTCGGGGCTGCTGAACCCCGTGGTGCTCGCCACCGATACCGACGCGCTGAACTACCAGATCCCGGGCGGCATGCTCTCGAACCTCGTGGCGCAGCTCACGGCGCAGAAAAAGCTGAACCGGCTGGACGAGGTACTCTCGGAGGTGCCGAACGTGCGAAAGGACCTCGGCTATCCCCCGCTCGTCACGCCCATGAGCCAGATGGTCGGCGTGCAGGCGACGTCCAACGTCCTGTACGGGAAATATAAGACCGTGTCCAAGGAGATCAAGGCCTATCTGCGCGGCGAATACGGCCGCGCGCCCGGGCAGATCAACGAGGACCTCAGAAGGCAGGTGCTGGGCGACGAAAAGCCGCTGACCTGCCGCTTTGCCGATACCCTGCCGCCCATCGTGGAAAAGGCGCGGGCGGAGATCGGCGAGCTTGCCGGGTGCGACGAGGACGTGCTGAGCTACATCGCCTTCCCGACGCAGGCGGAATCCTTCTTCCTGAAGCGTGAGGAGAAGCGCAAAAAGGTGTTCACCTATACCATTGAAAGGACGGATGCGTGATGACGGCCCCGCTCGGCGTATTTAACGAACTGTACGGCAGCGAAATGACCATCGGCCGCGCGCTGCTGATTTCCCTTGTGGGCTTCGCGCTCGTCTTCGTGATCCTCGGCGTGATTGCGCTGTTCGTCAAGGGACAGGGCTCGATCTTCGATCTGCTGGAAGCGAAGCGCAAAAAGAAGCAGGCCGCCGCGCTGACTGGCGCGCCCGCCGCCGAATCCGGTCCCGCGCCTGCCGCCCCGGCAGCCGCCGGAACCCCGCTGCCCGAAACCGAATCGCAGGGGCAGCTCACCCTGATCGACGTCAGCGAGGAGGAAGCCGTGCTGATCATGGCCATCGTCGCCAACCGCGCCGGCGTCCCGCTGAACCGTCTGCAATTCCATTCGATCAAGCTCCTGGAGGAAGTCAAATGAAATATACCGTCACCTTAAACGGAAAGAAATATGAGGTCGAGGTCACCGAGACCGAGGCCGCCATCACCGCCGTGACCGACGTCGTCTATACGTCGCCCGCGCCCGCCCCCGTCGCTTCGCCCGCGGCGGCGCCCGTTCCCGCGCCCACCGCCGTTTCCGCGGCTGGCCCCGTTGGCGGCGGCACAAAGGTCCTTTCCCCCATGCCCGGCACGGTCCTTTCGGTCAAGTGCGCGATCGGGGACGCCGTGAAGGCGGGGCAGGTCCTGTTTATCCTCGAAGCCATGAAAATGGAAAATGAGATCGTCGCGCCCGCCGACGGCACGGTGCGGCAGATCCTTGCCGCGAAGGGGCAGAGCGTGGATACCGACCAGCTTTTGGCGGTCCTGTAACGGAGGCGCTTATGAACCTGATTTTTGAAGTACTGAAGGGTCTGTGGGAGAGCTCCGGTCTCGCAGCCCTGTCGTGGCAGAACGCCGTGATGATCGGCGTGGCGTTCGTCTTTCTGTTCCTTGCGATCAAAAAGAAATTCGAGCCGCTGCTGCTCGTGCCCATCGCCTTCGGCATTCTGCTGGCGAATATGCCCGGCGCGGACGTCATGAAGGACGTGACCGGCGGGCAGCTCGGCGACCTGTCCGGCGCCATGGCGGTGGAGGGCGCGCACTGGTACGAGTCCGGCGTGCTGCGGATCCTCTACGTCGGCGTGAAAAGCTCCGTCTTCCCCTGCCTTATCTTCATGGGCGTCGGCGCGATGACGGATTTCGGCCCGCTGCTTTCCAACCCCGTTTCGCTGATTCTCGGCGCGGCGGCGCAGAAGCCGCGTCCATTGCGATCATCGGCGGCGCGGACGGTCCCACGGCGATCTTCCTCGCGAGCAAGTTAGCGTCACATTTACTCGCGCCCATCGCGCTGGCGGCGTACAGCTATATGGCGCTGATCCCGATCATCCAGCCCCCGATCATGAAGCTGCTGACCACCGAAAAGGAACGCAAGGTCAAAATGACGCAGCTCAGAAAGGTCTCGAAGACCGAAAAGATCATCTTCCCGATCGTGGTGCTGGTGCTCATCGCCCTGATCCTGCCCTCCGTCGTGCCGCTGCTCGGCATGTTCATGCTGGGCAACCTGTTCCGGGAATCCGGCGTCGTCGAACGCCTGTCCGATACCGCGCAGAACGCGCTGATGAACATCGTCACCATCATGCTCGGCGTGTGCGTGGGCGCGACCGCGAACGGACAGGATTTCATCCAGCTCAAAACGCTGCTGATCGTGGTGCTGGGTCTGACCGCCTTCATCTGCTCCACTGCGGGCGGCGTGCTGATCGGCAAGGTGCTGTATATCATCACGAAGGGCAAGATCAACCCCCTGATCGGGGCGGCAGGCGTTTCCGCCGTGCCGATGGCGGCGCGCGTGGCGCAGAACGAGGGGCGCAAATACAACCCCACGAACTTCCTGCTGATGCACGCCATGGGACCGAACGTGGCGGGCGTGATCGGCTCCGCCGTGGCGGCGGGCTTCCTGCTCATCATGTTCGG
>CACZGD010000043.1 GCA_902780565.1 Oscillospiraceae bacterium
GATATGTTTGCGGCGCGCGCGGCGGCGCAGCAGGCGTATGACGCGCTGACCGACGCGGAGAAGGCGCAGCTGGATCCGTCGCTGGTCGGCAAGCTGACCGATACGCTCGGCACGGTGTTCCCGTATTCCCGTTTTGTGAACAGCCATGGTATGCCGGTGACGCTGAACACGCGCACGGACGCCTATCGCTATCAGATCATCGGGACTTATGAATCCTCCAACTACCTCACGCAGGGGTATGAGGAGGGCTCCCCGGATGTGCCCGCCACGATCGTGATCGTGGATACGTCCGACGGCGCGCCGACGTGGACGCCGGACGGTCTCTACGCTTACGGACAGAACAATTACGACGTGACCTATTGCTCGGATCTGATCACCAATCCGAAGTCCGGCACGATGTATAAACGGACGAATCTTGAGGACAGCGGGCATTACTCCGCTTCCGCTGCCCGGCATATCCGCGCCATTATGGAAAATGCTTACCCGTATCTCACGATCGGGGAAATGAAGGACCGCCTGAAGGCGAACGGGCTGGACGCTGACTTTGTGGACAGCCTCAATCGCAGCGATCTGATCGCGGGCGTGCAGATGGCGATCTGGGCGTTTTCCAATATGGATCTGCAGCGGATCGGCAATGTCGTCCGTTACGGCGGCACATACGACGCGTCGCTCGTCAGCTACATGAATCCGCTTCACGTTTATAATAATGAGCTTTGGGAATGGTGGCCGACGCGGGCAGGCAGAATGACGGTCGATCCGAATACCGCCTACCGTGTCAATAATCTGACCTATTTCCTGTGTAATCTGCCGCCGAAGGATGCGCCCTCGCATCAGCTCGTGATCTCGGACGTGGAGATCACCATGGCGCGGCTTGTGCCCGGTGAAGACGATCTGTATCAGGTCGGGATCTATGTGAATCTGAACGGGGACGTGCAGACTTCCGACGAGATTTATATCACCGTTACGTCCACGCATGCGAACGGGGAGGAGAGCGCGGTGACGGACCGGAAAACCCTGCGTACGGAAACCGGCGACCGGTTCTCGCTGCAGCTGCTCGCGCAGCCGGGCGAAACGATCTCCGTGGAGGTCAGCGGCACGCAGTACCTCGAAAAGGGCGTCTATTATTACGAGCCTGAAAACGGACGCGATTCCTCGCAGGCCCTTGTGGGCGTGGCGGAAGGCGAGACCGCCGTTTCGGCAAACAAAACCTTCATCTTTGAGCAGGATATCGAAAAAGGTTTGCGCATCATCAAAACCACCGAGGAGGGCGGTCTGCCGATCTCCGATATCACGTTTGACGTTTACAGAATCCCTGCCGAAGACGCCACGGACCTCGGCGATACGCCGACGGAAGAGGAGGTCTCGCGTTACGCGACCGCTGAAAATCTGGTCGGCGCAGCAGTCACAGACGCAGTCGGCTACGCGAAGCTGCCGCTGGAGGAGGACGGCGTGTATCTTGTGATCGAGCGTGATTCCGACAAGATTCAGGCGCCGGTCGCGCCGTTTTACGTTTGGCTGCCGATGCCGGTGACGGAGGAGGACCCGGATACCGGGGCGGTGACGATCGTCGGCTATTCGGATATCGCGACCGTCTATCCGAAAAACGTGCCGGTCACGCCGCCGGACTCTCCGCCGGATATCCCGCCGCCGGACGACGACGTCAAGGGCGTCTTCCAAATCGTGAAATACGCGGACTATGATGAAACGAAGCTGCTGCAGGGCGCGTCGTTTCAGGTCTACCGCGCGGCCGGCGTGGGAGAAGATCCTGCCGAAACCGTGATCCTGACGGTCGAAGGCGCGTCGCGCGCCGCAGTACCTGTCGAGATCGGGGGCGAGCCGCTGATCCTCACAACGGGTACGGACGGCTCGGTAACGTCTCCCGAGCTGCGCTGCGGGCTGTATTATCTGGTGGAAACCGAAGCGCCGGTCGGCTATGAGCTGTCTGCGGAGGTGTTCCGCGCGACAGCCAGACAGACGCTGACAGGCGCGGTGGAAACCGTGCGCATCCCCAATGCTTCCGCTTTGGAATTGCCCTCCACGGGCGGTCCCGGTACGGCGCCGGTCCTGACACTCGGCGCAGTTCTGACGCTGGGCGCAGCGGCGCTGCTTCTGGTGAAAAGCCGCAGCCGCCGTCTGCGGGAAGCGGAATAATCCGGATTTGCAAAAAAGGACCCTCATCGGTCTTTTTTTGTCGGTTCTTTTTGCGCGGCGGGTCCTGCCGCGGCAAGGACAGTTGACTTTTTATATCGAATGTAGTAAAATGCGCATGAAAGGTGTGAATAAATTATGAACAAGAATAACGGTATCCAAAACGCGGAGCCGGTCGAAAACGTCCCGGTTTCCGGCAAGATCTGGCTCAGCGCCGCGGACTGCCTGTGCGGCATGCTCAACGGCCTGCTGACCGGCGGCGGCATGACCTATTTCTTTACAAAATTCATGGGACTCGGCGAGGAGCTCGCCAGCGTCGTGTGGATCATATTTGCGATCTGGAACGCGTTCAACGACCCGCTTTTCGGTTATATCTCCGACCGCACGAAATCCAAGCTCGGGCGGCGCATCCCGTATATCCGCTACGGGTCCCTGTTTTACGCGCTGATCTTCGTGCTTACCTGGGTGCGCTGGCCGTTCGGCGGCAGCCAGACGGCGCTGTTCATCCAGATGCTCTCCACGCTCTTCCTGTTCGATACCTTCTACACGGCGATCGCGACCTCCCTGTACGTAATGCCCTATACCATGGCGGTCACGAACAAGGCGCGCAGCAGCATTTTTGTGTGGAAGATCGGCTTCAGCCTGATCTCCATGGCGGTTCCGCTGGTCGTTTTCCCGCTGATCAAGCCCGAGGTCGGCACGGATCCCACCCGGTTCCAACTGATTATGACCGGGATCGGCGTCGTCTCCTTCCTTGTGATCTTTGGGTCCACGTTTTTCTATAAGGAAAAGGTGCAGGATGAATCCGCGGAGCAGATGGGGATCCTGCGTTCCGTCGTCGAATGCTTCAAAAACCGCGCCTTCGTGGTGTTTGAGATCCTCAGTTTTACCGTGATCTTCATTCAGACGATCCTCATGCAGGGCGTGATCTATTACTTTGATGAATTCAATACGCCCATGCCCCTTGCCTATGGGGCGCTCGGGCTCGGCGCTGTGGGCGGAATCGTCCTGTGGATCATGATGCTGCGTCCCTGGGGCGTTCGCAAATGCGTCACGGTCATGTGCGTCGCCTTTGCCGCCGCTGCAGCCGCCATGTGTGCGGTCGGTCAGTTCACGCCGGTCGCGCTGGTCGTGTTCCTGCTCACGGGCGTGGGCTTCGCGGGCGGCATGTACCTCGTCCCCATCATGAACGGCGACGTGATCGACTATGACGAGCTGAAGACCGGCGCCCGGCGCGAGGGGATCTATGCCGGCGTCAACTCTCTGATCACAAAGCCCGCCATCAGCCTTGCGAACGCCGCGTTCGTGATGATCGCCAAGTGGTTCGGCTATAATACCGAGCTGCAGGCCGGCATGCAGAGCGCGACCGCAAAGCACGGCATCCTTGTGGCGTGGATGGCGATCCCCGCCGTGCTGCTGATCATTTCCGCGATCGGCATGAAATTCTACCCGCTGCACGGAAAAGGCTGGGACGATCAGAAGGCGTCCCTTGCCAGACGGCATGAACGCTGAAAAAAGAAGGGCGCGTCGGTCAAACGGCGCGTCCTCAGTTTTATAACGAATATCATCACGGCTTGCAGATGCCGCAAGGGCTGTAACCGGCGGCGACAAGCGCAGACCTGTCGGCTGCGGAGTAGGCTTTGTTTTTGTCCGTAATCTTTGCAACGGATGAACATCTCGGAGAATGGAACTTCATCGTGTTCATGTTCACGACGTAAGCGGCTTCCGAGAGGGAAGCCACGCGTCCCGGCACGTCGTCCGTCACGGGCTGTGGTTTGGGGTCTATCGGCACCGGCACCGGGATCGGGTCGGACGGATCTGTGATCGGCGTGAACGGATCCGTGATCGGCTCTATGGGCAGGGTTCGGTCCGGGATCGTTTCAAGCCCCACCGCGATACGCAACGCCGTGCGCGCGTCGGCAGCCGTCAGCTTGCCGTCGCTGTCGAGGTCGCAGGCTGTGTATGTTGCGCTTCCCGCTTTGATCTCCTCCAAGCCTACAGCCGCGCGCAGGATCAGCCGCGCGTCGGCCGCAGTGACCTTGCCGTCTCCGTCCGCGTCGCCGCGCGTCTGCGCCGCCGCAAAGGGCAGGGCGCACAGAATGAGCAGCACGGCAAGAATACCGGCGATGATTGCTTTTCTTTTCATGTGGATCCGCTCCTTCATCATATAATCTCATCCGTATTGTAACACGTCTGCGGGCGCTTGTCTACCGGGATCCTGAAAAAATCTTGCTATTTACTTTTAAAAACGACTGTGATATAATATAGAGACAAATCTCGAAAGGATCGGAGGCGGTTCGGATGTCGTATGAATATGCTTTCGCGTCCGTCTACGATCGGTTCACCGATAACGCCGAGCCGCGGCTGCGCGGGCAATGGGCGATTTCGCTGCTGAAAAACGTCGGCGTTACCGGCGGGATCCTGCTGGATCTTGCCTGCGGCACGGGGCGGATCACCGAAACGTACGTGGACGCCGGGTTCGACGTGATCGGCGTGGATCTGAGCGCGGAGATGCTTGAACACGCGCGGGACCGTTTTGCCGGGACGAACGTCCTGCTGCTGCAGCAGGATATGCGGGAGCTGGATCTCTACGGCACGATCAACGCTTGCGTCTGCACGCTGGATTCGATCAATCATCTGACCGAGTGGGCGGACGTGCAGCGGGTCTTCGACCGGGTCAGTCTGTTCACGGAGCCGGGCGGCGCGTTCGTGTTCGACGTCAACACGCCCTATAAGCACGCCGAGGTCCTCGGGAACAACGCGTTCGTATATGAGGATGAAACGGCATTCCTCGTCTGGCAGAACTTTTACGATCCGGCGGATCGCACGGTCGTGGAGGCGCTGGACGTGTTCGCCGAAAACGAAGACGGCAGCTATTCGCGGCAGTCGGAGGAGATCGTCGAGCGCGCGTATCCGCTTTCCGAGCTCCGGGAAATGCTGCTGCAGGCGGGCTTTTCCGCAGTCAATGCCTATGGGGACCTGACGACCGATCCCCCGCGGGAAACGGACGAACGCGTTTGGTTCGTCGCGGTCAAATAATCATCACAGGGAAGAAGTCAAAAATGGTCAATAATCTTATCAGATGTATTTCGGACGACGGAACGCTCGTCGTCCTTGTTGAGGACTCCACCGAGATCGTGGAGACCGCCCGGCAGATCGGGAATACCTCCCGCGTCTGCACCGCCGCATTGGGACGGGTGCTGACCGGCGCCTCCCTGATGGGCTATATGCTGAAGAATAAAGAGGATACCGTCACGATCCGACTTGCCGGAAACGGGGAAGCGGGCTCCGTGATCGCCTCCGCAAAGGCGGACGGCACCGTGAAGGGCTATATCATGAACCCCTCCGTGGAGCTGCCGCTGAAGCCTAACGGCAAGCTGGACGTCGGCGGGGCGGTCGGTAAGGACGGCTACCTTGCGGTCGTCAAGGACCTCGGCATGGATGAGCCCATGATCGGGCAGGTGCCCTTGGTCTCCGGCGAGGTGGCGGCGGACCTGACCGCGTATTTCGCTGCCAGCGAGCAGATCCCCACCGTCTGCTCCCTCGGCGTGCTGCTCGATAAGGAGGGCAGGACCGCCAAGGCGGGCGGCTTTATCATCCAGCTCCTGCCCACGGCGGACGATACCGTGATCGATCGGGTGGAAGCCGGCGTTAAGAGCCTGCGTCCCATTACGGCGATGCTGGCGGACGGCATGAGCCCCATCGAGATCGCGCGGGCGGTCGTGCCCGCGTTCAATCTGGAGGTGCTGGACGAGGCGCACACCGAATACCGCTGCGACTGCTCCCGTTACCGTGTGGAGCAGGCGCTCATCAGCGCCGGGTTGGATTCGTTGAGCGAAATGGCTGAGGATGAGGTCACGGAGGTCCGCTGCCATTTCTGCCCGTCCGTGTATCGCTTCTCGTCCAAGGATATCCGCGAGCTGATCAAAAAAGCAAAATAAGATTCCCGCAAAGACCTATCAAAATATCATCTGAACGGAGGATGCAGTATGAAGCTTCAGGAATCCGGCGAAATGTATCTGGAAACGATTTTGATCCTGTCTCAGGAAAAGGGGACCGTGCGGTCGATCGACGTGAGCGAGTACATGGGGTACTCCAAGCCCAGCGTCAGCCGCGCCGTGGGACTGCTCAAAAACGGCGGCTTTATCGACGTGGACAAGGATGGGCATCTGACCCTTACCGAGGAGGGGCTTTACGTCGCCAACCGCACCTATGACCGGCACCGGGTGCTGTCCGCGTTTTTTGAATCTCTCGGCGTGTCGGAGAAAGCCGCGACCGAGGACGCCTGCAGGATCGAGCACGTGATCAGCGACGAGACCTTTGCGGCGCTGAAAAAGCATATCGCTTCGCTTTAAGCGAGGGTCCCGCTGTCTTCCGGCGGGATCCTTTCTTTTTGTGACCTATTGATCCCCTTTGACGGTATAATGGATGAAGGGACCTTCAGAACAAAGGAGTGACGGCGTTGGACGATCAGACCATCAAAACACTGCTGAACGCGCGGGATGAAAAAGCGCTTTCCGCCTGCGAGGCGCTTTACGGCCGCCTGTGCCGGCGGCTGGCGTATGCGATCCTCGGCAGCGACGCCGACGCGGAGGAGGTCGTCAACGACGCTTATCTGCGGGTGTGGAACGCCGTCCCGCCCGCCGACCCGCCGACAGTCAAGGGCTTTCTGGCGCTTGTCGTGCGCACGAAGGCGATCGACCGCGTGCGCGAAGAGACCCGTAAAAAGCGCGGCGGGGAACAGTGGACCTGCGCGCTGGAGGAGCTGACGGAGATCCTGCCGGATGAAAAAGAGGACGGGGGCGCGTTCCCGGACCGGATCGCCCTGAAGGAGGCGCTCGGCGGCTTCCTGTCGTCTCTGCCGGAAACGGACCGCAGGATCTTTATGCTGCGCTACTGGTGGATGGAGCCGGTCTCTGCCGTCGCGGCGGACGCGGGACTCAGCCTTTCCGCGGCAAAAATGCGTCTTATGCGCCTGCGGGCAAAATGCGCCGATCATCTCAGAAGGGAAGGATTTGCTATATGAAGAAAGAAGATCTTTTGGAATCGCTCGGCGAGGCGGGGGCGGATTACGCCGCCGAAACCGCGCCGGACGCAAAACCCGCCGCGCCGCGCCGCCGCCTGCGCTTTCTGCTGCCTGCCGCCGCCGCGCTGATCCTTGCGCTGGTCGGCTGGCTCGCCCTGCGAGGCAGCCGCACGGCGCAGCCGACGCTGCCTTCGGAAACGGACGCCTCTGTGATCTCAACCGAAAATGCTGCCGCACCGTCGCAGCCGTCGGCTGATCCGATCTCGCCGAGCGAATCGGGTGCGCCGTCTCCGGAAACAAGCGAATATCAGGTGCAGACGGATTTCACGTCCGATCATCTGCTCGCGTCTCCGACCTATCCGACGCGGCTTTTGTATCCGACTTTGGGAAGGGACGGGATGCAGGGGATCCCGCAGAATGCTTATCAGGAATGGCTGGATTCCGTTCAGACAGTCAAAACCGCAAACCGCCTCGGCGACGACGACGCGGTCATGGGCTTCGCCCGCGCCTGCATGACGGATCTGCTGCTGCAGAAGCCCGGCGAAAACGCGGTGATCTCGCCGTTGAACCTTTATCTGGCGCTCGGCATGCTGTCAGAGGTCACGGCGGGGAATCCCCGCGCCGAGCTCCTCTCCCTCCTCGGCGCGGACTCGCTCGAGACCCTGCGCGAGCGCTGCAGCAGGCTCTGGAATTACCACTATGAAAACGACGGCGCGAATACCTGTCTGCTCTCGTCCTCCCTGTGGCTGCGCAAGGGCTTCGATTATAATCTCGACACGCTGTCCTCGCTGTCCGCAAACTATTACGCATCGGCGTTCGCCGGGGAAATGGGCAGCGAGCCCTATACCGAAGAGCTGCGGCGCTGGCTCTCCCAGATGACCGGCGGGCTGCTGGACGATCAGATCGGCGGCGTGACGATGGACGACGAAACGCTGCTCATGCTCGTCACGTCCGTTCTCTATCGCGCGAAATGGCAGGATGAATTCACGAAGGCCCGTACCGAGTCCGGCGTCTTCCACGCGGCGGCGGGCGACACGGAAGCCTTTTACATGAAACGGGATCTCGATCACGGACCCCTGTATTACGGCGACCGTTTCATGGCGGTCGAACTGCGGCTCGCCGACGACGCCGTGATGCGCTTCCTGCTGCCGGACGAGGGGTATGCCCCCGCGGACCTTCTGCGGGATGAGGAGTCCGTCCGCTTTTTGACCCGCCGCGGCGCGTGGACGCAGCAAAGCGGGGAGATGGGCGATTGGTCATACTATGCCTTCCCGGAATGGGAAAAGAAAAGCGACGATCTGATCGTGCATCTCTCGCTCCCTCGTTTCAAAACGACCTCCGACCTGTCGGTCAACGACGCACTGCAAAAGCTGGGCGTAACGGAGCTTTTTTCACAGGGGGCGGACCTCAGTCCGCTGTTCGCAAACACGGGAGCGAATCAGCTTCTGCAGACGATGACCGCCGTCGGCAGGATCGAACACGCGGCGACCCTCTCCGTGGACGAGGAGGGCGTCACGGCTGCGGCTTATACCGTTATGCCGGTGGCTGGCGCCGCTCCGCCGCCCGAAAAGGAGATCGACCTCACCTTTGACCGTCCTTTTGTCTACGCCATAATCTCCTCGGATTATCAGCCGCTTTTCGTCGGCGTGGTCAATACCCCGTAATATAAACGGCTGACCCCCAGCTGCAGAAAAGGTCAGCTTTACGGAACAGGAGCGGTTTATGCCGCGTAACAAAAGCGGTCACTCCCGCCTAACGGCAGAAAATGAATACGGCGCCGATGGCGTTCTTTCTGCGCCGGACCTGTCCCAGCCGAAAAAATATTTCACAAAATCCGCAGAAAAATGAAAAAAACACTTGATTTTTCCGTTTCAATGTGATAATATATTGCCTGTTCGCAAGGACAATATGTCCGGGTGTGGCGCAGTTGGGAGCGCGCTTGACTGGGGGTCAAGAGGCCGTGAGTTCAAGTCTCGCCACTCGGACCAATATGAAAATGCCGGAATCCGTTGATATATCAACGAATCCGGCTTTCTTATTTTTCTGAGATTTTGCAATTTGGTCTTTGTTTGGTCTTTATCGCGTGAAAAAGACGGTAGAAGGGTGGACCATCTACCGTCTTTTTTTTATGCCCGTTTTGCGAATTTCAGCGCATCTGCAACGGCTTCTGCCGCTTTGGCCTGTTGTTCTTGGAAAGCGTGTGCGTAAATGTCCAGCGTTGTGGAGGTCTGCGAATGCCCCAGCGCGGAGGATACCGTCCGAATGTCAGCCCCGGAAGAAATCAGCAGCGAAGCATTCAAATGTCGAAAGCTGTGTATATTTACGATGGGAAGGTTATGTGCGGTGCAAAACTTTTCGAGCCAATGCCGCGCGGTGTCCGGCCCCATCGGTAAGCCGTTCCATTGTGTAAAAAGGCTGTCTGTATTGTGCCATTGATCGCCCAGCTTAAATCGATCCTTTAGCTGCTCCGCTCTGTATTCCCGGAGTTGATCGAAAACAACTTCCGGCAGCTTCAAGCTCCTCTGTGAAGTCTTTGTTTTCGGGGTGCCGGTTGTCATGCCGCCTTTGTCGTAAACCGAGATTCTGTTGACCGTTATGACCCGGTCGGCAAAGTCTATGTCCTTCCACTCAAAACCGAGGAGTTCGCCGCGTCGGAAACCTCCGTAGATTGCCAGCATGAAGAAGGTTTTATATTTGATAGGAGCGTCCTCCAGTGCGGACAGGAATGCCGCTGCCTGCTCCGGGGTGTAGCACACTCTTTCCCTTGTCGGCGTCTTGATCGCGGTCACATTCCGGCAGGGGTTATCCGTTGCAAATCCGTTCTTGATCGCGTATTTGAAAACGTCGCTGATGAAATTCAAGTGAAGTTCTTGTGATTTCGTGGATAGACCGCCGCCGTTTTGCTTATTGATCCCATTCTCCGCAAGGTTGTTTATAAAGGCTTGAATTTGGCGGGTGCTGATTTTGTCGACGAACAAATGCCCGATTGCTTCAAAGACGCGCTCCTGTGTCTGCCGAAAGCGTTTTAGGGTTGAGGGCTTTAGATTGCCTTCTTTTTCGGCTTGCTGCAGCCATTCCCGCGCAAGCGGCTCAAACTTGATCTGTCTGTCAACATATTGTCCACCGTGGATTTGCTCGTCGAAAAGCACTTTTTGTCGTTCAAGCTCTTTCGCAATTTGGCGGTCACTCATGTCGGGAGAGGGGGTCCAAGTTTTTGATTTTTGAATTTGTCGACCTTCTGCGTCGTATCCGGCAGAGCTGCGGATCCTATAGCTATTCCCGCGCTTACTCGCTGTCGCCATCTTTTTTTCCCTCCTTTGTGTGCATAGCCGCAAAAAATGCTTGATCCGCTTTGTCCATGTCCTCAAAAAATTTTCGCTGTGCTTTGTCATATTTTTTTTCAAGTGGCTTTTGGTATTTTTCAACGATTTTTTCATTGTGGTTTGCGACAAAGGCAGAAAAACACTTGTGCGCGCGATATTCCAAAAGTTCAAAGCGGTTTAGCATTTCATTGTAATCGGATACAAGCCCTTCGTCGTTTTCTTCCCCTTTTTCAATTTGAAGGCAAATGTCTTTGATCGTTCTGATTTTTTCGTGCAACCAAAAGCAAATGTGGTTAAAAGCACCGGATTCGAGAAATAGGTTTACTGTTTCGCCGGGGTTGAATGGCGAAACAGCGTCAAATAAATTTGTTAAATCGTGAAGGTTTTCCACGCTTTTTTCTGTGAGGCCTGTATAATCGCAAATGTCTTGTATTTCCGGCGTGGTGCTGTTTAGTGTTTGCGAAAATCCGAGTAAATAATCCGGCGTACAATCAAGCGCTTTTGAAATCTGTATGAGAAAGGATGGGTTGACGGATCTTTGTCCGAGAATGTAGCGGGTTAGCGAAGCTCGATCTATGTTCAAAATTTTCGCAAGGGAATCATGCGTCAAATTCCTTTTGGTTAGCAAGTCCTGAATTCGCTCTCCGATGAATTCATTTGTGACTTTCTGCGTTTCCTTTTGTTTTGGTGTCATTTTGTTGGTCCTCCTTTGATTAATTGACACGAAAATTAAAATAGTGTCATTTTTGTTGTTGACTTTCATCATGCGTTGCGGTATAATGAAGATGTTCTGACACGGCATGAAAAAATGTGACGAAATGGAACCATCTCAAAGCCAATATATCACATTTTTCATTGGTTGTCAACAACAACAATCAAAAAAGGGAGGCAGAATGTGAAAAATCAAGATGTTCGGCAAGAAATCAAAGACGCGGGGCTGTTTCTGTGGCAGATTGCCGAAGCGCTCGGAATGCGGGATGATTCATTTTCGCGGAGTTTGCGGAAGGAGTTTTCGGCAGAACGAAAAGCTGAGATCCGCAAGGTCATTACGGAGTTAAGGGGGTGAAAACGATGTTAAGAACGTTGCCGGGGGCAATTGAGGAGTTAAAAAAAGCAGACCCTGATTGTGCGCTGACCTTGACAGCGCTTCGACGTGCTGCGAAAAGTGGGGCGCTCCCAACGGTTTCAATTGGTGTCAAAAGACTCGTTGACATGGGGATGCTTGAAGTGTTTTTGCGCGGAAACGTGCCGGAGCAGACGCAAACCGGGACCGGGATACGGAGGATTGGCAATGCAACAAAATAAAAAAAGCCCTGCGAACGCTGGCACGATCGCAGAGGCCATGGTAAAGAGCTTTCGTGGTCGCTCTTTCGTCTCTCATTGTACCACCGATTCGCCGGAAACGCAAGAAGAAATTCGGCAGCTTCTCGCAATCCTCCCAACAGGGCGTGAAAACGCCGTAAAAGCGCGAAAATTGGCTTCTTCGCTCGGTTTGACGACACGGGAGCTAACACGCCTTGTCCATGACGCAAGAGCCGCAGGCGCGGTGATTCTGTCCGATTTTTCGCACCGTGGGGGGTTTTTTGTCCCTTCGCCGGGGCTGATCGGACGCGCGGAAACTGAGGAATTCGTCCAGTCGATGTCCCACCGCGCGAGGGCAATTTTCATCGCGGTGCGATCGGCGCGGGCTGCGCTAAAGGATGTAGGCGACGATGGGACGACCTAAAGCGGCAAAGCATTGCCATCTTCGCCCATGGCTTTCTGCGCGCCCGGATTGCTCGGAAGGACGATTTTTGCAAATTGGCGGGTCGCTCTTGATGAGTGATGCGTTCAAACGGTTGACAGCCGGAGCGCAGAGCTGTTATCTCGCGATGGCGCTTGAAGCGGCGGGGCGAATTGATTTCTCTTTTCCTCTGCACATTGCGAAAAAATTTGGGATCTCAAATTCCTCGCTTCGACGTCATATCGAGGAGCTTGAAAGCGCGGGGTTCATTGAGGTTGTTGAGCGAAACGCAAACAGCCGCACCGCGAACGCATACCGTTTTGCGTTTGGCTGGAAAATGAAACCGCCTTGATTATTTTATTCAACGCGTGTTGAAAAAGTGCTATGCCATTTTGGTACAAGGTAGCCGCAAATCTTGTGCCAATTTGGCATAGTGCAAAAGGGTTTTGGGGGGTGGGGTTGTGCCATTTTGGTATAAGCGTTCAAATAAAATGGCTGTTTTGCTTGTGCCAAAATGGAACAGATATAGCAAGATATATTGCCATGCAGAGCGGAAAAACAAGATCGATAAAACGCACTCCCAAAGAGGGGAGGAAATGGGGGCGGCAGCCCCCGAAAGCGGTGGCTTTTTTGGGTTTTCGATACCGACCGATACCGACCGATACCGAAATAACAACGGCAAGGAGGAGCGCAGCTTGCAAATTACTGTGGAGGATCTGCGCGGGTTCCGTGCTTTGTGTGCGGAGATCCGCCGAATTGAAAACAAAATCAAATCTTTTGCGGAGCAGACTTCTGACATTGTGCAAAGCGGCGCTGACCATCCTTTTACGGTGCGCTCGGTGCGTATTGAAGGGGTCCGTTATCCTCCGGGGCTTGCTGGCGATCGGCGGCGGCTGGTGGAGCTACAAGCCCGAAAGCGGCAGATCGAAAGGGCGGTCGAGGAAATCCCCGTTGACCGGGTGCGGTTCGCTGTGCTGGAAAAATTTATCGATCCGGCATTCGGCTCGGCTTGTACATGGGAGCAAATCGCGGATGAGGTTGACGACGGTTGGACGGGCGACGCGCTGCGAATGGCGGTAACACGGTTTATCCAACATTGGGACGGTGTGTCAACATGACGAAGCATAGATCGAGGAGCTTTTATCGTCCAATTCATCGGATGGCAAAAATCATATTATTATCTTGAAAGGGGTGAACAAAATGAACGAAAAACAGCTTGAACGAATCCTGAACAAAAACGGATTCCGGCTTCACCGTAAAGCTGGCGGCTACTGGATCTCCGACCTTGCAAATAATTTTCGCGTGTGCGGTCTTGAACACGGAGACTTTGACACAATGACGCTGGAGCAGGTCGAGACCTTTGTCCGCGAAAGATGCGAATAATTACAGGAAACGGGCAAGAAGGCGCTTCGGCATTACCGGGGCGCTTTCTTTTTGCGCATTCTGATAACCTGAAAAAAGGGAGAATACTACCATTTTCGCTGCCTTAAAAAGGACCGCCACGTCGGGCGGTCACTTCTCACATATCGTCCGCAATCCCTTGCAGCGTTTCTTTGTGAAGCGCTGACAGCCGGAAGACCGCACGAATCAGGTCATAGATCTCCTGAAGCTGATCTTCCGAGGGATGCAGTTCATCACACTTCAGATCTATCAGACGAAGCAGCGCGAAGATCTCGTCTGCCTGTGAACAGACGTCCGTGATGCGAGCTATTGTCACGGTGTTGATCCGTGTAGGCGTCGGATTCTGAGCTTCACTTGCCATCTGTTCAAGGGCAGAAATAAGCTGATTCCTTTGATCTGTGGGGATTGCGTCCAGCGCAGCCGCAAAGGTGCGCTCGGTGTTTGTTAATGTCATTTTTTTTAGCTCCTCTCGTATTCTTTTTATGTAACCGGAGGGGAAAGTCCCCTCCCTGCCGTGGCACGGCGTCAACGGTGATCCATGCCGTTTTCGGCTGTTTTTTCGTCAAGCAGTGCGCGATATTTTGCGACCTGCTCTTCCGCAAATCGCAGATGATGCAGATTCGCCCCACGTTTTACACGCTTTGCCTGCCGTTTTGCGTCGCGTTCCCAAAACCGGAGCGCGTCCTCAATGAAAGCCTTTGTCACGATGTTTTTTTTCCTCCTTCCTTCTGAATTAATCCAAACAGCCCAAAATAGGGGCTTTTTTGGTCTTCTGTGCGGTTTTTGCTTTTCAAGGGTAAGGTTCCCTGATTCGGCAAAAGCTTGTTTAAAGGACGTTTTTGACGATATTCCGGTCTCAGACGAATTGAACCTGAGACCGACCGAAAAACCTTGCTTTATAGGTAGCGCCGTCTCCCTTGGAGCCGTGGATCAGATCCGCGCCAAACAGCGCCTTGCTGCCGTGGATCACTTCCAACCCCTCGGCTTTCCAGCCTGCCCACGTCCGGCACTCCTCGGTGATCCCCGCAGCCTTCTTCGCGGCTTCGATCCTCTCGGCGTTTACGGGTTCGGCTTTTGCGCTCTGCCATGCCCTGTGAAGGGCTTCGCCAAAGAGGAGCTTGCCAGCGCTCTTTCTGTAAATCTGCCATGCGCGGGTCATGATCTTGCAAAGGTCGTATTTCTTCATTTTCTGTTCATCCTTTCTTCTGTTGTGGAGGGGTGGGGCGTTCAGATCATCGGAGCTTGTGTCTCTCACGCTTGATGAAGTCATTTCCATCCGATTTATCTTGTGTCCCCTTGCCCTCCTGACAGTTATAATTATACTTGAACAAGTATAAAAAGTCAAGCATTTTCGCATGAAAAGATGCACAGAGTTGAACAAGTATATTTGTGCATTTTGCTACTTGTGCAAGTATGGTGGTTGTGCTATAATCTTTTCGCATTATTATTTTGAAAGGGTGTGTTCTCATGAATGGAAAGTCTGCGACACGGGCAAAGAACAAATACAATTCCTCTCATTATGACAATCTACGGATTATTTGCCCAAAAGGGAAAAAGGACGAAATAAAAAGCCATGCAGAGGCGCGGGGCGAATCAATCAATGCTTTTGTAAATCGTGCCATTGACGAACAAATAAAGCGCGACACCGAAAATCCTTAAAATTAAAAACGGCGCCCCGGTTCGATTTTTCTTGGGGCTTGTTTTTGGTCTTTATTTGGTCTTTGTTTTGGTCTTTGGTCTTTGTTTTTCGTGAAAGTTCATGAAATGATGAAACTTGGAAACCGTTGTAAAATAAAGGAAATCGGCACTTCATAAAACTCCGTAAAACGTCAGATTTTGAGTTCAAGTCTCGCCACTCGGACCATGAAAAAAGCCTGATTTGTTTTTCAGACAAATCAGGCTTTTTTCAATGAAGTCGACCTTGCGGGGCTGATGGGGAGATGAAGACGCCTCGCTGAAGAAACATGATAAAAACAGGTCAGCCTGAAGCTTACGGAGGAAAACAGAATGCTTGACTACCATGAAACAACCGACGATGAGAAGTATCTGATCTGCGATTGGAGATATGACGGCGACTATGCAATCTATAATAGCCTTCCTTACGAGGAACAGTTAAGACTGCATCGGGGGTTTGCAAATCCAAAGAATCATTTCTATTCATTTACAGATGGAAATGAGCTGATCGGTTATGTTAATCTGGTTGAAGAAGAAACAGATGTTTTCTTTGGAATCGGGATTGATCCTGCTTTCTGTAATAAAGGGTATGGCGAGATAATATGCAGGCAAGCTTGTGCTATATCTCATCAATTGTATCCGGGAAAGCCCCTTTATCTGGAAGTGCGGACGTGGAATATGAGAGCGGTCAGATGTTATGAGAAGGCGGGTTTCCGTATCGTAGGCGAACCGATTACTCGGATAACACCCATTGGGGAGGGGACCTTTTTTCACATGGTTGCAGATTGACAAAATCCGGTTGGCTTCGGAACAGTGCATATTGCTTTTCTTCCTATCGTTTCGAGCGTTTTTATTTCACGTCTTTCAATGAAGTCGCCCCTGCGGGACTGACGAAGGAAGACGCTTCGCTGATGAAGAAACGAACAGTTCTTTGAGGAAAAGCTGAAAGCAGCAACAAGTTTTGCAGGGAAAGCTTGACTTTCTCGCAACGATTTGATATTTTAGTGATTGAAAACAGTACGAAGGGAGGGGACGGCTGTGCCGACGTATCCGCGTGATCCGGAGCTGCACAAGAATCATCGCGCCCGTCTGCGCAAAAAGGTCTCGACCGGCGGATTTGAGAGTCTGGAGGATCATGAGCTGCTGGAGCTGATCCTCTTTTTTTCGATCCCCCGTGTGGACACGAATGAGACCGCGCACATTGCGATCAAAACCTTCGGCTCTTTGACCGGCGTGCTGTCCGCGTCCCCGGACGAGCTTTTGGAGCTGCCGCGGATCGGTCCGAACAGCGTGGTGCTGCTCAAAACGCTGCAGGCGCTGTGCGAGCGCTATTTGCACGGGTACTCCGTCGGCGGCAGGCTCCTGACCGGCACCGCGGACGTGGTGCGGCTGAGCCGGGAATGGTATGCCGACCGCGGCAATACGAATCTGCTCGTGATCACGATGGATTCCCTGTGCCGTCTGCAGCGCACGGCTGCCCTTTGTGTGGGCGGCGACGTGTACGAACGCTGCGTCGCCGTGCAGCGGGAGGCGCTTCCCGGGGCGGGCGTTGCGGTCGCCGTCGCCTACGTCGGGCGGGACGGTTTCTCCTCGCCCACGAAGGAGGACCGCCTATTTGCAAAAGAGCTCGCCGCCCGTCTGCGAAGAAGCGAGATCTCCCTGCTTGAGGCCGTCGTCTTTATTGGGAACGAGCCCATCGCGCTGTCGGATTACGCGCTGTAGCGATAACAGTACCGCCGTTGCGGCAAAAAAGGAAGCAGGACCCGACCGGATCCTGCTGTTATTATTCCTGATCACGTCGTTCTGTGTACGGCACAAAGCCGAACAGCTTGCCGTTTTTGTCCAGCGCCGCCATGCTCGTACAGTCGTCGCGCGAGAAGACCAGGTGGTCGACCACGCCGATCCCGAGCTCACGCATCGTGCGCACAAGGTCCATGGTGACGCTGTAGTCCGCTTTCGAGGGCTTGTTTTCCCCGCCCGGATGGATGTGGCTCAGGATGAGCCGACCGGCGTTCAGTTCCTTTGCTTTCGTGAAGATCGCGCGCGGGTCCAGCCGGACCGAGTTCCCGCTGCCGGAGCCGAAATACAGCGTGCCGATCACGCGGTCGCGATCGTTCAGATACAGGATCATGGCGACCTCCCGCGTTACGCCGATATAATACCGGCGCAGCAGCTCCTTTGCGTCCTCGAACGAGCGGACCGTCGGTTTGCTCCGGATTTGCTCGGCAAGGCTGCGGCGGCAGAGGGTCGGGACGAGCTTCAGCAGCAGGTCGACGGATTCTCCGGCACCGGGCAGCGGACGGTCGGTCGTATCGAGCGCGTCGAACAGGCCCGTGGGCGTGCCGTATTCTTTTTCTGCGGTCTGCACCAGCGCCGGTACGTCAACGGCAAGCGCGCCGAAGCCGATCAGCAGCTCCAGCAGCTCCGTATCAGTCATGGCGTCCTGTCCCTCCCGGAGCAGTTTTTCCGAAAGAAGCTTTCTGCGCGTCTGTTCAGCCAAGAAAATCACCCGAAATCATTTTAGCATATTTCCAGCGGCGGGTAAAGGTCCGGTTCGCATTTTTTTGAAAAAAAACACGAAAAATCGTCAAAATGTGTATTGAAAGGAACGGCTTGAAATGCTATAATATTATAGGCTAAAGTTGAAATAAATCCAACAGAGAGGAGATCTTTATGAGCTTAACTTCCAATTTCGGCGCGAACATGGGCAGACTGGTGTTCAAGAAATTCGATTACTATACCACCCATGCGATGGAGACGCAGGAGCGTATCCTGATGGAGATCCTGAAGCGCAACAAGAATTGCGAGCTTGGCAAAAAGTACGATTTCGCAAATATCCATTCCATTGAGGAATTTCAGGATAAGGTGCCACTGTCCACGTTCGAGGATTATGCACCCCTGATCGACCGCATGGTCGAAAACAACGAGAAGAACATCATCACAAGCCAGAAGGTCCTGCTGTACTGTTCGTCCTCCGGTTCCGTCGGCAAGCCGAAGCTGCAGCCGAAGACCTTTAAGGATATCTGGAGCATGCAGTGCTCCGGCTTCGCGGGCACGCCCGGCTGCACCGAGCGTTACCTCAAGGCGCACGGCATTGCGGATAAGCTGCCCACCCAGATGGGGCCGCTGATCCAGTCCCTGAAGGGCTTCACCCTGCCCAACGGCGCGAAGTGCCTCATGGCGGGGCAGGTGCCTGTCAATAACCTGAAGCCCATCCAGAAGTTCTTCATCACCACCCCGCGCGATATCCTGTATCCCGAGGATCCCGAAAACACCTGTATCCCGTATTTCCAGCTCCGGTTCTGCCTGCCGAACCGCAACGTCACCTACGTCGGCGCCATGGTCGTCACGCTGATGACCGCCATGTTCGATTATCTGGAAGAAAACTGGGAGATGATCTGCGACGATATCGAGACCGGCACCATCGACGGCCGCGTCAAATGCCCCGAGAGCCTGCGCAAAAAGTACGGCGCCATGAAGCCGAATCCCAAGCGCGCCGAGGAGCTGCGCGCGATCTTCCGCGAGGGGTTCGACACCGAGGTTCCCGTCGCCAAGCGCATCTGGCCGAAGCTGACCTGGGGCTACGGCATGACCAGCTCCACCCTCGGCGTGTATACCGAAAAGCTCCGCCGCTATATCGGCGATATCCCGATGCACAACATGGGCTACGCCGCGTCCGAGGGCTATATGGCGATGCCCGTGGAGCTTAACGCCTCCGACTACGTGCTGCTGCCGCGCTCCCTATTCTATGAATTCATCCCCGAGGACGGCGACGTGAACGCCCGTCCGCTGACGCTGGATCAGCTCGAGGTCGGCAAAAACTACGAGATCATCGTGACCAACTGGTCCGGTCTGTACCGCTATCGCATCCTCGATATCGTCAAGTGCACCGGCACCTACAACAATTCCACTGCGCGAACGAGAAGACCAATACCGATATGCTCGACTTCGTGGCGGATAAGACCCGCAAGCACTTCGGACTGACCTTCGAGGACTTCTCCTATTACGCGGAGACGGACCACCTGCCGCCGCACTACATCCTGTTCGTGGAGGAGCATTCCGACCTGATCAATCAGAAGAAAGCGGAGATCGAAAAGTATATCGACGAGCAGTTCTATGAGGCGAACGAAAAGTACGAGAAGTACAGAAAGCTGGGGCAGATCGGGCCCGCCGAGATCCGCCAGTTCAAGGAGAACACCTACGCCGATTACAAGCAGATGCTGGTTTCGCAGGGCAGGGTCCTGAATCAGATCAAGCCCGTCACCGTGATCAACACGCCCGAAAAGAAGGAATTCTTCTTCGCGCACGTCAAAGACTGAGAATGCGTTTTGAACGCCCCGGACGACCTCCGGGGCGTTTTGTCACCTTCGGCTCGCCCCGTCATATACTGGGGACAACAGATTTCGGAGGTGCGGTATGCGGTATGCGGTCTGGATCGCGCTTGCGGTCGGCGGGACGACCATGCTCGGCGGCGCGATCGGTTTTTTGATTCGGGTCAGAAGCGAAAAAACGGAAGGGCGGATCTTTGCCTTCGCCGGGGGTGTGATGCTGGCGGCGTCCGTGGCGGACCTGATCCTCCCGGCACTGGAAGGGAAGTCCGGCGCGTCGCTTGCGGTTTGTCTTGTGAGCGTGCTGCTCGGCGGGGCGCTGATCACGCTGATGTCCGGCGTCGTCCCGTTCCTGGAGCGCCGTCTGCTCGACGGCAGGACCGGCGGAAAGCGGTTTCGCGCGGCGCTCCTGTTTGTGCTGGCGATCGCCATGCACAACCTGCCGGAGGGGCTTGCCTGCGGCGCGGCGCTCGGTACCGGCGATCTGGCTGTCGCGGCCTCGCTCACCCTTGGGATCGCGGTGCAGAACGTGCCGGAGGGTATGATCGTGATCCCGCCCCTGACGGCGGCGGGCGTGCGCCGGACCCGGGCGCTGCTGGCGTCCGTCCTCACGGGTGTGATCGAGATCGTCGGCGTGTTTCTCGGTTATTTCACCTCGCGCCTTGCGCTTACGCTGATGCCGTATATCCTGTGTCTGACCGGCGGGGCGATGAGCTACATCATCTGTACGGACGTTCTGAGCACCCCCAGGGACCCCGTCGGGCGCGGCTATGCCTTTTTGCTCGGTATGTGTCTGCTGTTTTTGCTGCTGTGCGTGTTCTGACCGTATCCGTTTCCCCGGCGCCGCCGGGGTATTTTTTTAATCATAACGCAAAAAAGGACTTGACATGCGACCGATCGGTCGCTATAATAAGAATGTGAACGAACGGTCGCATTTTTGGAGGGGCTTATGGCAAAAGACACAAAAGAAAGGATCCTTTCGGCTGCGCTGGACCTGTTTTCCGAAAACGGGTATGCCGGAACAAACATCCGGGAGCTGACGGCGTCGCTGGGGCTCGGCAAATCAACCATGTACCGGCATTTCGAGAGCAAGGAAGAGATCTGGAACGCGCTGCTCGACGAAATGATCGCCTATTACGGGGCGCGCTTCGGCTCCGCGTCGCACCTGCCGCCTGTGCCGGACTCCTTGGAGGGGCTTGTTCAAATGACAATGAACATGGCGGAATTCACGATCCGGGACGAAAAGATCATCAAGACCCGAAAGGTGCTTTCCATCGAGCAGTTCCGGGATACACGCGCAAGGGAACTCGCGACAAAGCACTTTCTGACCGGCCTTACCGAACTGTTTACCCCCGTTTTTTCCGGCATGATGGACAGGGGGCTGATCCAAAGGGACGATCCCGCAATGCTGGCGTTCGCCTACACGTCGCCCATTTCCGCGCTCATCCGGCTCTGCGACCGCGAGCCGGAAAAAACCGACGCGGCGCTGACAAAAATCGAGGCGTTCAGTCGGCATTTTATCCGTGTTTATGGAGTGAAAAACAATGATTGATCCGGACGTTTATCTGAAAAACCTGATCGAAAACTGCCGCGCTTCGTTTGGCGAAAGGCTGCTGTACGTCGGTCTGCAGGGCAGTTATCTGCGCGGGGAAGCCGACGAAAACAGCGATATTGACGTGATGGTGGTTCTGGACAGGTTGACCGTCCGGGACATGGATCGGTATCGGGAGATCCTGAAAAAGCTCGGCTCGTATGAAAAATCCTGCGGGTTCATCTGCGGGAAAGAGGAGCTGCTTCGCTGGAATCCCCTCGAAAGCTGCCAACTGCGCCATACGACGAAGGATTTTTTCGGCACGCTGACGGATTATCTGGCGCCCGCGACACGGGAGGATGAGATCAACTACGTCAGACTGAGCCTCGGGAACCTGTATCACGAAATCTGTCATCGCTATATCCATAGAAGCAGAGAGAAGAATCTCGCGGGGTTTCGCGGCGCCTGCAAGCGCGCGTTTTTCCTGATGCAGAATCTGCACTATCTGGAGAGCGGCTGCTTTCCCCTCACCAAAAAGGAGCTGAAGGAGGCCGTTTCTGCGGAAGACAGACCGGTTCTGGAGTTGGGAGAACTGCCGGACGGATTTGATTTCAGTCAGGCGTTTTCCACTCTGTTCGTCTGGTGTCAGGCGGCTTTTTCCCGGGTGGAAAGGTTAGGATCGGTAACTGCTCAAGCGGGCGCTGAAGATTGAAAAAAGGGAGACGGTTTTATGACAAAGAATATGGAATCGATCTGCGGCGCGGACTGCGCCGGATGTACGTTCAAGGAGGGCTGCCGGGGCTGTAAGGCGACGTGCGGGCGTCCCTTCGGCGGCGCCTGCGTCGCGGCGGAATATATCAAGCTCGGCGGGATGGAAAAGTATCGGGAATTCAAACAGATCCTGCTGGAGGAAGTCAACGCCCTTTTACGGTCGAACGACCTTCCGGCGGCGGACGCCCTTTGCGAGCTTCCGGGCGCGTTCGTAAATCTGTCGTATCCGCTGCCGAACGGCAGAACGGAAAAGCTGCTGGACGACAAAAGGATCTATCTCGGCGCGCAGATCGAATTCGCCGATCGCGGGATCTGTTACGGCGTCGTTGCGGATACGACCTTCATTCTGATCTGCAGCTACAGCGTGGACGGCGCCGCGCCGGAGCTGATCGCTTATCGGAGAAGGTGAGTCGGGGATGAAATACAAGGGAACGCTGATCGTAGTCAAGGATTGCCGCAGGGCGCTGCGGTTCTATCAGGATATGTTCGGGCTGAGGCTCAAGCGGGATAACGACGGGAATATGGAGCTGACCGATCGCATCTATCTGCAGGAGGCGCGGTATTGGGAAACGTTCACGGGAAAAGACGTGATCCCGAAAAGCAACCTGTCCGAATTATACTTTGAGGAGGCGGACATAGAGGGCTTTGTGAAACGTCTGGAGACCCTTTATCCCGAAACCGAATACGTGAACCGCCTGATGACGCACAGCTGGGGACAGAAGGTCGTCAGGTTCTACGACCCCGACGGGAATCTGATCGAAGTCGGTACGCCGGTATGACGCCTCGCCGGTTTTCGGCGGTTCGGAAAATGGGTCGTACGAAGGATTATTTTGATGAAAAAAGGAGATAAAATGGATAAGAAAGAGATAACGTTCCGATTGGAAACGAAAGAGGACTACGGCGCCGTCGAGACGCTTGTACGGGAATCGTTTTGGAACGTCTACCGTCCCGGGTGCAGCGAGCATTACGTCCTGCACGTTCTGCGAGAAGATCCGGCGTTTATCCCGGAACTGGACTTCGTGATGGAACTTGACGGGCGGCTCATCGGGCAGAATATGTTTATGAAAACGATCATAAACGCCGACGACGGCCGTGTGATCCCGGTGCTGACCATGGGGCCGATCTGCATCGTGAACGACCGGAAACGGCAGGGCTACGGCAAACAGCTGCTGGACTATTCGTTGGAAAAGGCGGCGGAAATGGGCTTCGGAGCCGTACTGTTTGAGGGCAACATCGGCTTTTACGGCAAAAGCGGCTTTACCTTCGCCCGGGAATTCGGCGTCCGCTATCACGACCTGCTGGAAGGGGCGGACGACTCCTTCTTCCTCGCGAAGGAGCTGATCCCGGGGTATCTTGACGGCATGACCGGCGTATATCAGACTCCCGCCGGGTACTATGTGGACGACGCGGACGTCGAGGCGTTCGACAAGTCCTTCCCGCCCAAGGTCAAGCAAAAACTGCCGGGGCAGATCTTCGGCTGAAAGGAGCGGAACCCTTATGTTTTACCGAAAAACAGTCGTTCTGAAGGACGGCCGCTCCTGTCTTCTCCGAAACGCGTCGGCTGAGGACAGTCAGGCCGTGCTGGACGAATTCATCCGAACGCACGCCGAGACCGATTTTTTTTTTTTTTTTTCTGATGAAACGACGTTTACGGTCGAGGAGGAAGCGCGGTTCCTGCAGGGAAAAGCAGATTCCGCGGATGAGATCGAAATTGTCGCCGAACTGGACGGCAAAATCGTCGGCACGGCCGGCGTCGACAAGGTCGGACAGCGGGACAAAATCAAGCACCGCGCCGAATTTGGCATCAGCATCTTAAAGGAATGCTGGGGGCTCGGGATCGGCAGGGCGCTTACGAAGGGGTGCATCGAATGCGCGACGGCGGCGGGATACGTCCAGCTGGAACTGGAAGCCGTTGCCGACAACGCGGCGGCGCTCTCCCTGTATGAAAGCGTCGGTTTCCGGGAATACGGCAGAAACCCCAAGGGCTTTTTAACCCGCGGCGGCGCCTGGCAGGAACTGGTGCTGATGCGTCTGGAGCTGACGTAACATGAAAAAAGACTGTGTCCTGTACGTCCACGGCAAGGGCGGCTCGGCGCAGGAGAGCGAACACTATAAGCTGCTTTTTCCGGGCTGCGACGTCTTCGGCCTTGATTACCAAACGGATACCCCGTGGGAAGCGGGGGAGGAGATCCGTACCGCCGTAAAAGACCTGAAAAAAACGTATGAAACGCTGACCCTGATCGCCAACAGCGTCGGCGCGTACTTCTGTCTTTGCGCCGGGATCGATGCGCACGTCCGCAAAGCCTATTTCATTTCCCCGGTCGTCGATATGGAGCGGCTGATCCGGGAAAGGATGGCGGGGACAAACGTGACGGAGGAACGGCTTCGCGCCGAGGGGGTGATCCCGACGCCCTTCGGGGAACCGCTGTCGTGGGCATATCTTTCTTACGTCCTCGCGCATCCGATCCGGTGGAACGCGCCGTCCTGCGTCTTATACGGCGAAAACGACGCGCTGATCTCCCGGGAGGCGGTCGAAGCATTCGCAAAAACGCACGCTGCTGTTCTGACGGTCATGCCGGGCGGCGAGCACTGGTTCCACACGCAGGGGCAGATGCGCTTTCTGGACGCGTGGATCCGGACAAGCGAAACAAAAGAAAACGGAGGAAGCCTATGAAGATCCTTGTACTCAACGGCAGCCCGAAGCGGGACCGCAGCGATACCCTGCAGATCACCCGCGCCTTTCTGGACGGCATGAACGAAGCGTCGCCGCAGGAGACGCGCGTCATCCACGTGATCGACCGGCATATCGAATACTGCGTCGGCTGCTTTGCCTGTATGCGAAACGGCGGGACCTGTATCCACGACGACGATATGCGCGCGATCCTGAACGAGATCCTCGCAAGCGACCTGCTGCTCCTCAGCTTTCCCCTGTACTGCTACGGGATGCCCGCGCCCCTGAAGGCGCTCATGGACCGCACGCTGCCGCTCTCGAGCATGTCGATGAAAAAGGTCGGCGACCGGTACGAGCACGTCGGGCAGGCGGATTTCAGCCGTCTTCGCTACCTGATGATCTGCGGCTGCGGCTTCCCGAACAGCAGGCACAATTTTGAGCCCGCCGTCGCGCAATTCCGGCTGATGTTTCCGGGGAATCATACGATCCTGACCGTGCCGGAAAGCCCGATGTTCAACGCGCCCGAGGCCGCGGTCGTAACGGTCCCGCGCCTGGCCCTTGTCCGGCAGGCGGGGCGGCAGTACGCGGAGACCGGATCTATCGACGGCGCGCTGCTCACGGAGATCGGCTCGCCCATGATCCCGGAGGCGCAGTACGCGGCGATCGTGAACAGCGGCGTCTGACGGGAAGCAGGATACGATACCCGTAAAAAAGATCAAAACAGGGGCGGAGAACCGTTTGGCTCTCCGCCCCTGCGTATGGTTTCTTTTGATTATCGCACGCTGTCGGTCAGGGCGATGAACGCGTCGGCAAGCGCGGACGCGGAATGCGTGGAGGACGCCGTGATCTCCTCGTTCTCGGTGAGGTAGGAGCGCACGTCGTTGTCCGGGATCACGTATCCGATCTGGTCGTTCGTCAGGCCGAAGCAGAGCAGCTTCTCCGCGGGCGCCGCATCCGCAAGCGCGGGGTAGGTCCAGCCGTCGCCGGTCCAGCTTCTGTCCGCCGGGGTCACGCCGCCCCAAAGCAGCTCGGGGGCAAGCTCGCCGGGCGCGATCATCACGCCGAGCTCGTTGCCGAGCTCCAAATAGCCCAGCTCCGTCACGAGCGTATAGCGCAGCCCTTCGCGCTTGACCACGCTGTTGATCAGCCCCTCGTTATTGGTTCCGCGCCCTTCAATATAGAACCGGGAATTGGCGGCGGCCAGCACGTCCGGCAGGACGTCGTCCCCGCTGATTCCCATCCGCTGCAGGGCATGGCTCAGGGCGAACAGCGCGCAGCCCGCCTTCTGGACGGAGCGCTTATGGGCCTTGGAGTAGGGCTTGGAAGCCCACCATCCGTCCCGCTGGCTGTAGATGACGTCCTCCCCCTGCTGAACAGGCGCTTC
>CACZGD010000044.1 GCA_902780565.1 Oscillospiraceae bacterium
TGCGGTTGGTGGATCTTTCAGTACCTCTTAAGAGGTCGCCAGTAGTACGCCCTTCTAGGGCGAGTACATACCACCCGTTTTACGGGTGGTTATGATTTCCTTTGGGTAGGAGGCGAACGTTTTGACGAAGCTGGAGGAGCTGCGAAAAAAAGCCATGGCGCTGCCGGAGGAGCCGGGCGTCTATATCATGAAAAACGCCAGGGGACAGATCATCTATATCGGCAAGGCGAAGGTCCTCAAGAACCGCGTCAGCCAGTATTTCGGCTCGCAGAACAATCACACCGCGAAGGTCCGCCGCATGGTCTCGAACGTGAACGATTTCGACTACGTGATCGTCGGCAGCGAGTTCGAGGCGCTGGTGCTGGAGTGCAGCCTGATCAAGCAGAACAAGCCGAAGTATAACATCCTCCTCAAGGACGACAAGGGCTATCACTACGTGCGCGTCACGAACGACGACTGGAAAATGCTTTACGACGTGAAGCAGAAGGCGGACGACGGCGCGAAGTATATCGGCCCCTATACCGGCAGCGAGGCGGTCGGCGCGGCGGTGAAGCAGGCATACGATATTTTCATGCTGCCGCACTGCCTCAAGAAATTCCCGCAGGATATCAACCGCAACGCGCGTCCGTGCCTGAACTATTATATCAAGCTCTGCTCCGGCGCCTGCAAGGGCCTTGTGACGCGGGAGGAGCATAACGCCGCCGTGGACGACGCCGTCCGCTTTATTCAGGGCGGCAAAAGCATGTACGTCAGGCAGCTCAACGCCGATATGCAGGCGGCAAGCGACGCGCTGGATTTTGAAAAGGCCGCGAAGCTGCGCGACCGCATCCGCGCCATCGAAAAGGTCTCGCAGAAGCAGCACATGGTCTCGAACGTCTATCAGAATCAGGACGTGTTCGGGATCGCCTCCCTTGGGGAAAAATCCTGCCTCTGCGTGCTGCAGTTCCGCGACGGGACCTTCACGAATACCGAGACCTTCGTGTTTGACCGCATCGAGAACCCGGAGGAGGAATACGTGGAGCTGCTGGCGAATTTCTATGCGGCGGGGGAGGATTACCCCGATCGGATCTGTCTGGACCGCGAGCTGACGCAGAAGGCGTTTCTGGAATCCTATTTTTCGGAGCAGCACGGCAAAAAAGTGATCCTTTACGTCCCGAAGACCGGCGAAGCCCGGGTCCTGCTCGAAAACGCGCAGAAAAACGCGGGCGAAAAGCTGGCGCGCGTACTGTCCTTCAACGATAAACAGAACGCCGCATTGCACGAGCTGCAGGAGATCCTGGGGCTAGAGAACTTCCCGGCGTATATCGAATCCTACGATATCTCCAACACCGCGGGGCAGGAAAACGTCGCGGGCATGGTGGTCTTCGTCAACGGGCGTCCGCTCAAGCGCTGCTATAAGCGCTTCATGATCAAATCCTTTGAGGGGCAGGACGACTACCGTTCGCTGGCCGAGGTGCTGGAGCGCCGCATTCTGGAATATAAACGCGCGCCGGACGAGGTCCCGGAGGGCTTCGAGAAAAAGCCCGATCTGATTTTGCTGGACGGCGGGATCGGGCAGGTGAACGCCGTGCGGCCGATCTTTGAGAAATACGGCTTCGACGTCCCGCTGTTCGGCATGGTCAAGGACGGCAAGCACCGCACCCGCGCCATCGCGAGCGGCGGCGGGGAGATCACGATCAACGACAACCGCTCCGTCTTCTCGCTGGTCTCGCAGATCCAGGAGGAGGTCCACCACTACGCGATCACTTATCACCACACGCTCAAGAAAAAGCACACGCTGGAGACGACGCTGGCCTCCGTCAAGGGGATCGGCCCCAAGCGCGCGCGGGCGCTGCTGGAGCGCTTCCGCACGCTCGACGCGATCCGCAGCGCCGAACCGGACGAGCTGATGAGCGTACCGGGCATGACGGAGCCTGCCGCAAACAGCGTTTATTTGTATTTCCGGCAGGATAAAAACGTGTAAAAAACGCCCGAATCGTGCAGTATGTAAAAATAAGGGTTGACAAAACGGCGATTTTCAGGGATAATAGTATAGAGAAATTTTCGGGAGAAGTCTATGCGGATCGTTTCAGGCTCTGCCAGAGGCAGAAAACTGTCGGCGCCCGTCGGAATGGAGATCCGACCGACGACGGATAAGGTCAAGGAGGCGCTGTTCAGCATCATCCAGTTTGAGCTGAACGGAAAGCGCGTGCTCGATCTGTTTGCCGGCACCGGGCAGTTGGGGCTGGAAGCGCTCAGCCGCGGCGCTGCTTCGGCGACGTTTACGGATTCCTCCCGGCAGGCGGTCGAGCTGGTCCGCGCCAACGTGCGCGCCACCGGCTTCGGGGACCGGTCAACGGTCCTGCGCACCGATGCGTTCTCTTTCCTGTCCCACACGGCGGACGCCTTCGATATCGTGTTTCTCGACCCGCCCTATGAACAGGGCTTCTGCGAAAAGGCCGCGGCGCTGCTGCCGCGCGTGCTGTCCGAAAACGCGGTTGTGATCGCGGAAACACGCCCGGAGGAGCCGCTGCCGGAGGCGATCGGTCCGCTGCGGATCTATCGCGTATACAGGTATTCCGCGATCTGCCTCACGGTCTACAGAAAACCGGAAGGGGAGGTGGATGAGGTATGAGCTCACTGGCAGTCTGTCCCGGCAGCTTTGACCCGGTCACGATCGGGCATCTCAATATCATTTCCCGCGCCGCAAAGCTCTTTGACCGCGTGATCGTGCTGGTCATGATCAATCCCCGCAAAAACGGCGGGCTGTTCACGGCGGAGGAGCGGGTGGATTTCATCCGCCGCAGCATCGGCGACCTGCCGAACGTGGAGGTGGATTTTTCCGACGGCCTTCTGGCGGATTACGTGGTCCGGAAGGGCGCCGTCGCCATCGTGAAGGGGCTCCGGGTCCTCTCCGATTACGAGGACGAATTCAAACAGGCGCTTGCCAATAAAAAGCTCGCGCAGAACGTGGAAACGGTGTTCCTCGTCACGGAAACGGAGTATATGTTCCTGAGCTCCAGCGTGGTGAAGGAGATCGGTTATTTCGGCGGCGATATCAGCGATTTCGTCCCGCCTGCGATAAAAGACGATATCATTAAAAGAATCAGAGAAAGGTGATAAACATGAGCGTAGAAGATTTACTCAATCAGATCGAGGACCTGCTTGAAGAGGGCAAAAGCGGTCTGCTGGGCGGCGGCAAGGTCAAGGTCGACGCGGAAGCGATCCGTTCCATCATCAACGATATCCGCATCAACATGCCGGATGAAGTCATTCAGGCCAGAAAGATCGCCGCGGAACGCAAGGTCATCCTCTCGAAGGCGTCCGACGCCGCCGAACTGAAGATCAAGCAGGCGGAGATCCAGGCGAGAAAGCTTGTCGAAGAGCATGAGATCACCAAGAACGCTGAAGTCAACGCGCAGGAGATCATCAACGAAGCCAAGCGTCAGGCCGCCGAGCTGGTCGAAAAAGCGAAGGCCAATTCCAACGAGATCGTCGCGAACGCCCAGCAGTGGGCTGCCGATCTCAAGAACGGCGCCAGCTCCTTCGTCGATACCATCATGAACGAGAGCGACGAGATCCTTGCCCAGAGCATCGAGGATTTCTCCCGCAATCTGAACAAGGTCCGTATCGCGTCCCAGCAGCTCAAGAGCGCGACCGCGAAAAAGAACGGCTGATCGGCCGAACCCGGTTCAAATGACGAAACGCCTCGCATATCCATTGCGCGAGGTGTTTTTTCATGGGAAGAAGTCTGCGCATCAAACGGCGTTTTCGGTTTTGGCTGCTTTGCGCCGCTCTGTTCCTGCCGACGGTCCTGTTTTCCGCGCGGGCGGCGCGTGTCTGTCTGACCGCGTCGGGACCGGACCCGGCGGCCGTCTGCCGGTCCTTTTTAGCAGAAAAGGGCTGGCGCGTCGCCGAAACGCCCGCGTCCGGGGAAACGCGGATCCCCGCGGCGTGGGACGCGGTCTTTACGTCATATAACGCGCTGCAGCGCGCGCAGGGCTTCGATCTGCGGCCCTTTCGCGGCAAAACGCTGCAAAAGCTCGTTTTTTCCGTGCTGAACTATCCGGGCGCGCCGCCGGACGAAACGGTCCTCGCGACCTGCTTCGTTTTTGACGGCAGGGTCGTCGGCGGCGATATCTGCTGTCCGCGGCTCGACGGCTTCATGCACGGCTTTCAGGGAGAAACCGCTTATGAGCAAGCTCAGAATGGATAAATTCCTGTCCTCGCAACTGAATCTGTCGCGCGCGGACGCCAAGCGGCTGCTGCGCGAGGGGCGCGTCACGCTGAACGGCAAGCCCGTCAGAAAGGGCGAGCAGCAGCTCGACCCGGAGGCGGACGCCGTTTGTCTGGACGGGACGCGGATCGGGTACGCCGCGCATCTGTATCTCATGCTGCATAAACCGTCGGGCGTCGTCTCCTCCACGGATTCGCCCGGCGACGTCACGGTCGTGGATCTGGTGCCGGAGCCCATGCGGCGGCCGGGACTGTTCCCGGCGGGGCGGCTGGATAAGGATACGACCGGCTTCGTGCTGCTCACGGACGACGGCGCCTTCGCGCATGAGATCCTCGCGCCCGGAAAGCACGTCCCCAAAACCTATCACGTCACGCTTACAAGGCGGGTCACGCGGGACGAGCAGCGGGAGATCGAAGCGGGGCTGGACCTGCCGGACGCCCGGCTGAAGCCCGCCGCCCTGCGCTTCCTGCACGACGCGCCGGACGATGGTCTGCCGGTCTATGAGATCGTACTCACGCAGGGGATCTATCATCAGATCAAGCGGATGTTCCTGCATTTCGGCAATCCGGTCGTGCGGCTGCACCGCGTTTCCATTGGCGCGCTGACGCTGGACCCGGCGCTTGCCCCCGGGGATTGCCGGCTGCTCTCCGACGCGGAGCTGCAAAAGCTCCGGTCGAAAAACTAAATATTGTATCTGTCAACTTGCACATACCGAACTGTTCCCCAAAGTTTGGTATGTGCTTTGTTTTGAAATAAAATGTACAAAAATTTGATTATTTTTTGTAAGTTTTTTCTAAAAGACCTTGCAATTTGCTAAAAAAATAGGTATAATACATTTGATTATTTTTGCTATTTTGCATATGTGCGATTTTGCTGAGAAAGGAAGATCCCCATGTCTAACAGAATTTTCCAAAGTGTCATACATCAGATGAAGGACGTGATCGGCAGAACGATCGGCGTTGTGGACGAGACCGGCACCATCGTCTCCTGCTCCGAGCTCGGGCGCATCGGCGAGGTCCTCTCCGCCGGGATCGCGGACGCGTTTGCCGTGAACGCCGCCGTGACCATCAACGGCTATACCTACCGTTCCTTCGGTTCGCCTCTGCAGCCGGAGTTCACCGTATTTGTGGAGGGCACCGACGCGAACGCGGAAAAGTTCGCCTCCGTCCTGTCCGTTTCACTGTCCAGCATCAAGCAGTTCTACGACGAGAAATACGACCGCGGCAACTTCATCAAAAACGTAATGCTCGATAACATCCTGCCCGGCGATATTTATCTCAAGGGGCGCGAGCTGCATTTCAACAACGACGCCGTGCGCGTGGTGTTCCTGATCCGTCTTGCGGAGCCCTGCGAGATCTCCGTGTTCGAGATGATCCAGTCCCTGTTCCCGGAGAAGAACAAGGATTTCGTGGTGAACATCAACGAAACGGATATCGCCGTGATCAAGGAGATCGGCGCGAATATCGAGGTCAAGGATCTCGAAAAGCTGGCGCGCAGCATCATTTCCGCGCTGGATCCCGAGATCGGCAGCCGGGCGATCGCCGGTATCGGCACGCAGGTGAAGGGCATCAAGGATCTCGCCAAATCCTTCAAGGAGGCGCAGGTCGCGCTGGAGGTCGGCAAGGTCTTCGATACCGAAAAGGTGATCGTGACCTACGAGAACCTCGGTATCGCGCGTCTGATCTATCAGCTTCCCTCCACGCTGTGCGAGATGTTCCTCAAGGAGGTTTTCAAGCGCGGCTCCATTGAATCGCTGGACCACGAGACGCTGTTCACGATCCAGAAATTCTTCGAGAACAACCTGAACGTCTCCGAGACCTCCAGAAAGCTCTTCGTGCACAGAAACACGCTGGTCTACCGTCTTGAAAAGATCCGCAAGCTCACCGGCCTCGATCTGCGGGAATTCGACGACGCCATTGTGTTCAAGGTGGCGCTGATGGTCAAAAAGTATCTGGATTCCTCTCCGATCAAGTATTAAGGTATATTTAAGCTAAAAAAGTTACAATTTGTAATAAATTCATCCGGAATATTGAGAAAGGTTTCCGTTCCCGTCGGATGCGGGCGCGGCGCATAGCATTATGATCGATTTTATTAACGTATCCAAGGTCTACGAGGATAACGGGGCGAAGGCCCTGAACGACGTGACCCTGCATATCGATAAGGGGGAGTTCGTGTTCGTGGTCGGCGCGTCCGGTGCCGGTAAGAGCACGTTCCTCAAGACAATCATGCGCGAGGAGGTCCCGACCGCGGGCGAGGTCATCATCGACGGGCAGAACCTGAACAAGATGAAGGCGCGCAAGGTCCCGTACTATCGCCGCAAGCTTGGGATCGTGTTTCAGGATTTCCGCCTGATCCCGTCTAAAACGGTGTATGAAAACGTCGCGTTCGCCATGCACGTGATCGGCGCCTCGCAGAAGGATATCTCCCGCCGCGTGGCTTACGCGCTCACGCTGGTCGGGCTTTCCGCCAAGGCGAAGAGCTATCCGAACCAGCTTTCGGGCGGCGAGCAGCAGCGCGTCGCGCTCGCGCGGGCGCTTGTCAACGACGCGGAGATCATCATCGCGGACGAGCCCACCGGCAACATCGACCCCGAGATGTCCAAGGATATCGTGGACCTGCTGGAGCAGATCAACATCAACAAAAAGAACACGATCATCATGGTCACGCACGAGGTGGATCTGATCAGCCATTACAACAAGCGTGTGGTCACGATCAAAAACGGCTCCGTCGTCTCCGATACCGCGCATCCCGAGGTGGAGCAGAGCGCGAAGGACGAAGCCGTGATCAACACGCCGAGCGGCTATTACTACGCCCCGACGGAGGACGCCGAGATCGAAGACTTCCTGAAGACCTACGGCAGCGAGGACGAGATCGACGGCTTCCGGCTGGACGCGGGCCAGATCCGCGAGGATTCCTGAGAGGGCATGGCATATGAAAAACAGAAATTTACGTTACCTTACCAGAGAAGGGATTAAAAATATCGGCGCGAACCGCCTGATGTCTCTGGCTTCCGTCACGGTGCTCATGTCCTGTCTCGTCATGATCGGCTGCGCGGTGCTGCTGTATCTGAACATCGATTCGCTTGTCAAAAACATCGAATCCCAGAACGTGATCATGGTCTTCGTGAACAAACGCGCGACGGATGAGGAGGAAAACGCGGTCGAAGCCTCACTGCATAGCGTAGGCAATATCAAGAGTGTGAAAAAAATCTCCAGGGAGGAGGCCTTCGGCTCCATTCAGGAATCCCTCGGCGAAAACGCGAAGTTCCTGGAGGATAACGACGTGGACGCGTCCTTCCTGCCGGTCTCCTTTGAGGTCGAGGTGGACGACATGCAGTTCTTCCCCGAGACCGTTTCCAAGATCCGCGGCATCGAAAACGTGCTGCACGTGCGCGAGAACTCCGACCTTGCCGTGCGTCTGGAAAAGATCCGCACCGCAGTGACCTACGTGTGCCTCGGCATCATCGCGCTGCTGTTCCTGGTCGCGCTGTTCATCATCGCGAACACGATCCGCATCACGATGTATACGCGCCGCAAGGAGATCAGCATCATGAAGGCGGTCGGCGCCACGAATTCCTTTATCCGCTGGCCCTTCCTGATCGAGGGCGTGACCATCGGGCTCATTTCCGCCGCGCTCGGGCTCGGCGTGCTGTATGGCATTTATTATTTCGCGGGCGACGCGCTGCTGACGATCTTCGGGATCCTCGACGGCAAGCTTGTGGAATTCAAGGATTACGTGCTGCAGATCGCTGCCGGCTTCGTCGCGGTGAGCATCGTGACCGCCGGTATCGGCAGCATATTCTCCATCGGCAAATACCTCAGAGAACAGGGGAGTGTTGTGGATGCGAACAGTTAACAGACGGTTCCGGATCCTTGCCTGCCTCATGGTCCTTCTGACAGTCGTGTTCAGTTCCGGTTTGATCGAGGCTGTCGCCTCCAATCTGACGGACAGCGAGCAGGAGAAAATCGACGGCTATCGGAATGAAAAGGCGGAGCTTGACGAAAAGATCCGCGAAAACAACGAAAAGCTGGACGCTCTGCAGGACAACATCGCGGAGCAGAAGGCATACGCTGAGACGCTGCAGGAGCAGATCGACGCCTATCAGCGGCAGATCGACGTGCAAAACCTGAAGATCGCGGAGCTCGAAGCGCAGAAGAAGACGCTGCAGGAGCAGATCGACGCGCTGCAGCTCGAGATCGATGAGATCGAAGGCAAGATCAATAAGAATAAGAACCAGCAGATCGCCCTGCATCAGGAGATGGAGGACACGCTGGAGGACCTGAAGACCAGTTTGTGCAATCTCTATATGTATGGCAAGGATTCCGATCTGGAGCTGCTGCTCAACAGCACGGATTTCATGTCCTATCTCGTCACTATGGAGCTCAAGGACAACATGGCGACGCACGCGGATTCGATCATCGCGGACCTGAAGGAGAAAAGCGCGCGTATCGACGCGCTGATCGCCGAGCAGAACGCCCTGATTCAGGAGCGTGAGGACGATCAGGCCGCGCTGCAGACGGATATCGACACGCTGACCGCGCGAGAAGCCGAGATCGAAGCCACGCGCTCCGAGATCGAAAGCAGCCAGAACGAGGTCCAGAATCTGATGAATACCGCCATGAACTATATCGCGGAGATGGACGCAAGCTCTGCGGCCTATCAGGCGATCGTGGATCAGTTTGAGGCGGAGAAGGAAGCGTTGGACGAAGAGATCGCGTATATCATCGCGGAGGCGGAAAAGCGCCAGCAGTCCCAGCAGATCCCGTTTACACCGTCCTCGGGCTTTATTTCGCCGCTGCAGTATGGCGACGCGTATATGTCCTCCGGATACGGATACCGTAATATTTCCGGTTATTATTCCACCTTCCACGGCGGCGTTGACCTTTGCTGCTGGAGCGGCACGCTTGGCAAGACCGTCAGCGCGACGGCGAGCGGCGTCGTGATCTACTCCGGCTTCAACGGCTACGGCAACTGCGTCATGATCGATCACGGCGGCGGCGTCGTTTCTCTGTACGGCCACATGAATTCCCGCGCCGTAGGTGAGGGCGAGGCAGTTTCGCAGGGGCAGACGGTCGGTTATGCCGGCAACACCTTCGGCCCCGGCGGCTATTCCACCGGCCCGCATCTGCACTTTGAGATCCGCGTCAACGGCTCCAAGGTCAACCCGGGCGCGTACGTTTCGCTCCCGTAATAAAGACAGGTGAATCCCTTTGTCAAAAAAAATCCCGTGGGCATATACCATTGCTCTCATGTTATTGACCGCAGCGCTTACCGTAGTGATTACGGTAAGCGTTTCTATGAAGCGCTATAACGCGCTGATCGGCGACCTGCCCTCGAAAAAGACGCAGGTCTCCGTGCTTTCGGAGCTGGATGAGCTGCTGCGCACGCAGTATCTCGGCGAGATCGAAGCCGCCCGCGTCACGACCTCCGGCCTCAAGGGGTATATGGACGGTCTCGGCGACGAAAACGCGCGTTACCTGACGGCGGATGAGTACGAACGGTTCCTGCAGACGGAAAGCGGCGTGTACCACGGCGCGGGGATCGAGGTCCGTTTTGAATCGTCTCTGTCCGCGCTTGTCGTCACGTCCATAGACCGCGCTTCCTCCGCCTATCGGCAGGGAATCCGCGTCGGGGACGGCATTCTTGCCGTCGATACGCAGGCTGTTACCGCCGCGAACGCGGACGCGCTGACCAAAAAGCTGCTTGAAACGCTGCCGCAGTCGGTGCAGGTCCGCGTAAAGGGCGCGGATGAGACCGAAGCCGTCGTCGTCACGATCGAAAAGACCTACCGCGCCGACGCGATCGAAGAGGCGATCGAGGGGACCGTCGGCTATCTCCGGATCCGCGGCTTCTTCGAGAATACGCCGTCCCTTGTAAAAGAAGGGCTGGACTGCCTGCTTTCACAGGGAGCCGCTGCGATCATTGTGGATTTGCGCGGCTGCGAGAGTTATGGGTACGATAGCTGCGCCAAAACGCTGGACCTGTTCGTGCCCGCGGCTGCCGATCCCGCGACCCCCATGTTCTCCGCGGTCAACAAGGCGAGGGAGACGGTCCGCACGTATACGTCTGACGGACAGGGCGTTACGCTGCCCGTGGCGGTGCTGATCGACCGCAACACAAAGGGTGCGGCGGAGCTGTTTGCCTGCGATCTGCGCGATTTCGGCGTTGCGGTGCTGGTCGGCGAAAAAACCGCCGGCGTCGGCGTCCTGCGCGAGGTCTTCCGGCTCGACAGCGCGGATGCGGTCCTGCTTCCGGTCGCGTCCGTGAAGCCGTATAAAAGCGAATCCTTCCACGGCGTGGGCGTCTCGCCGGACGAGACGGTGTCCCTGTCCGAATCGGCGCGCAAGCGTCTTGATTCCCTGTCGCGTACGCTGGACGCGCAGTTCCTGAAGGCGGTCGAAGCCCTCGGCGTCGCGCCTGCTGCCGCGCCGCCTGCGGAGCCGTCGTCCGAACCGGCCTCGGAGGAGGCTGCCTCCGGCGAGGAAACGACTGCGGAACAGGAAACTCAGGCGGAAGCGACCGCCGAAGCGCCGCAGGATACAACAGAATGATCCATGATTCCCCGCACGGGTTTTCTCCGCGCGGGATTTTTTTGTTTGCAGGCAGATTTTCCGTTTTTGTGCGAATATATGGGTGAATTGCAATTCACGAAAGAGAGATGTATCATGACGCAAACCGAAATGCTGGAGCTGCTGCGGGCAGACCCCGAGCGCGGGATCCGAACGGTCATTTCCGCGTTTTCGGCGCTGTCGGAAAAGACGATTCTGCGTCTTGCCGGCGGGGTCCTGCGGCCGGAGGACGTGGAGGAGCTGGTCAGCGACGTATTTCTGCAGGTGTATCGCAGCAGGGAGACGATCGCGCCTGAAAAGGGCTCGCTTGCCACGTTCATCATCACGCTGTCGAAGCGCCGTGCGACGGACGCGCTGCGCCGGAAACGCGATCCGGTGAAAACGCCCCTGCCGCTGGAGGACGCGGTCCTGCCCGACGCGCTGCCGTCGCCGGAGACCGAGGTGCTTTTGGGGGAGACGCGCCGTCGGCTCGTGCGGGCGATCGCGGCGCTCGGGCACCCGGATTCCACGATCGTTTTCCGGCGGTACTATTACGGCGAGTCCTACGCCGAAATCGGCAAACGCCTCGGCATGACCGAAAACGCCGTGAACAAGCGGTGCCTGAAGGCAAAGGAAAAGCTCCGGCATTACATGGAAGGAGAGGAGGACGCATATGTCTGATCATGAGATCGAAGCCCTGCTGCAGTCTCTCGACGGGGAGGATTTGGACGTGCTGCTTGCGGCCGGCGTGGACGTATCCGTCGACGACGACCGGACCCGGCTCCTTGCCGAGCGGCTTCTGCGTCAGACCGAACGGAAAGGAGAAAGCAACATGAAACCCATCAGAAACAAAAAACGATTTATCGCGATCCTCGTTGCGGCGATCCTGGTCGTGCTGACCGCCACGGGCGTTGCGGCGGCAAGGATCTTCCGGCTGCCCGTCGATTACGGGAAGGTCAACGAAGCGCTCAACCTGAAGCTGTCCGATAACTTCAGGCGCGTCGTTAATGAAGAAGAGGCGCAGGACGGCGATATCGTCGTCGCGAACAAAACCGTGAACGTCGACGGCTATACCCTGACGCTGGAAGGCATTATGGATGCGAGCCGGTATCGCAATATTTCGATCGACGGCGAGCATCTGGAAGGGGACGTGAGCGGCGCCTACGCAGTCGTGACCGTCACCCGTGACGACGGCGGTATGGTTTACGGCTATGGAGAGGGAGAGGACGAGAAGACGATCCACATTATCGGCGCTGCGCCCCTGATCCACGGTGTGAAGCCGAATATCAACACCTACGGGCAGATGTCCCTGGAGCGCGAGACCGGCGTTCCCGCGGAATACGTGGAGGAAAACGTGCTGTATCTTTTCGTCGATATCACCGATTTCCTGTGCTTTGCAGACAAAGGCCTGAGCCTTGCGGTCTACGGCAGCATGATCTATTCGGCGGAGGAGATCGGCCTTGACGAAAACGGCGTCCCATATTTCACGGAGAAAGCCCGCGCGCCGCTGGCGATCTTCGAGCTGCCCGTGGATGAGAAATACGCAGACCCGGATGCGCAGGCCGCGCTTGCCGCGGAGCGTCCCTTCGCCTGGGCGGAAAGCCTGCCCTGGACCTTTACCCCCACGGAATGATCCGTCACGAACACATGAAACGAGCCGGAGGTTTTGCCTCCGGCTCCTTGCATTTTCAGGGGTCATTTGATTTCGGTGATCTCGTCGTAAAGGCTGAGAAACAGGCCGACGTCCGGCAGATCCGGGAAGGCGTCGAACACCTCTGCGTGATAGGCCATCGCGCCAAAGGTGACGACCGCCTCTCCGGTGTTGTGATTCTCGAAGACGGAGATTTCAAAACCTACGTCGTCGATCGACAGCGTTTCATAAAGACGTTCCCGCAGCGTTTCATAATAAGCCTGCTGCGCCTGCGGCGCGTCGGGCAGCCCGTCCGGCGGGAAGACCTCGATCCTGACGTAGTAGTTCACGTCGTCCCGCCCGGCGTATTCCCGCAGCGCGTCGCCGAGCCCGATGGAATAGGCGTGCGTTCCGGGCAGGGGACAGGGATATTTGCCGGTGTCCGTTCCCGGTTCGCCCCGCACAAGCGTGCGCCAGTGGATGTTTTCAAGCTCCTTGGGGTCCCGGATATTCCATAGGTTCCCTATTTCCGTAGGCGCATCGTTCCCGGGGGCTGTCGTCTCGGCGACCGTGTTGGGACTGTTGGCGCTGTCCACCTCGCCGGAGACGGGGTCTTCATTTTGTTTCGCCGCGTCGGTTTGGAGGGCGGCGTCCGTATCGGCTGCGCTCGCGCCGTTCGACGGGACGGCAGCGTCGGTCTCGTTGTGCGGGACCGACGTCGGTAAACCGGTCGGCTGCTTTTTCGCCGCAAGCCGCCAGCCGACGGCGCCGAGCGTGAAGACGAGTACGCAGGCGGCAGCCAGGGCGAAGCCGCGCGGGATACGCGAGCGCCGCGGCTGTTCCGTTTGCTGACGCAGAGCCTGCGCCAGCACTTCTTTTTTCGCGGGCGTCATCTTTACGGACGATACCGCGTTTTTGAGTTCATGTTCAAGCATGACCGTTCTCCTTTCATGATTCGCTCTCTCTGAGCAGCTCTCTGCCTTTTTGCAGCCGCATTTTGACTGCGGAGGCGCTTTTGCCGATGATCTTCGCGATCTCCCCGGTGGTATACCCCTCCACGTAATGGAGCGTCAATACCGTGCGGTAGGCTTCCGGCAGCTCCAGAAGCGCCTCCATCACGTCCGGCGCGTCGGATTGTGCCGCCGCCTCGGCAAGATCGGACAGGGGACTCTCGGCGTGCCGCTGCCGGGCGCGGACAAGGTCGGTGCAGACGTTGAGCGCCACGCGGATGAGCCAGGCCTTTTCGTGTTCGGGGCTCTGAAAGCGCGGCTGTCTTTTCAGCAGCTTCATAAAGGTCTCCTGCACTGCGTCCTCGGCGTCCGCGGGGGACCGAAGGCGCGTCAGGCAGATCCGGTACAGGGTGTCCGTATAGGTACTTACAAGGCGTTCGATCTCTTCGGCCGGCCGGTCGGATCCATTCTTCATGGCGTCAACTCCTTTCACCCTGAATACGAACGAAAACGGAAAACGGTCAAAAAACGGCCCGATTTTTTTCGGACCGTTTCTTTTCATTCGGAGGCTCAGAATTCCAGATCGGCGACGACCGGGTGATGGTCGGAGGGATACAGCCCGTCGATCTGCTTGCGCACCACGCGCAGACGGCGCACGAACACGTCGCCCTTGACGAACACGTAGTCGATCACGGCCTGCTGCGGATCGCCGTCCGGGAGATAACCGTGGTAGGTCGTTCCCGTGTCGGTCTCCGCCGCCACGTCGCGGCAGTCCACGAAGCCGCAGTCCTTGATCGCCTTGCAGGGGGCGGACTCCGGCGTGACGTTGAAGTCGCCGGTCACGATCACGGGCAGGTCGCCCGCAAGCTCGCTGCCCCTCTGCCCGATCAGCTCCGCGCCGTTCTGCATGGCAAGGGTCCCCACGTGGTCCAGATGCGTGTTCATGAACACAAACTCGCGGTCCGTGCCCTTCTCCTTCAGCTTTGCCCAGGAGCAGATGCGCACACAGGCGGCATCCCAGCCCTTGCTGGGCTTTTCGGGCGTTTCGGAGAGCCAGAAATTGCCGGAATCCAGCACGCTGAACTGCTCCTTGCGGAAGAAGATCGCCGAGAATTCGCCCTTCTTTTTGCCGTCGTCGCGGCCCACGCCCACGTAGGCGTAATCCGGGAACGCATCGGTCAGCGCCTTCATCCAATGGAAATGCGCCTCCTGCACGCCGAACAGATCCGGCTCCGTGTTGCGGATCGCGCGCACGACCAGCGGAATCCGCTTCTTCCATTCCTTTTCGCCGGAGCCGGCGCACAGAATATTAAAACTCATGACTTTCATTTTCTTTGCCTCCCATGGTTTTATAAAAGCCTCACTGTTCAGAATAAAGGTGAGCACACGTTTTGCGGTGGCCTGCATCTCGCCGAGCGTGATGCCGTCCTCCTGCCCCAGCGTTTCAAGCAGCGTGCCGTCCGGGACTTTTTTGCCGACGCGTTCGCCGCCGGGCATCAGCACGTCCACGCCCGCGCGTACGCGGTACGCCTGATCGCGCAGGGCGGGGAATTCGGGGGAGCTGCTCTTCTGCATCCACCAGTCGGTGATCACCAGCCCCTGATAGCCCCACTCGCCGCGCAGGATCTTGCTGACGAGCTCGTAGTTATAATGTCCCCAAACGCCGTTGATCTTGTTATAGGAGGTCATCAGCACCTTGGGGGAGGCTTCCTTCACGCAGATCTCAAAGCCCTTCAGGTAGATCTCGCGCAGCGCTCTGGCGCTGACCACGGAGTTGTTCTTCGTGCGGTTGACCTCCTGATTGTTCAGCGCAAAATGCTTCGGGCAGCCCGAAACGCCCGCGTTCTGCAGGCCCGTTACCACGGCGGCAGCGCTTTTGCCCGTTACAAGGGGATCCTCGGAAAAATATTCAAAGTTCCTGCCGCAAAGCGGATTGCGGTGGATGTTCATGCCTGGCGCGAGCAGCACGTCGGAACCGCGGTCCTTCATTTCCTGTCCCAGCTTTTCATACAGGGACGTGACCAGCGCGGGATCGAAGGTCGAGGCCAGCGCCGTGCCGTTCGGCAGCAGGGAAGAGGACGCCGCCAGCCGGATGCCGGAGGGCCCGTCCGTAGTGGTGACGGGCAGCACGCCGCGGGCTCGCAGGCTTTCCAGCACGCCGCCGAACACGCCCGCGTTCCCGGTCGCGCCGAGGGGGGAGTTCATCACGTAGTCGCCGCGCGTCAGCGCCTCCAGTTCTTCCAGGGACAGGGAGGAAACAAAGTCGTCCAGCGTGATCTGCCCGGCCTTGACGTCGTATAGCGTGGAGGTCGGGTCCCCGTTGCCCGTGACCGTCGCAGGCAGGTTTTTCAGGATGTCCGCCCGCAGGTCGGTCTCGTTGACGGGCGAAGGCTCATAGGCTTTATGCACGCCGTTTTTCGCGACCAGCGGCGTCAGGCGCATCATGCGTTCGCCAAGCGGCGGCGCGCCGACCTGCGACACCTGCGCAAGCACCGTGTGTTCGGTCCTTACAAAGCCCGGGACAGCCTGCGCGTCGCGCACGCTGAAGCCGACGAAGAAGGTATAGCCGCCCTTTTGCAGCAGCCACGCGTTCTTGTGCCCGGTCTTGCCGGAATCGTCGAACACTGCGAGGTCGTAGGACGCGACCGGGATCTCGAACGCCTCGCGCTCGCCCGGGGCAAGGACCTTGGTCTTCCGGAAGCCGACCAGCGTTTTTGCCGGAACGGGCAGCACGGTATCGGCCGCGCCCACGTAGATCTGCACGACCTGGCTGCCGGGGACGCCGCCGGTGTTCACGACCTCGCCGGAAATAAGGAAACGCCCGTCCTCCTCCCGCACGCGCAGGGCCTCCGCCGAAAAGGTCGTATAGGAGAGCCCGTGACCGAAGGGGAACAGCACCGTTTCCGGCGCGAAGGTCTCGAAATAGCGGTACCCGACGAAGATATCCTCTTCGTAGTGGTTTTTCTCTTTATTGCCGAAATTGTCGGACGAAGGATAGTCCTCGTATTTCCGCGCGATCGTATCGGTCAGGTGGCCGGACGGGGAGACCTTGCCGCACAGGATATCCGCCACGGCGTTGCCGGTTTCCATGCCGCCCTGCCAGCAGATCCCCACGGCGGGGATCGACAGTGTTTCGACCCATGAAAGGTCAATGATATTGCCGACGTTCAGCACGACCGCGACGCGGTCAAAGTATTTGCGCACGAGACGCAGCATGTTTTCCTCTTCGTCCGTCAGGTAGTAGCTGCCCTTTTCCAGTGTGTTTTCGCGGTCCTCGCCCGCGGCTCTGCCGAGGAAGACCACAGCCTTTGCGCTTTCAAAGGCGGCGCGTTTCACGATCGCCTCGTTTACGTGCATTTCGTCGTAGCCCATGGGCCAGTGCCCCCAATAGCCGTTATCGACGGGGTTCTTTTTGACCCAAAGGCGATAGGTCTCGTCCAGCGCCTCGTTCCAGCGGATCCTGCCGCAGTTTTTGATCCCCTTGTTGATGCTCACGGTATAGTGGGCGTTCACGTCGCCGCCGGAGCCGTAGCCGACAAAAAAGGTATCGTACTGCACCCGCCCGAAGAAAGCGACGGTTTCATCCTCCAGCAGCGGCAGCACGCCGCCGTCGTTTTTCAGCAGCACGAAGCTGTCCGCCGCGGCCTTGCGGCAGGCCTCCTTCATGCCCTCGATCTCCGGGTATTTCGTTTTGTTTCGTTTCGTTGAGGTCTGCGAAACGGAGGACGTGACAAGATTCACGACCTTGCCGATCACTTTATCTGCTTTTTTCGGGATCTGCATGCGGTTCCCTCCCATGTGGACATTCTTATTGTTATTTTATCATGTTCCGCCCCGGTTGTAAACCATAAATCTGTAAAAAATCAGGCGCTTCATGGTTGGACATCCGAATATGTTTGGAAAAACAGGATTGTACAGAACTTGTACATCAACCGCTTTTGATTGCATCTTGCAATTTCTGTGCGCATCTGTTACAATAAAAAGGCAGTCTTCTGAAGGGAGCGATAAAATGGCGTTACTCAAATGCAAAATGTGCGGCGGGGATCTGATCCCCTCCCCATATCAGCAGCTCGCGACCTGCGTTTACTGCGGGACGGTGCAGACCGTTTTCTCCGGTAGCGATGAACGCAAGACGTCCCTGTTTAATCGGGCGAATATGTTGCGTCTGCACTGTGAGTTCGATAAAGCGTCGTCGGTTTACGAAAAGCTTGTTACGGATTACCCGGAAGACGCAGAAGGGTATTGGGGCCTGTGCCTAAGTAAATACGGCATCGAGTACGTAGACGATCCGGGCACGGGACGCAAGGTCCCCACCTGTCACCGCGCGTCCTATGAGGCGATCTCTGCGGATCCGGATTATCGCGCGGCGTTGGAGCACGCGGATCCCTCCTCCAGGGCGGTGTATATGCAGCAGGCGGGCGAGATCGACGCTCTGCAGCGCGGGATCATGGACATCGTGCGCAATGAGCAGCCGTTCGATGTGTTTCTTTGCTATAAGGAGACGGACGACGCCGGTTGCCGCACGCGGGATTCCGTGGTCGCAAACGATATCTATTATCAGCTCACGAACGAAGGATTCAAGGTTTTTTACGCTGCCGTCACGCTTGAGGATAAGTTGGGGCAGGCGTATGAACCGTATATTTTCGCTGCCCTGCACTCCGCGCGGGTCATGCTGGTGATCGGCTCCACGCCGGAATATTTCAACTCCGTCTGGGTCCGCAACGAGTGGAGCCGCTTCCTGAAGCTGATGAAGACGGATCGCTCGAAGCTGTTGATCCCCTGCTACAAAAATATGGATGCTTATGACTTGCCGGAGGAATTTTCTCATCTACAAGCGCAGGATATGAGCAAGATCGGCTTCATGACGGATGTGATCCGGGGTCTCAGAAAAGTCATGCGTCCGGAAGCCTCCTACCTGGGGTACGCCGCGAATCCCTACGACGCGCAGACGCAGGGGACCAGGCAGCCATATGGGGCGCCATCTGGCTTCCCGCCGCCTTCCGTTTTTCCGCAGACTCCCGCGCGGAACGCGCCGACAGAAGCGTCGGGCGCAGACATCGTCCCTGCGCAGCCGACGGAGCAAGTCCTACCGCCCGTGCAGCCCATGTATGTCGATGAGCCTGTCGCAAAGCCGCAGAGCTCCGGCTCCGGCAAAAAGCTGATCGCGATCATCGGCGGCGCCGTCGCCGGGCTGGCGTTGATCGGAGTTATCGTGGGCGTACTGTTCGGCTCTGGCTCCAGCGGCGACGTCAAGACGCCGGGCTCGTCTGTTTCGGAAAACGCCACCGAGAGCACGGACGTGGATTCCGGCTTGACAGGAACTGAACCTAGTATATGGACATCCATAGATAGCACAGTTGCCTCTTCACGATACGATAACGGCATGACGCTGCAGGAGCTGATCGATTCCGATATGCTCAGCGATCTCGTTCCCGAGGACGAGGCCGCCAAAATGGAATTCTCCGTCAAGGGGACCGATACGCTTGTGGCGACCTATATCCTCCAGCAGAACTTCAGCGCGATCGAGGTCGCCGCGTTGAAGGAGCAGCTTGCGAAGCAGGACGTTCAGGAGATTGCGGAATCCACAGGCGAAATGAAACAGGCTATTGGCTCTGTCGTTTCCGCCGATGATCTGAAGATCGAGGTCGTCTTTCAGACCAAGGGCGGAGAAGTCCTTTTCGATCAGGTATTCTGATTCTGCACGCAGATTTATCAGCGCATCCTTCGTGGGTGCGCTTTTTTACGTGTCAAGAATGGCATAAACAGGTGATTTTCGATCGATCAAAAATAAGAAAGCAATAAAA
>CACZGD010000045.1 GCA_902780565.1 Oscillospiraceae bacterium
CAGCGGAACGAAGTACTACGAAGCGGACGGCAGCCCTGTCGTGGGTGTCTGGACTCACGCCGGCGACCTGACGCTCTATCCCAAGTGGGAGCGCACCAGCGAAGACCTCTCGTACGTCACGTTGTGGATAAACGGCGACAGGGTCGTGGACGGCACGGATACAAGCGGCGACGGCTGGTCGTACAACGCGCACGCCGGCAAGATAACCATCACCGGCTACGGCAAGACGTACGAGATACACGGATGCGACGCGGACGGCTTTGCGCAGATCGAGGTAAAGACGAGCTGCACTATCAAGATTTCCGACCAGCTCGAAATGTCCCCCGGTACGCACGCGAACTATGTTCCCATCTCTGTCGTCAAGGGCGATTCGGTCTCGCATGCCACCCTTGAGGTCGAGGAAGGCGCACATTGCAGTCTTACGGGCTCCAGCGGCCGGCCGGCGATCTACGTGAAACCCCCATCCGGATCCTCGGCGAGAGACTGCGACATCAGGATCAAGGCAAGGGGCGCGTTGGACGTGACAGGCGGCAACGGCGCGGCGGACATCGGTTTGCGCTCCGGCGACGATCCGGATGACTGCGGCAACATATTCGTGGAGACTTACGACAACTGGTTCTCGAACATCCGGCCCGGCCACGGTTTGACCGACGGGAACGGTTTCAACAACAACAAAGGGAAAAGCGCAAGATTCTATTCGTTTGCGACGGGCAAACCCGTGTACAGCGTGAGGATGCTGTTCGCCGGCGAGGGCGGCAGCAGCAAGACGATCTACCGTCAGCGCGTAGAAGGTGAAGTGAAGGACGTGGTCAAGCCCAACGGCGACGGACGCGTCTGGCTCTGGGTTCCCTCCGCCGACTATGAATGGGCCGAAAAGGCGGACGCCTCGTTTGAAAGCGGCGACAAGCTCTGGACAGCAGCGGTGAGCGGGCACACTGCGGCGACGTCCTTCATGCCGCTCAACATCGAGATAGACGGAGAGGACATCGCGCACATGTCGGGCGACGGTTGGTACATGACATACGAAACCATGCAGGGCGGCACCAAGATCGCCATGCTCGTCATTACGAACGCGGGGCCGCACGTCGTCACCGGCAACGGCAACGCGACGATCACCCCCGAAGAGCAGCAGGAAACGACCGCGCAGGAGATTCTGGCGTTCGCGGAGACTCTGCAATAAACGGACAGGACAGGAGCCGGGACGAATCCCGGCTCCGTTTTTTTATCCATCATTCCACCTGTCCGAGCGGCGGCGCGGTGAAGAGGCGTTCCCCCTCCGGGAGCGAGGCGACGCTCTGCCGCAGGGCGCGGCGGATGGCCTCCAGCTCCACGACGCCCGCGGCGGCGGGCAGCCCGGTATAGGCGAGCTTTTCGAGGATCCCGGAAAGGGACGCCGTTTGCGTTTTCTGCCCGAGCAGCGCCTTTGCGATCGAAGCGAGATCGTTTTCGGCAGCGGCGGCGTCCCGCCCCGTCAGACGGGCGATCTGCAGGTCGAAGACCAGCACGTCAAAGCGCAGGGGCAGCGCCGCCTCCGGCTGCGGCAGGGCGGCAAGCTCCGTCCCCACGCGCCGGGCTTCCGCGCGGGTCAGCCCCGCATAGGCCTTCGCGTCCGCATAGCGGGTCACGTCCCGCAGGTGGCGGCGCACCGCGAAGCTCTCCTTCGGCAGGGCGGCCAGCGCGGCGGTCAGCGTTGCGATCAGGCTTTTGCGGAACGCCGCAAGCCTTGCGTCCGCCGGGTGCTCGCCCAGCAGGGCGACCAGCGCGAGCTGCTGTCTGAAACGCGCGCCGGTGAGCGCGGCGGGTGAAAAGGCGGTGGGGGAAGCAGGGCTGAGCGCTGCGAAATTGCCGCAGAAATCCAGCGCGAGGTACCGGTCCTTGTCCGCGCCGTCCATAAGCCCCGGGCAGGGACGCGTGCCGCGCCCGAGCATCTGCCGGAAGGTCCCCCGATCCGTCACGCGGCAGAGGAACGCAAGGTTCACCACGCCCGGGATGTCCGCGCCGTTATCCAGCGTCCCGGCGGAAACGGCGACGCGCGGGTCCCGGAGGGGATCTGCAAACGCGTCCAGCGCGTCCAACGCCTTCCGGGTCTGCCCGTCGATACAGAGCAGCTCCCCCGCCCGGCGCGGGTATTTTTCACGGAAGACCTCCTCAATACGCTGCGCGTGACGGCGGTCCTCGGCGAACAGAATGGTCTTGCCGAGCGTCCTGCCGCCGTTCACGGTCAAACCGCGGCTGAAGACCGCCGAAAGCGCCGCCTCGATCACGTCCTCGCGGCACAGGGTCTCGCGCAGCGCGTCCCCCTCCGGCAATTCGACGGGCAGGCTGACGGGCGTCTGCACGGCCGGCACAAGATAGCCGTCGCGCACCGCCTCTTCCTCGGAATAGACGAAGGCAGGCTTGCCGTCCGGCGTGAAGACCGACAGCGTCGCGGCGTCCAGCTCCGACGCGGGCGTGCCGGTGAGGCCCAAAAGACAGGCGTCAAAATACTGCGCGCAGTCGCGGCTGCCCGCGCCCGCCGCGGAGCGGGCCTCGTCGCAGATCACCAGATCGAAGCGCCCGGGCGTGAGCACGCGCCGTCCGCCGACGCGCAGCTCGTCAATGGAAGCGTCCAGCGTTTCATAGGTCGAAAACACGATCCCGGGATCGGGCAGACCGCCCTGCCCCAGCTCCGCGACCGGAAGCCCCGGCAGCAGCCGCCCGAACACGCGCACCGCCTGCGCCACAAGGGAGGGCCTGTCCGCAAGATACAGGATCCTGCCCGCCCTGCCCTGCCGCAGCAGCGTTTCGCACAGGGAGACGACCGTGCGGGTCTTGCCCGCGCCTGCCGCCATGACCAGAAGCTGACGGCGCGCGCCAGCCGCGAACGCGGCGTTCAGGCGCTCCACCGCCGCGACCTGATAGGGCCGGTCCGCAATGGCGTTCGCGGGCGCGGCGACAGGCTGGCGCGAGGTCGCGTGCCGACGGGTCAGATCCTCCTTCGAGTAGATCCCGCTGACGGGACGCGGCTCCCCCGTTTGCGGGAGCAAAAACGCGCCGAGGCCGTCGGACAGGAAGACGGCGGGCAGCAGCCCGCTTTGTTTTTGCAGCGTATCCGCCAGCCGCCGGGCGGTTTCGGCGGAGGCCGCGCGCGTGTCGTCCGTTTCAAAGGTCTGCAGCAGGGCAAGCGGTCTGCCCTGCCCGTCATAAAGCACGGTATCCGCTGTCAGCCCGCCGGGCAGCGGCACGTTTTTCAAGGCGTCCTCCCCAAGACGCCAGCCCGCGTCCTCCAGCATCATATCCAGATACAGCCGCCGCGCTTCGGCGTCCGCGTCCGACAAGGGCTTCGGGACGTAGCTCTGCTGGCGCTGCTCGCGCCGCGCGGTCAATTCCGCCTTCAGGGCGCGGTTCTCGCTGAGCAGCCGCGTCAGCTCCTCCTGCCCCTCGGTCACAAAGGACAGCGCCTCGGCGGCGGTGAGCTCCAGCAGCTTCGGGTCAAAGGGCGTTTCGCGGTAGCCCTTCTGATAGCAGCAGGCGACGAAATCCATGAAGTAATACAGGTTCTGCAGGCACAGCGTCCCCTCCGCAAGGCTTACACTGCGTCCGCTGGCGTGCGCGGCGCTGTTGCCGAGCTTGCGGATATATTCCATGCGCCGGTAAACGTCGTCGTCCACCAGCTCCTTGAAGTCGTGTTCGCTCATGAGAACGGACAGGGAGTCGGAATCCGGCTCGTCCAGTGCGTCGTCCACGGAATACATCCATTTGACGGCGAATTCCATTGCGCGGCGGCACGCCAGCACCGACGATTCCGTGTCGATATGCAGCAGATGCTCCGCCTTGACCGCGATCGGCGCGAAGGAGGAGAACTGCCGGTCCTTCAGCAGAAAATCAAAATTGGTCATGGGATCGCCTCATTTTTATTCCGTTTATTCTTTGGATTCCCTGTCTTTCCTGCGCGGCGAGGCGCACCCGGCGCAGCTTCCGCAGTCCCCGCAGCAGGAAGAGCCGCAGCAGGAGGACCCGCGCTTTTTGCGCCGGACGAGGGAAAACACCGCCGCGGCAAGCACGGCCGCAAGCAGAAGGAGCAGGATCACGTCGGCGCCGTTCATATCAGGCTGCCCCCGCAAGAATTCCGATCAGGTGGACCAGCGACGCCGCGACCCACGCCACGGCGCACTGCCAGACCACCACGCCGGCCGCCCATTTGCGCCCCAGCTCCCGCCGGATGGAGGCGACCGCCGCGACGCAGGGCGTATACAGCAGCGAAAACACCAGCATGCACAGCGCCGACAGGGGCGTGAGCGCAGAGGCGACGGTTTCGCCGAACAAAATCTCGAACGTGGCGACCACGCTCTCCTTCGCCATGAAGCCGCTGATGAGGGAGACGCAGATGCGCCAGTCCCCCAGCCCCATCGGGCGCATGACGGGCTCCAGAAAGCCCGCGATCATGGCAAGGACGCTGTCGCCGGGATCGGAAACGGGATTCAGCTTGAGATCGAAATTCTGCAGCAGCCACACGACGACGGTGGCGATGAGGATGATGGAGAAGGCGCGCTGCAGAAAGTCCTTCGCCTTTTCCCACAGCAGCCTCGCCACGTTTTTGGCGCCGGGCAGACGGTAGTCCGGCAGCTCCATCACGAAGGGCGCGGGCTCGCCCCGGAACAGCGTCCCCTTGAACAGCAGGGCGACCAGAACGCCGACGACGATGCCGAGCACGTAAAGCCCCACCATGATGAGCGCCTTGTAGTCCGAAAAGAAGCGGTCCACAAAGAAGGCGTAGATCGGCAGCTTCGCGGTGCAGCTCATGAAGGGGGTGAGCAGGATGGTCATTTTGCGGTCCCGTTCGCTGGGCAGGGTGCGGGTGGACATAACGGCGGGCACCGTGCAGCCGAAGCCGATGAGCATGGGCACGATGCTGCGCCCCGACAACCCGATCCGCCGCAGGAGCTTGTCCATGACGAACGCGACGCGGGCGATATAGCCGCTGTCCTCCAGAATGGACAGGAAGAAAAACAGGGTCACGATGATGGGCAAAAAGCTGAGCACGCTGCCGACGCCGGCGATAACGCCGTTCACGACGAGGCCGTGGATCGTTTCGTTCACATTTGCGGCGGTCATGGCGGAATCCGCCCACGCGCCGAGGGCGTCGACGCCCTGCTCCAGCAAGGACTGGAGTCCCGCGCCGATCACGTTGAAGGTGAGCCAGAAGATCAGGCCCATGATGGCGATGAACACCGGAATGGACGTGAACCTGCCCGTGAGGATGCGGTCCAGCCTTTCGCTGCGCAGCCGCTCGCGGCTTTTCCGGGGACGGACCACCGTGCGGTCGCAGACCTTTTGGATAAACGCGAAGCGCATATCCGCCATGGCGGCGCTGCGGTCCAGCCCGCGCTCCTTTTCCATCTGCAGGATGATGTGCTCCACCATATCGAGCTCGTTCTGATCCAGCCGAAGCTGCTCCAGGATCAGGGGGTCCCCCTCCACGACCTTGGCGGTGGCGAAGCGGACCGGCAGCCCCGCGCGCAGGGCGTGGTCCTCGATCAGGTGCCCGATGCCGTGCAGGCAGCGGTGCACGGCGCCGCCGTGGTCGGTCTCGTCGCAGAAATCCTGCCGGGCGGGCTTTTCGCGGTATTTCGCCACGTGGATGGCGTGGTCCACCAGCTCGCTCACGCCCTCGTTCTTCGCCGCCGAGATCGGGATGACCGGCACGCCGAGCATGGCCTCCATCGCGTTCACGTCCACGCTGCCGCCGTTGGCGGAGATCTCGTCCATCATATTCAGCGCCACCACCATCGGCACGCCCATCTCCAGAAGCTGCATGGTGAGATAGAGATTACGCTCCACGTTCGTGGCGTCCACGATGTTGATGATCCCGGTCGGGTGCTCGTCCAGCACGAAATTGCGCGAAACGATCTCCTCGCTGCTGTAGGGCGACATGGAATAGATGCCCGGCAGGTCCGTGACGGAGGTGTCCGCGTGCCCCCGGATGGGGCCGTCCTTGCGGTCCACCGTGACACCCGGGAAGTTCCCCACGTGCCGGTTCGAGCCGGTAAGCTGGTTGAACAGCGTGGTTTTGCCGCAGTTCTGGTTCCCCACCAGCGCGAACGTCAGACGGGTGCCCTCCGGCAGCGGGTCGCCGCTGCCCTTCGGATGGAATTTGCCGCCCTCGCCAAGGCCGGGGTGCGGCGTTTTTTCTTTTGATTTTGCCTTTTCAGCCGTCCGCGGGTCCTCGTCCGGCGCGGGCGTCACCTCGATCTGCTCCGCCTCCGCAAGGCGCAGCGTGAGCTTATAGCCGTGCAGCAGCAGCTCCACCGGGTCGCCCATCGGGGCGTATTTGACCACCGTGACGCGCACGCCCGGGATCAGCCCCATATCCAAAAAATGCTGGCGCAGCGCGCCGCTGCCGCCGACCGCCGTGACGACGGCGCTTTTTCCGACGGCTGTTTCTTTCAATGTCATGTGTGTGTTCTCCATTTCAACTCTGCGAAATCAGACGTTGCCCCGGCGCGGCTGCGCGGAGCGACTTCCTTGTTTTTACATTCTACCACGAACGGCGACGAAATACAACAGGCTGCGGCGCTTTTTCAGGTGTTCGGCGCATTTCCCGCTGGCGCGGGGCGCAGAACGCCTTCCGGGTCCACGCTGCCGCCCGGCAGCAGCAGCTCGGAGACCGTGACGCACTCGTAGCCGTCCGCAAGGAGCTTATCAAGGATCCCGGGCAGCGCCTCCGCCGTGTTTTCCTTGCCGAGGTGGAACAGCAGGATCCCGCCCGGCGTGGTTTTTTCCAGCACGCGCCGTTCCAGCTCGGCGGGGGAAGGGTCCTTCCAGTCCACGCTGTCCGCCGACCACTGGATCGCGGTCATGCCGCAGGCGGCGGCGGTTTCCACCGTTTCGGCGTTCCACGCGCCGGACGGGGCGCGGTAGAGCGCGGGGCGCACGCCGGTGAGAGACTGCAGCGTTTCGCTGCACGCGTCGATCTCGCGCAGCAGGGTTTCGGAGTCCGCGGCGGTGGGGTCCCTGTGCGTCATAGAGTGGTTGCCGACCTCGTGCCCGGCGTTGTGGATCTTCACCACCGTTTCGGGGTACCGCTCGGCGAACGTGCCGACGAAAAAGAAGGTCGCCTTCACACGGTACCGCTCCAGGGTCGAAAGCACCGCGTCGGTGGTGGAATCGTCCCACGCCGCGTTGAAGGTCAGGGCGACCTTGCGGTCGGACCGCTCCACGCAATAGACCGGGCGCGCGCCGGAGGGCGCGGCGGCGGTTTTTGTGAGCGTCAACAGAAGGACCGTGACCAGCGCGATCAGCCAGAAAAGCAGGATCACAAGGGTCACGGTCGGTTTTTTCCCAAGCTTGACAGATTTCATACGGCACCTCGCAGGATCGGCTTTTGCTGTATCCTATGCGGGGGAACGCCGGAATATTTCCGTTTCAGCGCAGTTTGCCGCAGATCTGGCGCAGCTTTTCGACGAAGCGGTCATACTGCAGTTGCTGGATGCGGTCCAGCGGCGCGCCTGCGGCCTCCTTCGCCGCGCGTTCCGTCTCCAGCTCCGTGAGCAGCTTTTCAAGCACGGGCAGGTCGGACGGGAAGCGGCGCGACGCGTCCAGCACACGGTAAAGGCTGTAGAACGCCGCCCGGATCTCATCCATCAGGGCGGGATCGCAGGAGACGAAGAGCTTCGCGAAGCGCTTGGCGTCCATATCCTTCGCGAAGCCTCGGCGCTGGTCGAACAGGGTCTGATTGTTCTTGACGTAGCGGCAAAAATCCGGGACCTGCGTTTTTTCGTAATAAAAGCCGGGCACAAAGGAATCCTGCCGGCGCAGGGCGGTGAGCATCTCGGCGCGCAGGGCTTCGTATTCCTTTTTTTCCGCGCCCCGGAGCTGCCCGGGCACGACGTAACGGAACACGCTGTCCGCGTCGACCCCGTTTCCTGCCGCGCGCAGGTTCTTCAGCATGATGCGCTTGGCCTCCTCGATGTGATTCGTCATTCTTTCATCGGCCAGCGGGTCCTTGCCGTCACACAGCACGGATTTGATCATGAGAAGTTGGACCGCCAGCCTGCCGTATTCGGGGACGGCCCGCGCGCCTTTTTCGGACAGCCAGCGCACGATGTCCGCCACCGCGCCGCGCACGGTCTTTTCCGGATACCGCTCGAACTTATACAGATACGCCAGCTCCGGGTCCCCGCTGAGGCCGTTGCGGTCGTAGGAGAGGAGGATCCCGAAGTGCCTGCGGCCCTCCTCCGCCTCCTCCTCGGTGAAGGAATGGTCCATGATGAAATCGTAGCAGAAGCGGAACAGCGGATAGTCCGCGCTGCCGAGCTCGAAGGAGTAATGCTCGAAGCCGTCCCACGCGATCTGCTCGCCCGCGTTGACGCGCAGCAGGAAGTTGAGCACGCCGTAGAAGCAGGTCTTGAGGAAATCAGTCTCTATCATATAGGGGAGAAGCACGACGATATCCGCCATCTTCTGGCACGCCGCGATGAAGGAGCGCATGTTATAGCACTGCAGGTTCGTCATGATCTCATAGCTCTTCTGCGCGACCTCCCCGTTCGGCAGGGCTTTCAGCTCCGGGAAGCCTGTCAGGATGCTGCCCACCGCGTTCACGACGTTGGTCTGGAAATAGACCGTGTCGCAGATGCTCTTTTCCTTCGTGCGCAGATACAGCAGCGTTTCCTTCGTATAGACGGGCTTTACGGGCGCGGCAGGGTCGTCGCCGGCCGGGGCCTTCGCAGGCGCGGGGGATTCCAGCCGGATCAGGTCGTCCTCGTTCGTCACGAGCATGACGCGGTTGTGGTCCTGCTCCGTAAGGTTGTTGACGTAGCTGAGCACCGACAGCACGTTCACGCCGGAGCGCTCCACGTCCTCCAAAATCACGAAGCAGCCCTCCAGGTCCGCGCTCTCATACAGGTCCTGCAGCGCCTTCGGCGAGACCGTTTTTTCGCTGATCGTACCGTTGACGGAGGGGTCCAGCGCCGCGAGGAACGAGGGCAGCTCCGGCAGCGGGATCTTATAGGTCATCGACAGGCCCTTCATGATGGTCCTTGCCGCAAGGCGCACCGCGTTGCCGACCGGCTTGTCCGGCCGCTTGTGGTTCCCGAAATAGCGCATCAGGAAGATATCCCGGCTGATCTCCTCCGGGCTGTTCAGCCCGTAAAGCGAGACCACGATGCATTTATAGGGCTTGTTCGTGGCGGGGCAGATCCTGCTCTCCAGAAACGGGACCAGAAAGTGATTGACGTAATAGCTCTTGCCGGTGCCCCAGCCGCCGGAAAGCATCAGCGCGCGGTGCGTGCGGTCATTTTCCACGTAGCGCAGAATAAACTTGTTCAGCTCGTCATTCGTCATCATAAAGCAAAGGCTCCTCCTAACGGTCTGCGGCGCGCCGCAAAAGATAGGTTATTATAGCACACGTTCGGTCGGAAAGCAAGAAAAAACGCCGTTTTTTGTCCGATTCCGCATAAATGGCGACATTTTTCTGTCGCAATGCGCAGGAACCCGGCCGCGGCCTGCCGCGCTTCGCCGCAAAGGACGGCGTTTTCGTTTCACAGACAAAAAAACGGTTGTTTTCAAAAAACGGATATGCTACAATGGGACCGAAAAGGACGGCACGCCCGTCACGCAAAAGGAGGTACCCCCTATGATCTATCAGCTTTCCAAAGCGCCGGAGCTAAACGAGGCGCTGTTCAGAGATCCCCCCGCGGCGTTCCGCGGCGCGCCCTTCTGGGCGTGGAACGACCTGCTCACCAAGGAGGAGCTTGCCCGTCAGATCGAGGTCTTCAAGGAAATGGGACTCGGCGGCTTTCACATGCACGTGCGCACGGGGCTGCAAAATCCCTATATGGACGAGGATTTTCTGGAGCTGGTGAAAAGCTGCGTGGAAAAAGCGAAGCAGGAGGGTATGCTCGCCTACCTCTATGACGAAGACCGCTGGCCCTCCGGCGCGGCGGGCGGCGCGGTGACGAAGGACGAACGCTACCGCGCCCGCAGCCTGCTGTTCACAAACGCGCTGAAGGGCGAGGCCCACGCAAACGGCGACTCGTGCAGCGACGGCGGACGCAGCAACAACGGGCGTCTGCTGGCCTGCTACGACGTGGGGCTGGACGAGGACGGCTACCTGACCGGCTACCGCCGCATTGCCCCCAAGGAGGATGCCCTGGGCGAAAAATGGTACGCGATCCTGGAGGTGCATCAGCCCAGCGAATGGTATAACGACCAGACCTACGTCGATACGCTGAACCCGGACGCGATCCGCCGCTTTGTGGAGGTGACGCACGAAAAGTACCTGCAGAAGCTCGGCGCGGATTTCGGAAAGACCGTGCCTTCCATTTTTACGGACGAGCCGCAGTTCGCCCGCAAGCATACGCTGGGCAACAGCCGCAGCTCGGACGGGACGGACGTGACGATCCCCTGGACGGACAGGGTGCCGGACGAATACCGGGAAGCCTACGGCGCGGATATTTACGACACGCTGCCCGAGATCTTCTGGGAGCGGGCGGACAAAACGCCGAGCCTGCACCGCTGGCGCTATCACGATCTGATCGCGGAGCTGTTCGCCAAAAGCTTTGCCGACGTGGTGGGCGGCTGGTGCGCCGGACACGGCATCGACCTGACCGGCCACATGATGGAGGAGCCCTCGCTCAGAAGCCAGACCGCGGCGCTTGGCGAAGCGATGCGCTCCTACCGCGCGTTCGGCATCCCCGGCGTGGACATGCTGTGCAACGCCCACGAGTTCACCACCGTGAAGCAGGCGGAATCCGCCCGGCGGCAGTACGGGCGCGAGGGCGTGACCTCGGAGCTGTACGGCGTGACGGGCTGGGCGGCGGACTTCCGGCTGTATAAGCATCAGGGCGACTGGCAGGCGGCGCTGGGCGTGACCCTGCGCGTGCCGCATCTTTCATGGTACGCGATGCGCGGCGAAGCCAAGCGCGACTACCCCGCCTCCATCTCCTACCAGTCCGCATGGTACAGGGAATACGCCGCGGTAGAGGATCACTTTGCCCGCGTCAACACCGCGCTCACGCGCGGAAAGCCCATCGTGCGCGCGGCGGTGGTACACCCTGTGGAGAGCTACTGGCTCCATTACGGACCGGACGACAAGTGCCGCCGCGTGATGGACGATCTGGACGACCGCTTCCGGAGTCTGACGAAATGGCTGCTGCTGGGCGGGATCGACTTTGATTTTATCAGCGAGAGCCTGCTGCCCGACCTGTGCGAAAAGGGCGGCAATCCCCTTCAGGTCGGCGAAATGCAATACGACGCGGTGATTTTGCCCGCGATGGAGACGATCCGCGACACGACCCTTGCCCGCGTGCAGGCCTTTGCCGAGACCGGCGGCAGGCTGATCGTGCTGGACAGTCTGCCGACCCTTGTGAACGCCGAACGCGACGACCGCCCCGAGGCGCTGCGCCCGCTTGCGAAGCTTGTTCCCTTCACCCGCGGCGCGGTGCTGGACGCGCTGGAGGACGTGCGCGAGCTGGAGCTGCGCCGACCGGACGGCAGACCGGCGGAGGACTTCGTGCACATGCTGCGCGCCGACGGCGACGGACGCTGGCTGTTTCTGGCGCACGCGGGCGAACCCCGCAGCAGGCATTTCGACGACGGCAGCGACCTTGTGATCCGTCTGCGGGGCGAATGGAAGCCCTCGCTTTGGGATACGAACAGCGGCGAGATCACGCCGCTGCCCGCAACGTACGAAAACGGGCGGACGCGGATCGAGCGCAGGCTTTTCGCCTACGATTCCCTGCTGCTGCGCCTGACGCCCGGCAGGAGCGAGGTTCCCGCGGCGGCAAAGAACGGGGAAAAGACCGAGACGGCCTTCATCCGCAGACCGACGGGCTACGCCCTCGGGGAGCCGAACGTGCTGCTGCTGGACGAGGCGTTCTATGCGCTGGACGACGGCGCCTATTCCATCCGCAAGGAGGAAGTCCTGAGGCTGGACAACCTCTGCCGCGAAAAGCTCGGCTGGCGCAGACGCGGCGGGCGCATCGTGCAGCCGTGGGTCTACGGCGTGAAGGCGCCCACGCATAAGCTCCGCCTGATGTACGCCTTTGACAGCGAGATCGAAACCGACGCCGTGCTGGCGCTGGAAAACGCGGAAAACACGGAGATCGCGCTCAACGGCGACCCGGTGGACACGCCGGTGGACGGGTACTTTGCCGATATCACGATCGGCAGGCGGGCGCTGCCCGGCATCCGCAAGGGCACAAACCTGCTGGAGCTGACGGTCCCGTTCGGCGAGACGGTCGGGGCGGAGGCCGTGTATCTGCTCGGCGACTTCGGCGTGCGCCTGCAGGGCGAGGACGCGACCCTGACGCCCCTGCCCGAAAACGTGTGCTTCGGCGATCTCACGACGCAGGGCTTCCCGTTCTACGGCGGTCCCTTCACCTACCGCTTCCCCGCCGTGGCGAAAAACGGCGAGCTGACGGTGCACGCCTCCGACTACGCCGGGGCGCTGCTCACGGTGGACGTGGACGGCGAAAGACGCGGGCGCATCATTTATCCGCCCTATACCCTCAAGGTGACAGACCTTGCCGACGGCGTGCATGACGTGGCGATCACGGTGTGGCTCAACCGGCAGAACACCTTCGGCGACGTGCATAACGTGGACGAGACCCTGCCGTGGTACGGTCCCGACGCGTGGCGCTCCGAGGGCGAAAGATGGACCTACGGCTATCTGCTCACGCGAGAAGGCCTTTTGAAAGCGCCCGAGATCGTGACGCCCGCGCCGTAACGCCGCCCGATTCCGACAAAATATCCGGCACGGACGTGCTATCATAGGACCTGCAGATATGCGGGTCCTTTTTTGGGCCTGAAAGGAGTGTTATCATGCAAATCACACGCGAACAGGACGCTCTGACGGTCTTTCTGACCGGGGAGCTCGACCATCACACGGCGAGGGCCATGCGGCAGGCGGCGGACGACGCGCTGAGAAGCCAAAAGCCGGACGTCCTGCGGCTGGATTTTTCCGGCGTCACCTTCATGGATTCCTCCGGCGTGGGGCTGATCATGGGCAGATACAAGCTCGCCAGCAGCCTCGGCGCGGCGCTGACGGTGCGGGGACTGACGAAACGGGACGAGCGGATCGTAAAAATGTCCGGGCTGGCGAAGCTGGTCCGGTTTGAGGACTGAAGACAGGAGGAGCAGCCATGAACAAAACCAAACGGAATACCTGCCGGCTCGTTTTTCCGGCGAAAAGCGTGAACGAGGGCTTTGCCCGGGCGGCGGTCGCCGCCTTCGCGGCGCTTGCCGACCCCACCGTGGAGGAGCTTGCCGACCTGAAGACCGCCGTGAGCGAGGCGGTGACGAACGCGGTCGTACACGGCTACCGCGATTATCCCGGCGACGTGACGCTGGACCTTGCCCTGCTGGAGGGAAATCTGCTGCGCGTGAAGGTCCGGGACAAGGGCGTGGGGATCGCGGACGTGAAACTTGCGCGGCAGGCGCTTTACACCACCGCGGGGGACGAGCGCAGCGGGCTGGGCTTTACGGTGATGGAGAGCTTTTGCGACAAAGTGAAGGTCGCCTCCCGCCCCGGGCGCGGCACGACCGTGACGCTGGAAAAGCAGATCCGGGGCAGAGCATGACGCTGACGAAGGAACAACAGACGCTGGCAGAGGAGAACATGGGGCTGGTGCACGCCTGCGCCGGGCGCTTCACCGGGCGCGGGATCGAATATGAGGATCTGGTGGGCGCGGGGAACGTCGGGCTCGTCAAGGCCGCGGCGGGCTTCGACCCCGGGCGCGGCTTTCGTTTTTCCACCTACGCCGTGCCGTCGATCCTGGGGGAGATCAAGCGCCTGTTCCGCGACGGCGGCAGCGTGAAAATCAGCCGCGGCGCGAAGGAAAAAGCCGCCGCGCTGCTGAAGACCGCCGCGTCCCTGTCGGACGAGCTGGGGCGCGAGCCCACCGTTTCGGAAATCGCCGCGCGCGCCGGAACGGACCCGCACGAAACGGCGGCGCTGCTTGCCGCCTCCTTGCCGCCGGTCTCGCTGACGGGCGAGGAAAACGACGAAACGGACCTGCCCGTCCCCTCGCACGAGGAGAAAGTAATCGCTTCGCTGGACCTCTCCGCCGCCCTGACGCGCCTGGACGGAAACGAACGCGCGATCCTGGACCTGCGCTACCGCGCCAACCTGACGCAGTGCGACGTGGCAGATCGCCTCGGGATGACGCAGGTGCAGGTCTCCCGCGCCGAAAAGCGCATCCTTATGAAGCTCCGCCGCCTGATGGAATAGTTTCAAAAACACTTGCAAATCCGACCCGCTTGTTGTATACTGGAGGTATTAGGGAAGGAGTGTGAGCGCGTTGGCAAAAACCTATACCGTCTCGCTGGAAAAGGTGATCCGGGAGAATGCGCTGGAGATCCTGTATACGCCGACGGACCCGAAGAACCTGTTCGTGTCGTCCAAGGACGTCAACCGCCCGGGGCTGCTGCTGGCCGGGCACGACGCGTTTTTCGATCCGAGCCGGATCCAGTTTCTGGGGCTGGCGGAATTCGGGTTCCTGAATTCCCTGTCCCCCGAGGACCGGGACGCGGCGCTCAGACGGTTTTTCGGCACGAAGCCCGTGTGCGCGATCATCACGCGCGCGCTGGAACCGACCGAGAACCTGCTTGCCATCGCGAAGGAATACGAGGTGCCGGTGCTCAGGACCAACGAGTCCACCTCCGCCTCCATGTCCGCCCTGATCTCCTACCTCGGCGTGGAGCTTGCCCAGCGCATCACCCGCCACGGCGTGCTGGTGGAGGTCTACGGCGAAGGCATTCTGATCGTGGGCGATTCCGGCGTCGGCAAAAGCGAGACCGCGCTGGAGCTCATCAACCGCGGGCACCGGCTGATCGCGGACGACGCGGTGGAGATCCGCAAGGTCTCCTCCAAGTCCCTCGTCGGCAGCGCGCCGGAGAACATCCGCCACTTCATCGAGCTCAGGGGCGTCGGCATCATCAACGCAAGGAACCTGTTCGGCATCGGCGCGGTGAAGCTGACCGAGAAGATCAACATGATCGTCAAGCTCGAGCAGTGGAACGAAAACCGCGTCTATGACCGGCTCGGCCTCGAGGACGACTATATGTCCGTGCTCGGCATCAACATTCCCGTCACCACCGTGCCCGTCAAGCCCGGGCGCAACCTTGCCATCATCATCGAGACCGCGGCGAAGAACAACCGTCAGAAGCGCATGGGCTACTCCGCCGCCAAGGAGCTGATGCTCAGCCTCGGCATGCCGGAGGAGGAGATCGGAACGCCCACCGTCAACGTGATCGAGGAATGGCTGTAAGGTCATTCAGAATGCAAAATACAGAATGCAGAATTTCTGAAGGGCTCTGCCCTTACCCGGATTCAAAATGCCGACCGCAGGTCCCGCAATTTTGTATTTTGTATCCTGCATTTTGCATTTTTTCGCAATACAGATAAAGGAGACTGACTTATGTACAGAATCGGCATCGACCTCGGCGGCACGAACATCGTCGCCGGTGTGGTCAACGAAAACTGCGAGATCGTCGCCAAGGCGAACCGCCCCACCAACGCCCCCCGCGCCGCCGAAGGGATCTTCGACGACATGGCAGCCTGCGTGAAGGAAGCCATGGAAAAGGCCGGGATCACGAACGACGACGTGCTGAGCATCGGCGTGGGAACGCCCGGCTCCGTCAACAAGGAGCTGGGGCTGATCGAATTCGCCAACAACCTCGGGTTCGACAACGTGCCCGCTTATCGCATGCTGCGCGAAAGGACCGGGATCGAGAAGGTCTTTTTTGACAACGACGCGAACTGCGCGGCGCTGGGCGAGGCCAAGGCCGGCTGCGGCAACGGCGCCAAGGACTTCGTGATGATCACCCTCGGCACCGGCGTCGGCTCCGGCATCATCGCAAACGGCAAGCTGGTTACCGGTCTGAACTACGCGGCGGGCGAAATGGGCCACACCGTGATCGTTTACGGGGGCCTGCCCTGCAACTGCGGCAGGCGCGGCTGCTGGGAGAAGTATTCCTCCGCCACCGCCCTGATCGCCCAGACCAAGGACTCCATGCGCGAAAACCCCGATTCCGTGATGTGGGAGCTGGTGGACGACGATATTCTGAAGGTCACGGGGCGCACCGCCTTTGACGCCGCCAGACGCGGCGACGAGGCTGCGAAAAAAGTGGTGGATACCTACGTCGCCTACCTTGCCTGCGGCATCTCGAACGTGGTCAATATCTTCCAGCCCGAGATCCTCGCGGTCGGCGGCGGCATCGGCAACGAGAAGGAAAACCTGCTTGCGCCCGTGCGCCGCATCCTTGCCAGCGAACGGTATTCCATCCACGCGAAGAAGCAGACCGAGATCCGCGCCGCAGAGCTCGGCAACGACGCCGGCGTGATCGGCGCCGCCATTTTGGACGAATAAGCGCCTATGACGGAGAGATTTGCATTTCTGGAAGCCCTGAACGGGACCCTGACTCTGCGCGAGCCCATGGCGAAGCACACGTCGTTCAAGATCGGCGGACCTGCCGAGGCGTTTTTTGTCCCGCGCACGGAGGACGCGCTGTGCGAGGCCGTGCGGCTTGCGCGCGAAGCGGGACTCCCCTGCCGGATCCTCGGCAACGGCACGAACCTGCTGGTCGCCGACGACGGCGTAAAGGGGCTTGTGATCGCCCTGCCCGGCGGACTGACCGACCTGCGTGAAACGCCGGACGGCGAGATCTTTTGCGCTGCGGGCGTGAGCCTGAAGGCCCTGTGCACCTTCGCGGAGGAGCGCAGCCTTGCCGGGCTGGAGTTTGCCTACGGCATTCCCGGAAGCGTGGGCGGCGCGATCTATATGAACGCGGGCGCTTACGGCGGCGAGATCAAAAACGTGCTGACGCGCGTGCGCCTGCTGGACCCCGCGACGGGCGAGGTGCGCGAGGAGGACGCGGACGCGATGGAGATCTCCTATCGCCATACCCCGTTCATGCAGAACGGGCAGATCATTCTGGGCGGGTATTTCCGCCTGACGCCCGGGGACAGGACCGCCATCCGGGAGCGGATGAACGAGCTGATGGGCAAGCGCAAGGCCTCGCAGCCGCTGACCTACCCTTCCGCCGGGTCCACCTTCAAGCGGCCGCCGAACGGCTACGCCGCCGCCATGATCGACGGAGCGGGGCTCAAGGGCACGACAGTGGGCGGCGCCTGCGTTTCCACCAAGCACGCGGGCTTTGTGATCAATCAAGACCGCGCCACGTTTGCGGACGTGATGGGCGTGATCGGCATCGTGCGGGAAAAGGTACGGGACGCTTACGATACGACCCTTGAGACCGAAGTGGAGATCTGGGAATAACCATGTCATTTTCATCCGACGTAAAAACGGAACTGACCGATATCGCGTGCGCGGCCTGCTGTGAAACGCAGCTTTCGCGCGCGCTTTTGCTGTTCGGACGCGCCTGCTCGGGCGTGTCCCTTTCGCTGCTCACGGAGCACGCAGGCGCGGCGGCGGCCTACGCCAAGGCGGTCGCCCTGTTTTCCGGCGTGACGCCGGAGATCAGCCGCAGCGAAAGCGGCAACTATAAAATTCAGGTGGAGGACCCCGACGTGCTGGACGCGGTGATGGGGGAACTGGGCGAGACGCGCAACGAAAAACGCCAGCTTTGCATCGGCAGGATCGACCGCGAATGCTGCGTCGCCGCCTTCCTGCGCGGGGCGTTCCTCGCCGCCGGGACCGTCACGAACCCGGACGTGGAATATCATCTGGAGTTTTCCTGCCCCTCCACGCACCTCGCGAAGGAGCTGATCGCCCTGCTGGAGCAGACCGGGATCGAAGCCAAATGCACGAAGCGTGGCGGGGTAAACATCGTATATATCAAAAAGAGCGAGTCGATCGAAACGCTGCTCACCCTGATGGGGGCGACGGAGAATTCCCTGCTGCTGATGGGCGCGAAAATGTATAAGGACGTGCGCAACACCGTCAACCGCCGCGTGAATTTCGAGAACGCGAACATTGCGCGCTCCGCCGCCGCGGCAAGGCGGCAGACCGAGGCGATCGAGACCCTGCGGCGCACCGGCAAATTCGACGAGCTGCCCCCGGAATTGCGGGAGCTGGCGGCGCTGCGTCTGGAAAACCCCGAAAGCTCCACCGCGGAGCTTGTGGAAATGCTGGGCGACGCCCTGACCGTTTCGGGCGTGAACCACCGCTTCGGGCGGATCATCAAGGCCGCAGCCGGCAATCCGGCGGAGCCGAAAAAGGAGGGCGACGCATGAGCGGGACCGTTTTGTTTTCGTCGCGCGGCGACTATCCCGGCGACGACGCGCTGATCCTGCAAACGCTCGGCAGACTGGACGCGATCGGGCTGCCCTATACCGGGACCGTCCACGCCCCCGCCGCCACGATCGAAGCCTGCAGGAGCGTGGAGGACGCGCTTTCCTGCCACATCCCGAAGAACCTGTTTCTGACGAACAGTCAGCACACGGCGTTTTATCTGCTCGTCATGCCGGGCGACAAGCCCTTCAAGACCAAATATCTGTCCAAGCAGATCGGCTCAGCAAGGCTCTCGTTCGGGAACGGGGACGAAATGGAGGCGCTTCTCGGCTGCGCGCCCGGCAGCGCCAGCGTGTTCGGCGTAATGAACGACCCTGCGGGCAAGGTCCGGCTGCTGCTGGACCGGGACCTGACGGACAGTCCGGTCCTCGGCTTTCATCCGTGCCGCAACACCGCGACGCTCAAAATCGAACTGCGGGACCTGACCGAACGTCTGCTTCCCGCCCTCGGCGTTGACCCGACGTGGGTGGACCTGCCGACGGAATAGATCGTTATACCAGCAGTTTTTTGAAAGCAGACGGCCGGGACGCGCGTCCCGGCTGTTTTCTTTTGGCGCTTTAGCAAGAAAAAAACCACCAGCTCTGCTGGTGGAGTAAAAAATCTTTAGATAAAAGAAAACCTCCTGTGATAGAATAGAAGCGG
>CACZGD010000046.1 GCA_902780565.1 Oscillospiraceae bacterium
ACCGTTTGCGGCTGCAGGACGCGGACAAGCTCTTCCAGCCCTTTTTCAAAACGTTCCCGGTCGATGCGCTTGCGGGGGCTGCCTCCGACGGTGCCGATGCAGACGATGCTGTTCGTCGGTATCCCGTCCCAGCAATAGCGCCACGTTTCCGGCGTTCCCCATCGGACGTTGTTGATAACGGCGATCCCGTTTTTGCCGAGCCAGTAACCGAATACGCGCATCCGGTATGTATTATAGAGCTTCAGCGGTTCCGGAAAATCCTGATAGGTGGAAAAATCCGGCGTGATTGCCCCGGCGAAATGACGGAGAACTTTTAATACGAACGCGCTATCGTGCCAGATGCCGCGCGGCCCGTCGAACTTGTAATCGTCGATGAACCAACAGACAAACGCATCGCAGAAAAAGTGCTTGTCGCCTCGGGCGAGCGCGTTCCGGTATAACCGTTTCGCTTCGTCCCACGGGATGATCGCCGCGGGGAGCGCCGTCGCCGTGGTGGGGCAGAACGGGATATCGTTGCTGCTGAAATCGGCGCCTTCGCACATAATAGCGTTCCAAATGTCCTTACAGCCTGCTCTTTTTGATGTCATTATAACATTTATCCCTCCGGGTATCAAGATTGAAACGTCCGAATTGTCGGGAAAAGAATTCTTCAAACGTTTCTGTTGACATGATATCAAAAAAACTGTATAATTTGAAGCGCATTACAATACGATTATTTTTGAGAGAGGGCTTATAAAATGGGCTCAAAAATATATAATTTTGATAAAATAAAAGAATCTCTGCGGTCAAATCTGCAGCAAGCGCGAAAAAAAGGGGGATTCCGAACGCAGAATGATTTCGCGGAGGCGTTGTCCGTATCGGTTGAGACTGTCAGGAACTGGGAGCAGGGAAGAACGGTTCCGGAGCTTGGGACCCTGTTTCGGATTTGTGATATTCTGAACTGTGACATGGATTATCTGATCGGTCGCTTGGAAGCGCCGACACACGATCTTGCTTTTTTGCAATCGCAGACCCGTTTATCTGAAGACGCGATAAAGAAACTGATCCGGATCGCTTTTTCCGATCGGGCGACCGGAAGAAGCATGATGCTTTCCCGCTTTATTGAATGCGACGATTTCGAATATCTGCTTGCTCTTTTATGTGCGGACGCAGGGGAGACGCAAAAAGCATTTACCGTTGGGGGCGCATATCTTCAGGTAAAAGATCAGGCGGTCGTACGGTATGAACGGGATTCTGTTTTTCATGAGATGGCAAACAGTCTGGAGGTGTTTATCCCGCCTTTGACAAATGAGAAGATCATGTATGGGTTCGTATACGGCATGTATGCAGAGGGAGAATTAAACTATGAACAGCTGCAGGACGTGATCGAGCATTACGATCAGGGGGATTTTGATTATATCCCACCGGGGTACCGGCACAAAAAACCCCGGTCAAACGAGAATCCTCAGGACAAGGGGGATCGCGGTTTATGATCAGGGAACGCGCGTTTTATAAAACCTTTTTCTCGATGGCGGCGGTGCTGATCCTGCAGAACGTGCTGACGTTTTCGGTCAATCTGGCGGATAACATCATGCTCGGCGGATACAGCGAGGCGGCGTTGTCCGGCGCGGCGGCGGTGAATCAGATCCAGTTCGTCTATCAGAGCCTGATGACGGCAACGGCGGAGGGGGTCGTGATCCTCGGCAGCCAGTATTTCGGCAAAAAACAGACGGAGCCCATCAAAACGGTCTCGGCGCACGCGCTGCGTCTGGGGCTGCTGATCTGCGTGCTGCTGTTCGCGGCGGTGACGCTGTTCCCGCGCCCGCTCGTCTCCCTGTTCACCGAAAGCGACGCCATCGTGGAGCAGGGGCTCCGGTATCTTTACGCCGTGCGCTGGACCTATCCCTTTTTCGCCGTCACGCAGGTGCTGCTGGGCGTGCTGCGCAGCGTGGGCGTGGTGCATATCGCGCCGGTGCTTTCCGGCTCCACCCTCGTCATCAACTGCGCGATTAACTATACGCTGATCTACGGGCGCTTCGGCGCGCCGGAGCTGGGCGTCACGGGCGCGGCGATCGGCACCATCACCGCGCGGGTCGCGGAGCTGCTGATCCTGATATTGTTCCTGTGGAAGGGCGAAAAGCGCCTTGCCCTGCGTCCCCGGGACTTTTTGCGGCGGGATAAAACGCTGTTCCGCGATTACCTCGGCGTCGCGCTGCCGATCCTGCTCGTGAACGGGCTGTGGGGACTCAACACCGCCGCGCAGAACGCCATCATGGGGCACGTCTCGGACCACGCCTTCGCCGCGAACAGCGTGGCAAGCCCCCTGTTCACGCTGGTCAAATCCGGCGCGATCGGCGCGGCGTCCGCAGCGGGCTTCGTGATCGGCAAAGCCGTGGGCGAGGGGGACGAAAAAAAGCTCCGCGCCGCCGCCCGCACGCTGCAGGTGCTGTTTCTTGCCATCGGCGTGGTTTCGGGCGCGATCCTTTGGGTCGTGCGCGCCCCGATTCTGTCGCTCTACGACCTGTCGCCGGAGACCTTCACGCTGGCGGACCGGTTCCTGAAGATCCTTGCGCTCATCATCGTGGGCATGGCGTATCAGATGCCCACGAACATGGGGATCATCCGGGGCGGGGGCAACACGCGCTTCCCGATGATCCTGGACCTCGTCAGCATCTGGGCGATCGTGCTGCCGCTCTCCGCCCTGCTGGCGTTCGTGTTCCACGCCTCCCCCGCGTGGGTGGTCTTCTGCCTGAACGCGGATCAGCTTTTCAAGGGCGTGCCGGTCTTCCTCAAGGCCAATTTCGGCTCGTGGGCGCGCAGTCTCACGCGGGACCCGGTCCCGGCGGCGGGCCTGCCCGAAAACGGATGACCCTGCCGGTTTGCCCATCTCCGATTCCGCATAAAAAACAGCGGACCGTCTCACTTTGAGGCGGTCCGTTTTGTATATATATATATGTTTGTATTTTCAGGCCGGGGTCCCGGCGCTGTTTTTGCGAAATACGTTCACTCGATGATCAGGATCGATGGGTCGTTGAGCATGGCGTTCTTTTTGGCGGTGTTGATGGCGCTTTGGTCGAACAGGGCGTTGCTGAGCAGCACGCAGAAGTCATAGCTGTCGTAATTCGCGTTGAAGCACTGCAGCTTCAGCTTCGCGCCGTTTTCGTCGGTATAGAGATGCACGTCGTAATCGGACTTGGAAAGGGTCTCCTGAAAGGTGAAGTATTTGTCGAGATAGGCCTTGTATTCTTCGGCGGCTTTGTTCCGCTGCTCGGCGTTTTCAAAGGTATAGCGGCAAAAGACCTCGCCGTCCAGCAGCGATTCCACGGTGAAGTAGGAATTCTGCCCGATCGCGGTGGGCAGCACGCTGATCACGGTTTCCGCCTGCGCCACGAGCGACCCGCTGTAGCACAGGGCGCGGACCTTCTGCTCCAGCGCCTTCGCGGCGGGGGCGTCCTTTTCGTCCAGCGCCTCGTTTTCCCGCGCCTGCCGTACCAGCGCCAGCGCGCCCGGCATATCGAACGCCGAAAGCTTGTCCTCCACCTCGGTCTTCACGGCGGCAAAGTCAAACGCTTCTTCTTTCGGTTCGCCGCAGGCGGCAAACAGCAGAACCATACAAAACACACACAGCAAAGCGGTCGTCTTCTTCATGAACGGGTCTCCTTCTTTCGGGACGTGAGAATTTGTCAAATCCAGATAATTCGCCCCATATTTTATACTCTTTTGTAGGAAATTGCAACCCCCTGGGAACGAAATGGCGAAATTCGGGAACGAAATCGAGGCTGTTTTTGCCGCCGTACGCGGCAGGGGACGCTCCCGCCCCGCCGTCCGCGGAAGCCCCGCCGCAGATTTTCCTTGCAAACGGCGCGGGGGCGTGCTATAATTTTTATATATCCTATTTATATCCATCAAGAATCGGAGGGAAATATCATGAAACGCTCTGTTTGCAAATCCCTTTGCCTGCTGCTGACGTTCGCCCTGCTCGTCTGCGCCCTGCCCGCCGCGTCGCTGGCGGCGATCCGGACGGAAGCGGAGGATAACAACAGCTACCAGAAAGCGAATCCGCTGGACCTCGGCGATACGGTGCGCGGCGCGATCTCGGAGATCAACGACAATGACTTTTTCACCCTGCGCCCGACCGAAAGCGGCTATCTCACCCTGCGCGTCTCGCACGCGTATCTCGAGGACGCCGACGCCGACTGGGATCTCACGGTCTACCGTTTCACCACGAAGCTGGAGCAGATCTACGATACGCGCGTCGAGGGCGTCAACCCCGATACCGTGCTGCCGAGGATCGGCGTGCAGCCGGGGTCCTATTACGTGGAGATCACGCGCGGCTATTCGTTCGACGCGGTGAAGAACGTGGAATACCGGCTGACCTGCGATTTCACGCGGACCGACTGCTGGGAAAGCGAGCCGAACGGCAATTATACCGCCGCGAATCCCTTCACGCTGGGGCAGACCTACGGCGGCTTCATCGGGGAAATCAACGACAGGGACTTCTTCAGGCTCACGATCGCCGAGAAAGGCTATCTGAATATCAAGGTGGAGCACGAATATCTGGAGGACGCCTCCGCCGACTGGGATCTCACGGTCTACCGCTTCACCACGAAGCTGGAGCAGATCTATGATACGCGCATCGAGGGCACGGTCCCCGAAACGGCGCTGCCGAAGATCGGCGTGGAGCCCGGCGCGTATTATATCGAGATCACGCGCGGCTATTCGTTCGACGCGGTGCGGGACGTGGAGTATCACCTGAGCGTCAGCCAGACGAAGACCGACTGGTGGGAGGCGGAGCCGAACGGCAATTATACCGCCGCGAATCCCTTCACACCGGGGCAGACCTACGGCGGCTTCATCGGCGACATGACCGATAAGGATTTCTTCAAGGTCACGGTGACAGAAAAGGGTTATTTGAATATCAAGGTGGAGCACGAATACCTCGAGGATGCCTCCGCCGACTGGGATCTCACGGTCTACCGCTTCACGAATAGTCTGGAGCAGATCTATGATACGCGCATCGAGGGCACGGTCCCCGAAACAGCGCTGCCGAAGATCGGCGTGGAGCCCGGCGCGTATTACATCGAGGTCACGCGCGGGTATTCGTTCGACGCGGTGCGGGACGTGGAGTATCACCTGAGCGTCAGCCAGACGAAGACCGACTGGTGGGAGGCGGAGCCGAACGACAGCTATACCGCCGCGAATCCCTTCACGCCGGGGCAGACCTACGGGGGCTTCATCGGCGACATGACCGATAAGGATTTCTTCAAGGTCACGGTGACAGAAAAGGGTTATTTGAATATCAAGGTGGAGCACGAATATCTGGAGGACGCCGCCGCCGAGTGGACCGTGGAGGTCTACCGCTTCACCACGGACCTGAAATCGCTGACAAGCGAGGATATCCCGGGCACCTCCGTTTCCACCTCGCTGCCGCGGCTCGGCGTGGAGCCCGGCACGTATTACGTCTCCGTCACGCGCGGCTACTCGTTCGACGCGGTGCAGGACGTGGAATATCACCTCACCGTCGGCTTCTCGAAAAACGCGCTCCTGCTCGGCGACCTGGATCTGGACGGCAGCATCACGGCGTCCGACGCCAGACTCGCGCTGCGCGGAGCCGTGGGGCTGGAGCATTTCAACGCCGATTTCACCGCGATTGGCGACGTGGACTTCGACGGCAAGATCACCGCGGCTGACGCCAGAAAGATCCTGCGCGCCGCTGTGGGGCTTGAAACGATGGAATAACGGATTTGTGCATAAAAGAATAAACAAGAACGGTCGCATTGAAAAATGCGGCCGTTCTTGTCTACTTGTCATTCGGATTGTTTGTCCTGTCAAGCAAATAGTCAACGCTGCAATGATAGAAATCCGCAAGCTTTATCAGGATCTCTGCAGTCAACGCAATCGTTCCTGTTTCATACTGGGAATATGTGTTTTGTGACACATTCAGGACCTTTGCGATTTCTCTTTGTTTTATGTCCTTGTCTTCACGAATGCTTCTCAGATTCTTAAAAACCATAACAATTCCTCCTGCATTATTATGGTTTATCTTGATTTCAGATATTGACTTTTATCTGTATTTCAGATATAATTTTGTTAATCTAAGGAAAAGGAGCGTGCATGTGAATGCGTTGTTCAAATTGCGGAACGGAAACAAACAGTAACTTTTGTCCCAATTGCGGGAATCCTGTTGTTCAAACAGCGATGCCCATGCAGAATCTGTCGGATCAGGGGCAGATTGTCTGCCCGAAGTGCGGTGGAACAAATGTGAGCGTTCAGATTCTTCAGGATTCCGCAAAAACAAAAAGCAGAGGGCACAGCAGGGGATTGCTTTGGAAATTAGGCAGGTTGACGTTGATAATCTGTACCTTCGGATTGTGGTTGCTTGTTGGACGAAGCAAAGGTGCGGGAAAAAGCAAAACGAAATTTAAGAACCTTTCTGCCGCAGTGTGTCAGTCTTGTGGGTATTCATGGAAGCTGACGAAGGTGAAATAAAGAACTCGCCTGCGCGCGGCCGTGGGGCTTGAAACGCTGTAAAAGAACGTCACAAGACCGGCTCTTCCCAAGGGCCGGTCATTTTTTTCGCCGATTTTGCGCGGGGCTTGCATTTTTATGCGCCGTCCGTTATAATCAAAGCAGAATACGAAATACGGGAGGGCTTTGTATGCAGAATATCCTGATCGCGGGCGCGGGGCACGGCGGGCTTGCCGCCGGGATCTTACTCGCAAGGGCGGGGTTTTCCGTCACGCTGGCGGAACAAAAGGCGCGCGCCGCTCTCGGGCACGACTGGGAGGACCGGTTCACGTTTCCGCTGCTCGCGGACCTTGTGGGGCGGGCGCTGCCGCCGGACGTCTGGCGCTGCCGGGGCGACTGCGCGTTCGTGAGCCCCGCCAAGCGCAAGCGCGTGGTCGTGCGCTACACGGACGAAACGCGCCAGCGGATCATGTGGCGCAAGCCCCTGCTCGGCATGCTGCTCACCGCCGCCGAGGAAGCGGGCGTAAAAATCCTGTACGGCGTGCGGGTAACGGGTCCCCTTGTGGAAAAGGACCGGGTCGTCGGCCTCGAAACGGACGCGGGTCCGCTGACCGCCGACCTTGTGATCGACGCGGCGGGGGTCTTTTCCCCGGTCCGGCAGGGGCTGCCCGCCTTTTTCGGGATCGAAGCCCGGCCGCGCCGCGGCGACCTGTTTTATGCCTACCGCGCCTATTTCGACCGCCTGCCGGGGTATGAAACGCCGGATGCGCCGTTTGAGGTCTATCTCTATCACGAGGGCGAAAAGGGGCTGTCGTGGTTCGGTACGAACGACGAGACCTGCGACGTGCTGCTCGGCAGGATCGACCCGCTGACGGACGAAAAGCTGCGGGACCTGCTCTCCGGCTTCCGGCGGGAGCATCCCTGGTGCGGCGAAGCCCTGCTGCACGGGGGAACGCGCTGCGTCATCCCGGTGCGCCGTCCGCTGCCGCTTATGGTGGGAAACGGTTACGCCGCGGTCGGGGACAGCGCCTTTATGACCACGCCCATGAACGGCATGGGGATCGATCTCTCTCTGCAGGCGGGGCGGCTGCTTGCCGAAACCGTGACCGAAAACCGGGATCGCGCCGCCGACGCGTCCGTCCTGTGGGACTATAACCGCGAATTCCACCGGCTTTACGGCGGCGCCGCCGCGAAAAACGAGGGGCTCAAAAACACCTTGCTCACGCTCTCCGCCGCCGACGTGGACTTCTTTTTCGAGTCCGCGGTCATCGAAGCGTCCGACCTTGCGGGCGCGGGCGGGACCACGAAGCTCGGCGCCCTCCTCGCCAAATTCGGGCGGGGCATGCGGCAGCCGCCTGCGTTCTTCACGCTGCTCGGGGGGCTGATGCGCGGGGCGAAGGTCAAAAAGCTGTATGAAAACGCGCCGGTCGGGTTCGACCGGCTGAAGATCGCCGCGTGGAGCCGGGAGCTTGAGAAGCTGGATATCCGGTTCGACGCGTAAACGGGAAGGAGAGAACGGACATGGGGATCCTGAGGGCCGGCGCGGGGGCACTGGGCGGCGCGCTGGCGGAGCAGTGGCTGGAGTGCTTTTCGTGCGGCGCCATGGGGCAGGGCCTGCTGCTGACGCGCGGCGTGAAGCAGATCGGCGAAAACAGCGCGAACGTGAAGGGGGAGCCGAATATCATTTCGGACGGCTCCGTGATTCTGGTCGCGGACGGGCAGTGCGCCCTCGCCGTAGAGCAGGGGCAGGTGATCGGCGTGTACGATACGCCCGGCGAGCACCGGTTTTCGAGCGAGCTGACCAAGGGCGTGTTCTCGAAGGACGGCGGCCGCCTCAAAAGCCTCGGCAAACAGATGTGGGAGCGCATCGGTTACGGCGGCGACGCGCATTTCGCCCAGTACGTGATGTATCTGAACCTGCTGGAGCAGACCGGGATCCCGTTTGCCGCCGACGTGCCGTTTCACATGACGGCGAACGCGCTGGATCTCGACGGCACGGCAAGGGTGCAGGGCGTGTTTTCGTTCCGCATCGTCGACCCGCTGCTGTTTTACCGCCGGGTCTGCGGCACAAGGACCCACACCGTCACGGTCGCCGATGTGCAGAACCAGCTCACCGAGGAGCTGAAAAGCGACCTGAACGCGACGCTATCCGCCCTGTGCGCCGCCGGGGCGCGCCCGTCCGCGCTGCCCGGCATGGTCGACGACGTGTGCGAGTCGCTGAAGACGCGGCTCAGCGTCACCCGCATGGCCGAACGCGGTTTTCGCATGGTCGCGGTCGCGATCTCCTCCGTCGTCTGTGTGGATCAGCGGCTCGCGCAGCGGGTCGAGACCGCTGCGGCGCTCAAAAATCCCGCGCTTGCGGGGGCAACCCTGGTCGGCGCGGCGGCTGAGGCGCTGCCCACCGCCGCCGGGAACGCCGCCGGTCGTCTGAATCCCCTGCTCGTCACCGCGCACGACCCGGCTCAGAATCCCTTCCTGCAAAACAGGTCCGCCGTCTGGCGCTGCGCCTGCGGGCAGACCTGCCCCTCGCGCTTCTGCCCGAACTGCGGCGCGAAGCGGCCGGAGTCAGAATAATAAAAAAACGGGAGCGCTTTTCAGGGGCGCTCCCGTTTCGTTTTTTTGTTTTGCTTTCCGGCTTTATCGCAGCACCAGCACGGTGCCGTCCTCCTTCACGCTGATGCGGTCGCCGTCCTGTACGAAGTCAAGGAACTCGTCGCCGAGTTTGTCCACGACGGGCATTTTATGCGCGCTCCACACGTCGGAGAGCACGGCGCCGGCGGCGGCGAGGGAGTCGATCTCCTTCGAGAACAGCAGGCACGCGGGCGCCTTGCCGATCTCCACGGCGGAAAACAGGAACATCCCGCCGGTGGTGGAGCCGATGGTCTGCGGCAGGCACAGCGCCTTGCCGCCGAGGATCTTGTTGAACAGGTCCGGGTTCGACTGGTCCACGCACTTCGTTTTGGGCTGGATGAACATCATCTGCATGGACGCCAGCGTATTGAAGCCGTTTTTCGTCACGACCGCCTCGGCGGTCACGCTGCCGGGCGCGATGGGACGTCCGTGAAAGGTCTTCAGCATCTTATTTCCCCTCCTTCGTGATCTTTTGCAGGATCTCCTCGTTCGAGTAATAGCGGGAGGACGTGTAGGTCCTGAGCTTGTTCGAGGAGGTGATCACGTTCATGGTCTTGCACAGCGGATTATCCATATACATCAGCGGGCAGATGTAACTGACCACCACGCCGGTCCTTTTCAGCCGCTCTGCGTAGGGCGTTTCGTTGAACGCGCGGATGACCGGCACGCTTGCGGTGAACACGGTCGGGATCAGCACCTTTTCGTTCCCGGCGTCCCGCAGTCCTGCCTCCACCTTGTCGGTCCAGTCCTTCAATTGCTCCAGCGTCATGTGCGGGCAGCCGAGGAAGCAAAGCTGCGGCTTTGCCTCGGGGTCCTTCCAGATGCAGGGGTAGGAATCCTTCACGCGCTGCAATTCGGCTTCGTCGATCACATAGACCTTCGCGTGCTCGCGGATCAGGGCTTCGCCCTGTTCCTTCGCCTCCGGGGTCAGGTTCTCAACGTGATACAGGCCCACCGCGCCGTTCGAGGCGGTCGCCGCGCCGAAATCTTTGAGGTAGGTCTTCACGCCGTCGGTCAGCTCGCTGCCGAGGAAGCGGTCCAGCCCTTTGATATAGGGCACGTCCTCCATCACCTTCATGCCGATGGCGGAGCCGAGAAGCTGCGCGTCCGGCAGCGTTTCGGTTTTCAGCTCCACGATCCAGTCCGCCTTGCGGCCCTCGTCCGTGAGCAGCCCGAAGCAGGGCACGTAGCCCGCCACGGAGCCGAACAGCTCGATGATGCCGGAGTTGCGGTTACACCGCGCGCCCAGCACGGAGTTCGCGTAGACCACGGCGGAGGATTCCGCCCAAGACAGCACGTCGCCGGGCTTCGGGGTGTTGCCGATCTCGTCGAGGTAGCAGGTGCAGGTATAGGAATCGTCGCTCAGGATGCCCAGCTTCTTGAGCTGCGCCTCATACCGCTTCTGTTTGCCGAAGATCGCCTTCGCCGCGACCTTTTGGATCGGGCTCTGCGGGACCTTCGGGTCATAGGGCTTGGGGTCGCAGGTGAATTTCTGCCCCGCAAGGCAGCCCTCGTCGATCAGCTTCTGATACAGGTCGAACACCGGTCCCAGGAACGTCAGCCCGAAGGAGAGCACCAGATGCCCGTATTCGTTTGTCACCGGGGACATTTTCTCGGCGCCGAAGATCTCGCCGTAGCGCACCAGCGTCTCCATGACCTTCGCCATGGTCTCGCCGCGTTCGCCGTCCAGCAGCGCCTGCTGTTCTTTTGTCAGTTCCAAAATCACGCACTCCTTTTTATTTTTTACCCGTGATCGCGTCGATCACGTTTCCGATCACGTTCTGCGCCAGCGCCTCGGCGCCCTCGCCCTTCAGCACCTTCATCGCGTCCTTTTTTGCCTGGCTGTCCGCCCTGCGGTAGGCCTCCACCAGCTTCTTTTCGGTCGCGGTCACTTTCATGGAGACCGTCAGCGCCCCGGCGGCGGGCTTGGGGGAGGCGGCGGACGACGAGGTCCCCTTCGCCGCGTCCAGCAGGGATTTCTGCGTCACCCCGGTCGCCTTCGCGATCTGCTTGAGCTGGTCCGCCGTCAGCTCCTTTTCGCCCCGCTCCGCCTTGCTCACGTCGGACGCGGAACAGTTTTTCACCTTGCGGGCAAGCTGCTCCTGCGTCAGTCCCGCCGCGGTGCGCGCCTCCTTGATCAGCGCGCCGACCTTTTTCGCGTTTGCCATGAAATCGCCTCTCCTCTGTTTTCTTTTTCTTCAGTATAGCACACGGGGGCGGCTTTTTCCATAGAAAATCGGGAAAAGTTTAAAAAGGAAAAGAGACCGCTAAGGCGGCCTCTTTCCTTTTGCAGTTCCGGGAGGATAAGGGAGTCCCTCCCGAAGACAACACGGGGATGCTGTCTTCTGCCTCACATTATCGCACATTTCCGCGAAAATTGCAACAACAAAATCAGAGATTTTCAAAAAATTCAGAAATTTTTAATATTTCGTCAAAAGGAAGGCTCTGAATGCGGCTTTCGCCCTTGACCGCCGTCAAAAAAACAAGTATAATAAAAGGCAGACAACGCGACTTCAATGAACGGCGCCGGCCGCGCGCCACGCCCGACGGCGCCGACGAAAAGAGGAGATCCTATGAATTGCAAAGCCTGCGGTAGTCCGATTCCGGACGGCATGCGCTTCTGCGTCAATTGCGGCGCGCCCGCGCCGCGTGCGGAGCTGTCCGCCCAGCCCGAAAACGCGCCGCGCCCGCAAAGCGTCGGCGCGGTTTCCCCCGGCGCCGCCTATGCGCAGGGCGCGTCGCCCTATGGGGCGGAATACGGGCAAGGCGGCGCGCGGCAGGGCTTTTCGCCCTACGGAGCGCCGGAGGCGTACCCGCCCTACGGGCCCCCCGCCGCCCCGCCGGAAGCGACCCCGCCCTATGGGGCGCCGGAGCCCGTTTCGCCCTACAGCGCGCCCGCCGCGCCGCCGGTCCGGACGGGTCCGGTCTATGTGTCGGCGGACGATCCGTCCGGCAGGGGAAAGAAGGGAACAGGCGGCTCCGGCAGCGCGCTGAAAATCGTGCTGATCGTGCTGGCCATTCTGGCGCTCGGCGTTGCGATCTTTTTCGCCGTGCTGTTCTTCATGGAGCGCGGCCGCGGTGAAACTCCAAACGCGGGCGGGCAGAACAGCATCAACATCCCCGCGGCGCTCACGGGCGAAAGCGAGACCGAACCGGTCCGCGTCACCGAAGCGCCGACCACGCAGGCGCCCTCCACGGAGCCGTCCAAAACGCTTCCGCCCCCGCCGGTCTTTGCGAAGTATACGCCCGGGGCCTATTATATCCCCACGCAGGGCGGCATCCGTCTGCGGTCCACGCATTCGCTCAGCGGCAAGGTCTACGTCTTTCTGCTCAAGGGGACCACGGTCAACGTGACCGAGATCTGGGAGGATCCCACCGCCTCCGATCCCGTCGTGCGCTGGTGGGGCAAAACGGTCTATCGCGGCGTCACGGGCTGGTTCTCGCTCTACTACGCCGTGAACACGGACGGCGGCAGCTATACCTATGAGGACGACAGCTACGCGGTCGGCGCGTGGAACACGCTTTACGGCGCGTCGTGGTATACCGAAAAGACCGCGCAATATATCCGCTTCAGCTTTCAGGACGGGCAGCCCGCGCTGGAGACCGCAGGGTTTTCCGGCGTGATGAACGGGCACATCACCGGCAATCTGGAGGGCGTGTTCTCCATGCCCATGTCCGCCGGGGGCAGGAACGTCACGGTGAAGCTCGACCTGTCCGAGGCCGGCTCCGGCAGGATCGCGGTGGCGCTCCCCGACGGGGTCTGGGTCGAATATCTGCGGTGACGTCCGTTTCACCGTTCCGCGGGGCTTTCCGCCCCGCTTTTTTGTCGTTTTTGGCTATTGCTTTTCCGCAGGAAACGCGCTAAAATAAAGAAATCACCGAAAGGAAGCGATCCTATGCGAAGCTTTACGAAATCGAATAAACTGCAGAACGTGCGCTACGACGTGCGCGGTCCCGTCGTGGACGAGGCCATGCGCATGGAGGAGGCCGGGATCAAGGTCCTGCGCCTGAACATCGGCAACCCCGCGCCCTTCGGCTTTGCCGCCCCGGACGAGGTGGTCGTGGATATGCAGACCTCCCTGATCGGGTCCGAGGGCTATTCGGACTCGCGCGGCATGTTCTCCGCCCGCAAGGCGATCATGCAGTTCGCCCAGCTCAAGGGCATCAAGGGCGTCACGATGAAGGATATCTATACCGGCAACGGCGTCAGCGAGCTGATCCAGCTCTCGCTCAACGCCCTGCTCGATACCGGGGACGAGGTGCTCATCCCTTCGCCGGACTATCCCATGTGGACCGCCTGCACCCACCTGTCCGGCGGCAGGGCGGTGCATTATATGTGCGACGAAAAAAGCGACTGGTTCCCGGATATCGCCGACATTGAAAGCAAGATCACCCCGCGCACCAAGGGGCTTGTGATCATCAACCCCAATAACCCCACCGGCGCGAATTACAGCAGGGAGCTGCTGGAGCGGATCGTGGACGTCTGCCGCCGGCATGAGCTGATCCTGTTTTCGGACGAGATCTACGACCGGCTGCTGATGGACGGCGAAAAGCACATCTCCGTCGCCTCGCTCGCGGACGATGTCTTCTGCATCACGTTCAACGGGCTCTCGAAGTCCCACATGGTTTGCGGCTACCGCGTGGGGTGGATGATCCTGAGCGGCAACAAGACTGCGGCGAAGGACTATATCGAGGGCATCAACCTGCTCTCGAACATGCGCCTGTGCTCGAACGTGCCGGGGCAGTCCATCATCCAGACCGCGCTCGGCGGCTACCAGAGCGTGAACGAATACGTGGTCCCCGGCGGGCGGATCTACGACCAGCGGGAGTACGTGATCGACGCGCTGAACGCCATTCCGGGCGTGTCGGTCGTCAAGCCCAAGGCGGCGTTTTATTGCTTCCCGCGGCTGGACCCCGAAAAATTCCACATCAAGGACGACGTGCAGTTCGCGCTGGATTTCCTGCGCGAGAAAAAGGTGCTGCTCGTGCCCGGCTCCGGCTTCAATTTCCCCACCCCCGACCACGTGCGCATCGTTTATCTGCCGCGCGTGGAGGTGCTGCGGGAGGCCATGGGCAAGCTCGCGGACTTTTTGAGCCATTACAGGCAGTAAGGAGGCGGACGCCATGAAGCGTTTTCTGATCGTTGTGGATATGCAGAAGGATTTTGTGGACGGCGCGCTCGGCACGCCGGAGGCGGTCGCCATCGTCCCCGCCGCGGCAAAGAAGATCCGCGAATTCGACGGGGAGATCTTTGTGACCTTCGACACGCATTTTGAGAATTACATGGACACCGCCGAGGGCAAAAAGCTGCCCGTGCCGCACTGCGTCAAGGGCACGCCGGGGCACGCGCTGGACGCCGCGATCGCCGAGGCGCTGGCGGGCAAGCCCTATACCGCCGTGGAGAAATATACCTTCGGCGCGGTGAACCTGCCCGCCCTGCTGGCGAACGCCGCGGGGAAGGAGCCGTTTTCGGTGGAGCTGATCGGGCTTTGCACGGATATCTGCGTCATCTCGAACGCGCTGCTGCTCAAGGCCCATTTCCCGGAGGCGCCGATCGCGGTGGACGCCGCCTGCTGCGCCGGGGTCACGCCCGCCCTGCACACGGCAGCCCTTGCCGCGATGCAAAGCTGCCAGATCGACGTGCTGTGAAGCGTCAATAAAACCATACAGACGGAGGTTGCCATGAAAAATCACGTCCGGCATACGTCCGACCGGCCGAAACGGCTGCTGCGGGCGAAGGTCCTGCTTCCCCTGTTCGCCGTCCTCGTCCTCGCGGCGTTGGCGGCGCTGTATTTTCTGCTGCCCGAAAAAACGGTCTTCCCGATCAGACGGGCGCTTTACAGCGAGACGCGCAACGACCGCGTCAACGACTACGTCTTTTCCGTGGACGCTTCGTCCCCGGGCAGGATATTGCCGAACGTGAAAAGCCACCTGAATGTGTTCGGCGGGCGCTTCCCCGAGGATCAGCCCCTGGGGGAGGCGAATCCCTTCGCCTTTACGGAGTATATCCAGCTCATGGAATGCTCCGGCGGCAATGCGGCGCGGGACCTGTTCCGCGATCCCGACGATTTTTCCGTCACGGACGACTATGATTTTGCGCCGCTGCTCGCCTCCTGCCGGGGGATCCTGAAGGTCGGGGCAAAGCCGCTGCTCAAGCTCGGCAACGTGCCGAAAAAGCTGTCGCAAAAAGCGCTTGCCGCGGCGGGGGAGGCGACCGGCGATTTTTCGGTCAACGTCTACCCGCCGGACGATTACGACGAATATTACCGCTATATCAAGGCCCTGGCCGTTGCCCTCGTGGGGGAATTCGGCGCGGAGGAGGTCCGCACCTGGCGCTTCGGCGTGCTGACGGAGTATGAAAACGCGGGCTGGTTCCGCGCGGTCTCCGGCGACCCGGAGGAGAGCATGCAGGCGTTCTGCGCGCTGTACGATTACACCGTGCAGGCGCTGACCGATGTGCTGGGCGAGTCCGTGTTCGTCGGCGCGCATTCCATGACCGTGAGCGAGGGCTTGTGGGACGAATGCGATTTCATCCGCCACTGCGGGACCGGGACGAACTTCGCCACCGGCAGGACCGGCGCGCGGCTGTGCTATCTGTCCGCTTCCTATTACGAGCAGATCCCCGGCGGCGAGCCGGAGGACCGCCTGACCCTGCCCGAGACCGTGGGCGTGCTGCAGAAAGCGGCGCGGGAGGCGGGGCTAACGGACCTGCAGTTCGGGATCGACGAAGGGCGCGTGCTGGTCGGCGAAACGCCCGGCGTGGATTCGGACGAGCTGGTATCCCGCTCCGTCGGCGCGACCTATCAGGCGGGCTTCGACGCGCGTCTGCTCAAGCAGGCGTTCGACTGCGGGCTGGACTATTTCTCCGCCTGGGGCTACTGCTCCGCGGGGTTCACCGGGCTGCCGACCGTGAGCTATTACGTTGCCGAGCAGGGCGCGCGCTTTGCGGGCTGTGCCCTGCTGCCCGTTTCCGCCGTTTCCGCCGGGAAGCTCAGGGACGCGGACGTGAACGTCTCCGCCGCCCTCGACCGGGAAACCGGCACGCTGCGGGTCATGGCGTATAACTATAAGGATTCTCTCTATTATCTCTCCTCTGCGGACGTCACGGTGGAGATCGCGGCGTCTTCGCTGCCGGACGGGGACGCGTCCGTGACGGTATACCGGATCGACGACGACTGCAACTGGTTCGACGAGTGGCAAAGGGACCGCGTTTCGTGGGGCTTCCCGGACGACGTGTTCGCCTGGTCGCCGGACGACGGCGAGCCGCTGTTCGTGCCCGGGGACGCCGCCGCGCGCTTCGCTGCACTGGAGCCGACGCTGGCCCCCTTCTCGGTCCTCACGGCCGAGACCTATCCTGCCGAGGTGAAGGACGGTCGGCTGACCCTTTCCGTCAGCCTGCCGCCGAACGCCGTCGCGTTCTTTGAAGTCGCCCCGTAAAAAACAGAAAAAGATCGGCTGCCCTCGGCGGAGGACAGCCGTTTTTTTATCGCGACCCGACTCAGTACAGGCCGAAGTATTTGTTCATCATCGCGAATTCCGAGCCGCCGACGGCGAGCAGGGAGGACGCGGGGTCGTTGTAGTCGCTGCCCCAGCCGACCCCGAAGGAGAGATCCTTTCCGAGGGCGGCGCCGTTTTCGGCGTAAAAGCCGAGGGCGGAGTAAGCGTCGCCGGAAACGGCGACCGGCTCGATTATGACGTTTTCCGCGCCCAGCACGCTTTCCACGCTCTCCTTCACGGCGGTTGCCTGCCTGAGGGATGCGCTGCCGTCGTCCCGATACAGGACCTCGAGCCGGATGGGGAAGCTGACGCCGTCGCCGAGCGCCGCCTTCGCGGCCGCCAGACGCTGCCGCGCCGCATCCGGGCTGCGCCAGCCGTCCTGCCCGTTTTCGGGGCGGATGGTCAGCCCCATGTCCCCGCAGAACGCCGCGACCATTTCGCCGTAGGTCGTGCCGACGGAAAAGGCGTGTCCGTCGACCGATACGCCGGAGCCAAGCGTTTTCTGGTCCGGGGCGGTCAGCGTGTTGCGCAGGTTATACGCGGCGATATCCTCCCCGACGGAGACGGCGTTAAAGGCCGTTCTGTCCGCCGCCAGCAGCACGGCAAGGCGGAAGTCGGGGTTCGCCAGCGCCCTTGCGGACGCGATTCTTTCATCGTCGCTCTTGTCGGAAACGGCGCTGCCGTCCGCCGCCGCGAACGTGCGGCGGTTCAGGTTGAAGGCCATGTAATACGTCGTCATGGAGGAGGCGGGCCGATAGGCGTAATTCGCCGCCACGCCCTCCTCCTTCGCCCGGTCGTAAAGACCGGCCGAAACGTTCAGCAGGGTCTCGTCATAGGTCCCGTTCAGGGCCTTTTCATACTGTTCGTTCCACGATTCGCTCGGGTTGAACTCGAAGGTGATCTGGGAAAGCGTGGTGCGGTCCGCGTTGTAGTAGCTCTCGTTTTTGACCAGAACGGCCTTCTCCTCCGTGATCGCAATGGGCAGGAAGGGCCCGCAATAGACCTGCGCGGTGGGGTCCGCCGCGCCGAAGGCCGCGCCCTTTTTCGCGGCGAAATCGCCGCAGAAGGGCAGCGCCGTAAAGGTCAGCAGATGCGGGAATGTGTAATCGGGCGCCTCCAGCGTGACGGTCAGGGTGCGCTTGTCTGTGGCGCGGAAGCCGACCTTGTCGAAATCCGTGCCCTTTTCGCAGTAGTTTGCCACGCCCTCGACCACGCCGTAAAACAGGCTCGCGTTGTCGCTGCGGTCCAGCATGCGGCGGAAGCCCGCCACAAAGTCCTCCGCGGTCAGGTCGGCGTAATCCCTGCCGTCCGCGGTCTGCCATTTCACGCCCTCCCGCAGGCGGAAGGTATAGGTCCTGCCGTCCGCCGAAACGTCCCAGCCTTCGGCAAGCATGGGGGTCAGCTCGCCGTAGCAGTCGTAGCCGACCAGGGGGTCGGTGCAGTTCATCAGGATCGCGGTATCCGCATCGGTGCCGTCCCCATACCAGTCAAGGGACGAGGGCGTGTCGGCGATCGGCAGCGTCACCTGATTCAGCACGGCGTGGCCAACGCCCTGCAGATAGCCCACGGGGTCATAGCGCCCGCCGTTTCTGGCGGCCTTCCAGCGCGCCTCCAGCGCGCGGCGCTCCTCGTTCGTGATCAGGGAATCGCTCACCACGGCGCCGTTCAGACGCTTCTCCCAGTTGCCCGCCACGGGCGGCCGCGTGCCGGGGGCGATGCGGCTGATCGCGTAGGTGCGGTCGGGGGAGGAGGCGGGCAGGACCAGCCCGGCGGACAGCAGCTTTGCCTCCGCCTTGGCCTCCAGCGCCAGCCGCTCGTCGTCGTCTACGGTTTGCAGCGCCTGCCGCAGCAGCCTTGCGTAGTCGCCGAACACGGCGGCGTAAACGTCGTCGTCCGCCTCGGGCGCGTAGCTGCCGTCCGCGGCCTGCCACGTCAGGGTCGGCGCGGGCGCGGCCTC
>CACZGD010000047.1 GCA_902780565.1 Oscillospiraceae bacterium
ACCCGGAACTGATGACGCTGAAAGCGGTACGGCTGATCCGCTGCAGAATATAGCGCTTCGGCGCGCCGTTTTCGGTATAATCGAGGCGCAGCGTGTTGTTGATATAGCCCGTGGTAACGGGCGCAAAGCCGACGTAGGTCCCCTGCAGGTCGAACGCCGCGGCAATGCTTCGGATCTCTTCATTCGTAAACATGGTCTTCCTCCAAACGGGCGGGGCAGCCCCCGCGTGATCGCCTTTCAGTATACCAAATAAAAAAATATTCGTCAAGATTCTATTTTAGGCTTTACATACGGGGAAAAATCGGGTAAAATAGACTGGAACAATTCTGTCCGGGAGGTTCTTATGGAAACAGTTTATAAACGCATCCTCTTGAAGGTCAGCGGCGAGGTGCTCGCGGGCGACGGAAAAAAGGGGATCGACTTTGAAAAGCTCAACGAGATCTGCGGCGTGATCAAGCGCACGGCGGACCTCGGCGTGGAGGTCGCCGTTGTGGTCGGCGGCGGCAACTTCTGGCGCGGCCGCTCCTCCGGAGAGATGGACCGCACCCGCGCCGACCAGATGGGCATGCTGGCCACCGTGCTCAACGCCCTTGCGCTGCAGGATGAGCTCATCAAGCTCGGCAGGAACGCCGAGGTCATGACGGGGCTGGATATCCAGCGCGTCGGCAGGCCCTTCAATAAGTTCGAGGCGGACCGTCTGCTGAAGGACGGCACCGTGGTCATTTTCGGCTGCGGCACCGGCAACCCCTATTTTACCACGGATACCGGCGCGTCGCTGAGAGCCAGCGAGATCGGGGCGGATATCTATTTCAAGGCCACGAACGTGGACGGCGTTTACGACAAGGACCCCAACAAATACCCCGACGCCGTGAAATACGATACCGTCTCTTTCGACGAGATCCTCGAAAAACGCCTGAACGTAATGGACAACACCGCCACCGCCATGGCGCTGAACAATAAGCTTCCCGTGCTGGTCTTCAACCTCAACGACCCCGAAAACGTCATCCGCGCCGTAAAGGGAGAGAAGATCGGAACGGTCGTGACTTTTTAAGAAAACAGAAAAGGAGATTTGAGTATGGATACCGTACTTACCAACGCAAAGGAAAAAATGAACAAGTCCATTTCGGCGCTGACCTCGACGCTGAATTCCATCCGCGCCGGCCGCGCGAACGCCGCCGTGCTGGACCCCATCCGCGTGGATTACTGGGGCACGCCCACGCCCATCAACCAGATGGCGCAGATCACCGTGGCGGAAGCCCGCATCCTTGTGATCCAGCCGTGGGATAAGTCCGCCCTCAAGCTCATCGAAAAGGCGATCCAGGCGTCCGACCTCGGCATCAACCCGCAGAACGACGGCACGGTGCTGCGCCTTGCCTTCCCGCCCCTGACCGAGGAGCGCAGAAAGATGCTGACCAAGGACATCAAGAACGAGGCCGAGTCCTCCAAGGTCGCCGTGCGCAACATCCGCCGCGACGCGATCGAAAAGCTGAAGGCGCTGAAGAAGAACGGCGAGCTGACCGAGGACGACCTGAAGGACGCCGAAAAGGAAGCCCAGAAGCTGACCGATGACTTCGTGAAGCAGATCGATTCCATCGCCGCGAAAAAAGAAGAGGAGATCATGACCATCTGAGTATGGAATTTCCGACGTTTACCGTACTGCCCCGCCACGTTGCCGTCATTATGGACGGCAACGGCCGTTGGGCAAAGCAGCGGGGCCTGCCCCGCACCGCCGGGCACGTGGAGGGCGCGAAGACCTTCCGCCGCATCGGCGAATACGCCGGGGATCTCGGCGTGAAGCACATCACGTTTTACGCCTTCTCCACGGAGAACTGGTCCCGTCCCGAGACTGAGGTCTCGGCGATCATGCGCCTGTTCGGGGAATACCTGGAGGAAGCGCGTGAGCGCCTGCAGGAGAGCATCCAAAAGGGGATCCGCCTGCGGTTTTTGGGCGACAAAGCCCGCATCGACCCCGCGCTTGTCGCCATGATGGACTTCATGGAGGACGCGACGAAGGACGGGCAGAAGGTCAACCTGAATATTGCCGTCAACTACGGCGGGCAGCAGGAGCTGCTGCACGCCGTGCGCTCCCTTGCGAAGGACGTGCTCGACGGGTCCCTCTCCCCTGACGCGATCGGCGCCGGGGATCTTGAGTCACGGCTTTACACCGCCGGGCAGCCCCCCGTGGATCTCATGATCCGCCCCTCCGGCGAGCAGCGGCTCTCCAACTTCCTGCTGTGGCAGTCCGCCTACGCCGAGTTCTGGTATTCGGACGTGCTTTGGCCGGATTTCACGGAGGAGCATTTCAACGAGGCGCTCAGGGCCTATGAAAAACGCAACCGGAGATTCGGTGGCGTCTGAGCAGCCGCACGGGAAAGGACGTGATCGATATCGGAAAGAAGCTGGCGCTTACGGCAGTCATCTCCTTTTTTGTCCCCTTCTGTCCCCTGCTGTTGATCACGCTTGTCAGCGGTCGGAATCCATTTGCGCCGGAGAATGTGTCCCTTGCTTTTGGCCTCCCGGCGGCATGCGCATTTTTCATGTCCCTGGTTTTGGCTGCGGGGCATGTTGCTCACCAAGTGCAATTGAGCAAGTACCATGCGATCGAATTTCCGGATCCTGCCGTGTCCGAGGAGAAGCAGGCTCGCTTCTATCGGGAGATGCAGCCGTTTTTTGAACGGGGTCTCATTCGGGAGCTGATCCTGACGGATTCCTACTGTCTCTGTGAAGGCGTCTCCCACTCCTATTTCTGTTTCTTTTACGTGATGGAAAACAAGGACCCGTATCAGGTCGGGCTTCTGACCGATAAGAAGACCGTGAGGAGTCTTGTGAAACAGGAAAACCAAGTGATCGTACTGCTGGAATTCATTGCAGGCGCCAACAAAAAACAGATCCACAGCAGGTCGATCATTTTCAATGACAAAATGCTGCAGGAGATGCCGAGGGTCAGGCAGGCGCTGCGCGAGGGCAAAACGACCCCTTTTGTGGATCCGGCGCTGAACGCGCGGCTTCGCTGGGCGTTTCTGCGGAAACAGCGGCAGCGCGCCAAAACCGACAAAGAACCTGCCGAGGACCCGTTTTACGCGGACCTTCGTCCCTTTTTTGAAGACGGGCTGCTGACGCAGGTCTATCGTACCGACCGGCTCTGTATTTGCCAGGCGGCAGATGCCTGCTATTACGCGTTTCCGGATATCAAGACCGACGGCTGGCAGACAGGCTTTGTTCTGAAGCCGGAAGCGATCCGGAAAATCATCGACGAAGGGGAAGATTTTTTCGTCCGTTCGGTCAATGCGGCTTCGCCGGAACAATTGCGGGCTGCCGCGCAGGTCTTCAACGAAGCGCAGTTCTGTGAATTATACGTCAAACGGCACAACGAAGCGCGGGGAATCACCGCGTCCGGGCCAGCCCCTGCGTTCAGCGAGGCGCTGCGGCAAAAAGGCGACCCGGCGCGTTTCGTCCCGGAGCATCCCGCGGAAACACGCGGGGAACAGGAAAGAGAAAAGGAATAATACTATGAAAAAAAGACTTCTGACTGCGGTCGTCGGCGTATCTATCGCCGTCGGCTGGTTATTTACCATCGGCACGCCCGCGTTTGCGATCATCATGTCCGTTGTGGCGGGGATCGCGGCGTTTGAAATGATGAAGGTCTTCGGGATCAAAAACAAGCTGTTCTTCGCGCTGGGGGAGATCACGGCCGTGGCGATCGTGATCCTTGCGGACTATCAGCAATATCTGAAGCTCCCGGTCTACGCGCTGTGGGCCGTCGCGGTGCTGCTGGGGCTGATCATCATGGTCACGGACTACAAGGACCTCAAATTCGAGCAGGTCGCGTGCAGCCTGATGAGCGTGATCCTGATCCCGGCTGCGCTGAGTGTGGTCGTCTATATTCAAAACGTCAACGACCTGCTGCCCGCCATGATGGAGGGCAAGGCAAACAACGCCGTGTTCCTGATCCTGTTCACCTTCTTCTGCGCCTGGCTGACGGACGGCTTCGCCCTGTTTGCCGGAATGGCGCTGGGCAAGCACAAGCTGGCGCCGGTCATCAGCCCGAAAAAGACCATCGAAGGCGCGATCGGCGGCGTGCTGGGGAACATCCTTTCCTGCGTCGTGCTGTGGGTCATTTTTCATACATATTTCAGCATTTCATCGCATATTACCCTTGTATGGGTCATCTGCTCCGCGCTGGGGCTGTCGGTGGTCAGCATTTTCGGCGACCTTGCCGCCTCCACCATCAAGCGCCACGCGGGCATCAAGGACTTCGGCAATCTCCTGCCGGGGCACGGCGGCATCATGGACCGCTTCGATTCCTCCGTGTTCGTCTTTGCCGCGTGCTGGGCGGAGCTGCTGATCATGAACCGTGTGATCGGAGGCTGATCGCTTGTATAAGAAAGTCGCCGTCCTCGGCTCCACCGGCTCCATCGGGGTCCAGAGTCTGGACGTTTGCAAAAAAATGGGCTTCCCCGTCGCCGCGCTCACGGCGCAGAAAAACGTGACGGTGATGGAGCGGCAGATCCGCGAGGCGCGCCCCGCCCTTGCCGCCATGGCGGACGAGGCCGCCGCAAGAGACCTTGCCGTGCGCGTGGCGGATACCGGCACGAAGGTGCTGTCCGGTCCCGAAGGGGTAAAAGAGGCAGCCGCCTGCGCCGACGCCGATACCGTGATCGACGCGATCGTGGGGCTTGCGGGCCTTGCCCCGGCGCTGTCCGCCGTGGAAGCGAAAAAAGACCTTGCCCTCGCCAACAAGGAAGCGTTGGTCGCGGGCGGGCATCTGGTGCTGGACGCGGTGAAACGAAACGGCGTCCGGCTTTTGCCTGTGGACTCGGAGCACTCCGCCATCTTCCAGTGCCTGCAGGCTTCTCCCCCCAACCGCGCGCTGAAAAAGGTGATCCTCACCGCCTCCGGCGGCCCCTTCTTCGGCAAAACAAGGGCAGAGCTGCGAAACGTGACCGCCGCCGACGCGCTGAAGCACCCGACGTGGGATATGGGCGCGAAGATCACCATCGACTCCGCCTCCCTGTTCAACAAGGGGCTGGAGATCATGGAGGCGCACTTTTTATTCGACGTGACGCCGGAGCAGATCGACGTGGTGGTCCACCGCGAAAGCGTGATCCACTCCCTCGTGGAGTTCGACGACAATTCCGTCCTCGCGCAGCTCGGCGTGTCCGATATGCGCATCCCGATCCAATACGCCCTCACCTACCCCGAGCGCTACGAAAGCCCCGTGAAGGAGCTGAACCTCTGGGAGGTCGGCAAACTCACGTTTTTTAAGCCCGACGAAGAGACCTTCGGCTGCCTGCCGTTGTGCAAGCGCGCCCTGCGAAAGGGCGGGCTCTTCCCCGCCGCCGTCAACTCCGCGAACGAGGAGGCCAACCGTCTGTTCCGCGAGGGGAAGATCGGCTTTCTGGACCTGCCGGAGCTCATCGCCGCCGCCTTTGCCGTCACGCCCGAAAAAGCCGACTTCACGCTCGAGGACGTGTATGAAACGGACAGAGCCGCGCGGGAAGCAGTGCTGGATATGGTCCGCAACGGATAATCAACTGCATTCGTGGCAATCATAAGTGAAAAAAAAAAAAACAAAAAAGAAAAGTTGCGGAAGGGCTTCGCCCTTACCCATTGAAATGCGTTCCGCGCAGCATTTAAAATGCCGACCGCAGGTCCCGACCCCCGGCCCTCGGCCCTCGGCCCTCGGCCCTATTTAAAATGCCGACCGCAGGTTCCGCCGTTTTTTCTTTTTTTCTTTTTTCACTTTTCATTTCGTCCCGTCCCCTCCCCTTCAACCATAACATTCATCAGAGGTAACACTATGAACTTAGCCATCTCATTTTCCGCGATCTGGGGCAAGGTCTGGCCGATCTTGCTCGCGATCCTGTTTTTCGGCGTGATCATCGCGCTGCACGAGCTGGGGCATTTCATTTTCGCTAAGCTCTTTCACATCCGCGTCAACGAGTTCGCCATCGGCATGGGACCGAAGATCTGGTCCAAACAGAAGGGCGAAACGCTGTATTCCCTGCGGCTGCTGCCCATCGGCGGCTTCAACCAGCTTGAGGGCGAGGACGAGGTGAGCGACGACCCCCGCGCGTTCAGCAACCAGAAGCCGTGGAAACGCTTTATCGTGCTGGCGGCAGGCGGTCTGACGAACGTGGTGCTGGGCATGCTGCTGATCTGCATCATGCTGGGCGTGCAGGGGACCATGTCCAACCGCGTGATCACGGACGTTTCGGACCAGATGCTCGCCAACGAAAACGGCGTGCGCGTCAACGACGAGATCGTGCGCGTCAACGGCAGCCGGATCTTCACGGACTCCGACTTCTATTACGAGCTCTACCGCGACGCCGACGGCGTGTTCGATATCACCGTGAAGCGCGACGGGCAGAAGCTCACGCTTGAGGATCTGCCGGTCTATTATTCCAACACCGAGGCCGTTTCCGAGCTGATCATGAACGGCGAAAAGAAGGTCACGCTGCTGAATCTTTTGCCCGGCGCCGTCAACGAGACGCTCTCCATGGCAAAGGAAGTGTATCTCAGCGTCATCGACCTGTTCCGCGGGCGCGTTGGCGTGAAGGATATGTCCGGGATCGTGGGCACCGTGAAGATCATGAGCGACGTGACCACCGAAGCGGTCGAAAACAAGAGCTACAGCGTCATTTTCTTCCTGCTGGCGTTCATCACCGTGAATATCGGGCTGTTCAACCTCCTCCCCCTCCCCGCGCTGGACGGCGGGCGGCTGCTGTTCGTGCTGGTCGAAATGATCATCCGCAAGCCCGTCCCCAAAAAGTTCGAGGCGATCGTCCACGCGGCGGGCTTCGTGCTGCTGATCGGGCTGATGATTTTTATCACGTTCAACGACATCCGGAACATCATTACGGGGTAAGAATATGGCAAGCAAAAAACAGGTCCGCGTGGGCAAGGTCCTTCTCGGCGGCGGCGCGCCCGTCGCAGTACAGAGCATGCTGAGCACCCCTGCGCACGAGAAAGACGCCTGCGTGACGCAGGCAAAACGGCTGGAAAGCGCCGGATGCGAGATCCTGCGCGCCACGGTGCCGGATATGGAGGCGGTGCGCACCTTTGCCGCGGTGAAGGAGGCGATCGCCATCCCGCTCGTCGCGGACATCCATTTCGATTACAAAATGGCGCTGGAGGCCGCTGCCGCAGGCGCGGACAAGATCCGCATCAATCCCGGCAACATCGGGTCAGACGACCGCGTGAAGGCCGTGGCGGATACCTGCCGCGAAAGGGGGATCCCGATCCGCATCGGGGTGAATTCCGGCTCCGTCGAAAAAGAAATTCTCGCCAAATACGGCGCGCCGACGCCGGAGGCGCTGTTTGAAAGCGCCATGTACCACGTCCGGCTGCTAAATCGATTCGACTTTGACGACATCGTCCTCTCCCTCAAGAGCTCTGACGTGAAGACCGCCGTGGCGGCCTACCGGCTGGTCGCCGCCCGCACGGACTATCCCCTGCACGTCGGCATCACGGAGGCGGGCACCGTGCGAATGGGACTGCTCAAATCCGCCGCCGGGATCGGCAGTCTGCTGCTGGACGGGATCGGCGACACGATCCGCGTCTCCCTGACCGCGGACCCCGTGGAGGAAGTAAAAGCCGGGTTCGATCTGCTTTCCGCCGTCAACGTGCGGCGGCGCGGCGTGAATCTGGTCGCCTGCCCCACCTGCGGACGCACGAGGATCGACCTGATCGGGCTTGCCAACCGCGTGGAGGACGCGCTGCGGAGCTGTGAAAAGAACATCACCGTGGCGGTCATGGGCTGCGCGGTCAACGGACCCGGCGAAGCGAAGCACGCGGATATCGGCGTCGCCGGGGGCGACGGCGTGGGGCTCCTGTTCAAAAAGGGCGAGATCCTCAGGAAGGTCCCCGAGGAGCAGCTTTTCGACGCGCTGATGGAAGAGATTGAAAAGATGTAAGAAAAACCGTCCGAAAGGGCGGTTTTTTGGATTTTTGACGGGAGGTTTTTCCCTCTCCCCTCTTGCGTTCCCCCGCGTTCGGGTGTATAATACGGTATATTTTTCCGGAAGGAATGTGACGGTATGGAAAAGATTCTGGTGCTCGACTTCGGCGGGCAATATAACCAGCTCATCGCACGGCGCGTGCGCGAGCAGCATATTTACGCGGAGATCCGTCCCTTTGACCGCGTGACGGTGCGGGACATTCTGGACGCGGGCTACAAGGGCGTTATCTTCACCGGCGGTCCGAATTCCGTCTACGATCCCGCGTCCCCGCATTTCGACAGGGCGATTTTGGACGCGGGCGTGCCGATCCTCGGGATCTGCTACGGCTGCCAGCTTTTGGCGTGGCTCGGCGGCGGCGAGATTTGCACGGCGGGCGAAACCAGCGAATACGGCAAGATCCGCATGACACACACCGGCGGGCGGCTGTTTGACGGCGTGCAGGAGACCAGCGTGGTCTGGATGAGCCACACGGACTACCGAGTTCGGCGTCGCGATCCTGCACAACTTCCTGTACGGCGTGTGCGGCTGCGCGGGCGACTGGCAGATGGACGATTTTGTGGCGCGGTCCGTGGACTTCTACCGCGAAAAGATCGGGAGCAAAAAGGTGCTGTGCGCCCTGTCCGGCGGCGTGGATTCCGCCGTGTGCGCCGCCCTGCTGCATAAGGCGGTGGGCGACAACCTCACCTGCATTTTTGTGGACCACGGGTTGCTGCGCAAGGACGAGGGCGACTTCGTGGAGGAAACCTTCGGCAAGGCCTTCGGCATGAAGCTGATCCGCGTGAACGCCGGACCGCGTTTTCTTGCCCGGCTTGCGGGCGTCCGTTCTCCCGAGCGCAAGCGCAGGATCATCGGCGAGGAGTTCATCCGCGTGTTTGAGGAGGAAGGCAAACAGCTCGGGCACGTCAGCTTCCTCGCGCAGGGCACCATTTACCCGGACGTGATCGAATCCGGATCCAAAAACGCCGCCGTGATCAAGAGCCATCACAACGTGGGCGGTCTGCCGGACGTGATCGACTTCGACGAGATCATTGAGCCGCTCAGAGACCTGTTCAAGGACGAGGTCCGCGCCGTCGGCGAAAAGCTCGGGCTGCCCAAAGCCCTTGTCTGGCGGCAGCCCTTCCCCGGTCCCGGACTCGCCGTGCGCATCCTCGGCGCGATCACAGCGGAAAAGGTCCGCCTGCTGCAAAACGCCGACGCGATCTTCCGCGAGGAGATGGACAACTTCGGCGGCGACCGGCTTGCAAGCCAGTATTTCGCCGTGCTGACGAACGCTAAGAGCGTTGGCGTGATCGGCGACGCCCGGACCTATTCCTATACCGTCGCCCTGCGCAGCGTGACAACCGAGGACTTCATGACCGCCACCTGGACCCGCCTGCCCTACGACCTTCTCGAAAAGGCCAGCAGCCGCATCACAAACGAAGTCAAAGGCGTGAACCGCGTCGTCTATGATATCACATCCAAACCCCCCGCCACGGTGGAGTGGGAATAAAAGGATCGATCCCGAAAGCCCCGATATTTCAGGGTTTTCGGGATTCTTTTTGTCTTTGACCTCCGTTTGACGGCCTGTTTCGGCATTTTGCCGCGAAAAAAAGAGCTTCCGCATTTCTGTGGGAGCTCTTTCTCAAGAGGGCGATTTTAATTCATTTTACCATATTGGGAAAGCGGGTTGCATCATCCTTTCGGATGATTTTTTTTGCAAAAGCATGCAAAGCACCGGATTTCGGCAAAACGCACAACCCGGCCGCCGGAATTTCTACGCGCCGGGCGGGGGACGTCGGCGAAAAATCACCATTTGTGATGAGGCGGGGAAAAAAACCATTTGCACAGGAGGTCAATGTATGAAGCGAATCAGAAAAAGCCTAAGTGTGCTTCTTGCCGCGCTGATGCTGATTAGCGTTTTCGGCATGGCATTCCCAAGCCTGAAGGAATCGTTGGTCATGCCGGTCAAGGCGAGCGACATGAAGCCGCTTTTCCCGGAAAAGGACACGTTCAGCCTGTCCAAAGCGCTGTATGACGCCAAGGCGGTAGAGGACGGCAATGCCGGGAAGGAGTATATCATTCCGTATATCCCCGAGGATTATGACACCGGCGACTACTGGGGGTACCCGAACACCCCGAAATACGACGGCGTAAACTATGGGACAACGGAAAAAGCCAGAGACCAATACTGGAAGGAACATATCAACAGCGAATACAACCAGCTCAACTCGTGGATCTTCCGCGCGTATCTGGGGCAGGGCGTTTCGCGCATCAAGCTGAAGGGCGACCTGAACCTGACCCATGAGCCCGGCGACGGCAACATGAAGTACCGCCAGCTTTACGCGAACAAGCTGATCAACTGGCTGGTTGAGATCAAGGATGACAAAAAGGTGACCGACGAGCAGTTCAACGACATCGTGCAGGCCTGTGTGGACGCGTTCTTCCCGAAGGCGTTCTGTGAATGGGCGTATGAGAACTGGAGCCTGTCCAAGGACGAAAAGACCGTCATAGAAAGCTCTGCCTCCGTCACCGTCGGACTGAAAAGCATTTTCAGGAATTACGTCAACAAAGGCAAGTATTTCGGCGGCGGGCAGCTCATCTGGGTCTGCATGAATTCCGCCTATAAGGACAAGGTCGTCAGCGTTTCGGAGGACGGGGGAAGGGACGGCTGGACCAAGTATCCCAACGTGAGCCCGTTCCCGTACGTTGTGACCAGCAACCTGTATATCGACCTGAACGGCTATACGATCCACGGCCACATGGAAGATTACGGCAACGACGACGCGCGCACGCTGTTCCTGGTGGACGGCGGCGGCAAGGGCCGCGACGTCAGCACCACGCTGATCATGGACGATACCGACCCGGACCAGAAGGGCATTGTGAAATTCACGGGCAGAGAGATCGGCCCGGAATGCTCAACCATGGGCGACTACAGCCACCGCACGATCTTCAACGTGAAGCGCGCGGCGCACCTGTATCTGATGCACGGCAATTACGCCGCGGGCAACGTTTACCTGAGTGAAACGGAGACCAAGTGGGAGAAGGCCGCGCGCATCTGGGGCAAGATCCTGAAGCACTTCATCCCCATCGCCTCCGCGGGCGTGCAGATCGCGGCGGGCGCAGTGACCGGCAACGTGGGGTCCATCGTCAGCGGCGCGGGCAGCCTGCTCGGCGCCAGCACCGACGCGGTGAAGGACTTCATGTCCGAGGCCGGGGCGAAGTCCGCCCAGCCGGCCGTGACCAAGGGGCCGGACGGCAAAGAGGTGGAAACGGACAAGGACGACGTGGACGGCAAGAACGCGGCGGCGGACGAGGCGAAAAAGGAAGCGAACGCCACCGCCAGCGCCGCGGCTGCCAGCAGCGGCGCCGATAAGGAGGCCGAGCCCGGCGGCGGCACCTCCGTGGTGATCACGGTGGCGGGCAAATATCTCGTCACAAAAGTAGCCAAAGTCTACAGTGAGGAAGCTTCGGGAACGCCCGGCGGCAACGTTTATGAGATGGACCTGCAAGTGGGCGAAACGATCGAAGTCACCGGTAGTTACGACAAGGATTATTACGTCGTGAAATTCTTCAAGGACGGCGAGTATCATGAGGGCTGGGTGCTGAAATCCGCGCTGGAGCGCGATACCGGCCTGTTCAAGGTCGTGCCCGCCACCGGTACCATCGTCCGGGCAGAACCGAAAAGCGACGCCGAGAAAATCGGCGAGCTGAAGCAGGACGCGATCATCGAGGCGCTTGCGACAAGCGAGAACAAGGATTACAAGAAGATCCGGTATAAGTCGGATATCTACGGCTGGGTCTACATCAAGGATCTGAAGGCCGCGGAGCCCAAGACCCTGTCCCAGAAGGCGAAGGACGCCGAGGATGCAAAGGCTCTGCTGGACAAATGGGACGACATCAAATCCAAATACAGAGAAGCTTCCGAGCCGATCGAGGCCGCGATCGATAAATATGTCGGCACCGAGGCGCCCTCCTGCAGCAAATTCTGGTACGTGGTGCACGGGTCCGTGGTCAGCGTGCATCGGGCAGGACGAGAACTACCGCGAGGCCATTGTGCAGAACAGCGGCACCGGCAAGGTTTACGTTTACGGCGGCGATTTCCAGGCGCACGCCGGCGCGAACTGCTTCAACGTCGGCAGGCTCGCGAATCCGGACGGCACCCCCGTTTCCGCCTCGCAAAACTGCAAATTCTACGTGCGCGGCGGCAAGTTCACCTGCCTTGCGGTTTCCACCTTCCGCGGCAAGACGGCGAACGGCCAGGACAAGCCCGCCATTGCCGGCACGCTGGGCGGCGTGAACCTGAACGCAAAGGATTACGGCGAGGATCTGATCCGGGACGGCCGCATTCAGATCTGCGAGGTCAACGGCGCCGGCAACCTTGTGTATAAAGACGGCACGGACGCGCAGGATCAGGTCAAGTATACGCTGTACTGCGCCGATCCGGGCGGCGACCAGAAAAAAACGGACGAGACCCTGCGCCGCATGAGCTACGTGGAGGTCAGCTACCGGGATTCCGAATACATGAGCCGCACGTTCAGCCTGCGCTCCACCTCCAAAAAGGACGACTCCATCGATAAGCACAACGAGATCTCCTTCGCGGTCACCGAGCCCAACCAGTATCTGGCGCCCATCATTGCCGGTTCCACCCTGAAGCCGGACGACCTGAGCGCGTTCAGCCCCGAAAAGGAATACTGGTACCTGAGCTTCCCGTGGACGGACTTCCTGAAGAGCTTCCGGGCTGCAAGGAACGGCAAGACCTATAAGCTGCTCACCGGCGCCAGGACCTATCAGTACCAGCTTTACGTGGTGGACCCCGTGACCAAGGAGAACATCGGCGATCCGATCAAAACGCTCACCTTCTCGTCCGAGGATATGCTCACGGGCCAGATCGGCATCACGTCCAACGCAAAGTACAGACGCGACGGGAAGATCCAGTGCAACGGCTTATATCTGTACGATAAGTGGCAGGCGGGCTGCGAATACCGCATCCGGCTGACCATCGGCGAGTATCTTGACGTCGGCACGCCGATGGAGGGCTCGGTGGACAGCACCCTGAACCGCAAGATATTCCACGCCCACAGCTCCACGTCGCTTTTGATGCAGGTCACACCGGACCAGCAGACCGCGTTCACGCCCGTGCAGTATACGGATACAAACCTCGGCGTCGGCGACGTGGCGGAGGTCGACTTCTATAACGCACGGCTCGGCCGCGTCGACGTTTACGGCGAAAAGGTGTTCTCCGTCAACTATGACTGGCGTGTGATGATGGGCTCCACACCCAACCTCAAGACCGACCTGTCCCTCGCCTATACGCCGCGTTACGTGGTGAGCGGCGGCGGTCAGCGGATCCCGATCCGCGGCCACCTGTACGATCAGGTGCGCGTGGACGAAATGGTGGAGTATGAGGGCTACGACGGCGGCTTCCTCGGCGAATTCGACGAGGTGAAAAAGGCGCCGGTCTCCAAATACCCCTACTGGTCCTCCACCGACCGTCTGGAGATCCCGGATTACGTGCCGGATCCCGACGACCCCACCCAGAACTATAAGGACGCAAGCGGCAACCCCGTGGCGGTCGCGGGCAAGAAGATCTATTGCAACGTGACCTACGGTCTGTGCAGCGCCCGCTGGAGCAAGGCGTATAAGGAGCTGCCCATCTATGATATGTATCTCACCAAGGCCAGAGTACAGGGCTTGAAGGACCCGCTGGAGATGGAGGAGCAGAATTACGCCGACCTGATCACCCCGCGCGACCTGAAGAGCTGGCAGACCGCGCCCGTCACGGTCAAGGCGGAGCCGCAGGGCGCCAAGCTCAAGGATACCGAGGTAATAGGAAAGGGCGTTTCATCGGACGGCTACACGCTCCAGCCCGGCGACAGCATGAGGGTTCACTCGAATAGTACGACTCTCAGATACTTGAACCCTGAATATTACGCCAAACTGGTAGGTAATATGATAACGCTGCTTCCAGAACTACAGCGCTTACAGAGAACAAATCCACAGAGATACAAATCGATTTTTGATGGATTTAAGGCATTGGAGCTTTTCTATTACTTAAAAGACAGTATTCTGAACATGCCCGCTTCAGTTGACTTACTGGCAAAGTTCGCCGTCGCTTGGGAGGAAGCTGACAAAGAAACCGCACGGATATCATTCGCGGATTACCAGTGGCAAAAATGGGATGAATCGAAGCAGGAATGGGTAGATATGCCCGGCGAGACAAAGGCTTGGATCGATCTGAATAACCTCCAGACCTCCATGAAGATCCGCTGTAAGGAAATCGTCCATCAGTATCTTGTAATAGACGGCAAGCGGGTCACGAGAGGCGACGTGCAAGATGCGCTCGTATTCTTCCGCCTTGGGCGCGGTAGCTTGAGCGATGAGGAAGCGAAGGAGTTGTATCCGGGTGAACCTGTGACCATGTATGACAGGGAAATCACGATCAACGTCCACGACACGGGCGTGATGAACGTGGGCTCCACGAACCTCGACTACGTGGCGAACTCCACCAGCGGCTACGATAACGGCAGCCTGCAGACCGACCACTGGACCTATGACAAGTATTCCCACACCCTGCGGCTGGAGGACTACGTCCATAGCCTCGATTACGGCTACCGCAACGGTCTGGCGTACGTGTGGAATTCCTCCGACGAGGAGGGCCTTGTGATCGACCTGATGGGCGAAAACAAGGTGACGATCGACCTCTCCCAGCTTCCCGCGGAGACGACGGAGGTTGCGCTGATCAAGGCGAAAAAGTCCATCACCTTCACAGGCAGCGGCAACCTGACCCTCAACGTGATCGCCCCCGCCGGCACGCTGAAGAAGCTGAGCTTCATGCAGTCCGACAAGGTGCGCATGTATTGCAAGGGCAAGGTCGTCATGAACCTGCAAAACGCCGACTTCCCTGCCGCAGCCACCGTGAAATACCTGAACGCCGGCCATCTGGAGGACGCCGCCGGCACGCTGGCGGCAAGCGCGAAAACGCTGCCCGCCACCGCCGCGAACTGCGCGTTCATCTCCACCGGCACCAGCACCGCCGCCACCGTGGAGGTCATGAACAGCGATACCAGAGGCCTGACCCTGTATGAGGGCGCCGACGCCGCCTCCGCCCAGACGCTCCCCGAAAGCGAAGCGAAGCTGATCGCCCGCATACTGACCCCCCTGAACGTGAAATACCGCGCCGCTACCATCACCGTGGCGCACAAGCACGCCTGGGCCGCGGAGCAGATCACCAAGCACGCCACCCTGACCGAAACCGGCATCGCCTGCATCCACTGCGTCAACCCGATCAACGCGGGCACCGACAACGAGCATCCCTGCCCGGAGAAGCGCGAAACCGTGATCCCGATCTTCGGCGTCTACGGCGCGCTTGCCGAGCCCACCGGCTCCAACCAGATCACCGTGACCTGGGACGCCACGCTGGAAGCCGAAACCTATGAGGTGTACCGCTATTCCGACACCAAGAAGGACTTCGTGAAGATCGGCGCCGTGAAGGTGGAAGACGGCAAGACCGCCCCCACCTATTCCTACGTGGATAAGGATCTCGCGGCCGGCGTGAAATATCGCTACAAGGTCCGCTGCATCCGCACCGGCGACTACGCGCTGACCAGTAACCTGTGCAACGAGGTCTCCGCCACCGCGTACATCATCCCCGCCACGCCCGTCGGCGTGTCCGCCGCGCCCACCGGCAACGGCAAGATCACCGTCAAGTGGAACGCCAGCCAGTTCGCCACTCTGTATACCGTGTGGCGCTATTACGACGACTATGCAACGGTCGTGGGCACTGTGGAAGCCAACAGCGCGACTCCCACTCAGTTCACGGATTCCGGCCTGACCGAGGGCAAGACCTACGAATACGCCGTGACCGCCGGTATCAAGGTCGACGGGCAGGAGAACCCGCTCTACAGCGACCCGTCCCAGAAGGTCTCCGCCGTCGCCTACGCCCTGAAGACGCCCGAAAACGTGCAGGCGAAGCCCTCCGACACCGTGCGCGCCGTCACGATCACCTGGAACCAGGTCCCGAACGCCAACGGCTTTATCATCTACCGCGCCACCGGCGACAGCAACAAGTTCGATAAGGTCGGGCAGATCGGCGTCAGCGGCCAGATCACGGAAACCTTCACGGATACGTCCGTGGCCGGGCTCACCAACTATACCTATAAGGTCTCGGCGCTCAGAAACGTGCCCGGCGGCGTGGTCGAAAGCGATCTCTCCGCCCCCGTGCTGGCGTACGTCAACAACAATACCCCCGCTCCCGGCGTCACCGACCTCGGCGACGTGGACGCGGACGGCAAGGTCTCCTCCTCCGACGCGCGTCTTGCCCTGCGGCAGGCCGTCGACCTTGAGAACTACGCCGCGTCGTCCGCGGAATTCAAGGCCTGCGACGTGGACCTGAGCGGTACCGTCACCTCCGGCGACGCCCGCCTGATCCTTCGCAGAGCCGTCGGCTTCACCGATCCCGAATGGGGCGTGAAAGCCAACTGATCCCATAACGGGCGCTTCGCCCGCAGCGTAAAACCCGGGCTGCCGCAGCTCCTCACAGGCGCGGCAGCCCCTTTCCGTAAACGAAACCGATACGTCAGGAGGTTGTGACCTTGAAAAAAACGCTTGCCTTGTTCCTTGCGCTCACGTTTCTGTTCACCCTTGCCGCCTGCGGCATCTTCCCGCCCCGTCCCACCGAGCCCGGCACGGACGCGTCCACGTCCGACGGCACGACTGACGGCACCACCGGCGCGCCGGACAAGCCAGCTTCGATCCGCAATTCCTCGGTGGAAACCGACCTGTCCGGCTATACCCTCACCGTGCAGCCGATGGATCACGAGCGGGACGGCGAGCCCGCCTTCGAGGGGCTGCATCTGGGCGTCCCCACCGAATACGACACCGACGACGTGCGGCTGAACCTCACCCTGCAGCAAAAGGGCGGCGAAGCCGTGTTCAGCATCCTCGTGCGCGACGCCTACCCCTCCTTCTACGTGCAGGCGGGCAACCCCATCACGTGCGAGCTGCACGCCAAAAACGGCAACCGCTGGCTGTTCAGCATCCGGGGCAATCTCGGGGAGGATCAGGACTTCTACGTCTATGACGCCGACGAAAACCAGCTCTTCCCGCTGGATGAAGCCAACGTCGTGCTGTACTTCGGCGACCGCATCCTGCTGCACGCCATGTCCTATGCCGAGGAGGCCTCCACCCCCGCCCTGCTCTTCGACTGGCAGGGGAACGTCGTGACCGGCTTCATCGACGTCACGGATCTGCGGCTCAGCGGCGACACCCTGTATATGCTGCGCTTCTATGAGCCCATCGAGCTGCACGCCGTTTCCGCGAAAAAGCTGGCGAACGCGCCCGGACCCGACCTGACAAGCGAAAAGCTGTGCGAATTCGGCCCCTATTACGGCATGTTCGAGGGCGACGATACCCTTGTGATCCAGCCGTTGGCCGGCGGCTATCCCGTCACCTGCAAGCTGGCCGACGCCGCCGAGACCGTCAACGACCTGCTGCGCAACCAGACGCCGACGCAGGGCAAAGCGATCGAGGAGTCGTGCGACTGGTTCAGCGTGTCGCTGCCCGGGTCCTGGGAGGGCCGGTATATCTGCGAAAGAGACAGCGACAGCCTCGCCTTCCGCTATAAGACCTCGCCCGCCGACAACGAGGGGATCTTCCTGTTCATGATCAATGTATCCGAAGGCCCGGACGATCTGGAGAATCCCGGCTTCGGCGGCGAAGGGATCTTCTATGAGGTCGCCAAGATCGAAAAGAACAACAACGCGTGGTATCTGATGGTCAGCGAGCCCGACGCCTATTACGGCGTCCCCGACGAGCTGTATGACGATTATATGGAGATGGCCGCTTTTACGGAGTCCCTCGGGCGCAGCATCACGGGCAAAAACGGTTACACCGTCACCGTGACGGATTACAGCGACCTGCTGGGCTTGTATGCCGGCACCGACGACTACGGCGCCAGATACATCCTCCATCTGCAGTACGCGCGGTATAACATCGTGACCGGCACGCTGGAATGCGCGCTCCATGCCGATACCGCCATCATCGAGGACGTCTCGATCCGCATGTTCTCCAACGCCGGACCGCTCATGTGGTACCGGGAGAACGCCTTCGGCGACTGGGATTTCGGCAGCGGCGTGTTCTTCATTGAGGGACCCGACGGCTATTCCCTCATGCTTCGCTCCGAAGACCTGCCCCTGGCCGACACGAACGGCGAATACGTGGCCATGCAGCGGACCCGCTGACCCGAACAATCATCAACAAACGACCCTTCCGAGGCTGTGCCCGGAAGGGTCTTTGTGGGAAACGGACGACGAAAGCGGACGGCCGTCAGGAGGACGCTTATGAAATACGGCGAATCTGTTTTCGATATTCTGTATCTGCTGTTTGCCCTGCTCTCCGGGTGCATGATCCTTGCGAAGGCCAGAAACGGCACCGAGAAAAAGATGGGGTTTGCCGCGCTGATCCCCGGCGTAGACAAAGGTAGTAGTGTTCTCGTTGACAATTGACGAAACCTCCGCTTGAGCCTGCTATTATTGGCAGGCTCAAGCGGCAACTGAACCTTTCCGCCGCCACGAGTGAGAAAGCTACAAATCACTCAGGCGGCGGAAAAGGAATCATGAAATGTTAAACTGCAAAACAGTTTAAGGAAAGGATACCAAAAAAGTTAAAAAATCTCTCCTATATAGTATTCGCTTTCCTTGATACGGATTCTTTCAAACTTTGAGATCTCATCTTCTGAAAGACCAAATCTTTGCTTTAAGAAAGGAATCACATCCAAAGGAACAGATTGATCTTCAAGCGAATTCCGAACCGTGATATAGGCCTTAATAAGATTACTTGCCGTTACTGCGGAATACTCGGGGTCTTGTTCAGAATCATTTATCACATCCCAAACAAGCTGCTCAATATAGTAATAGCAGTGTTCATAAAGAATATATCTTAAAGACTGTTCAGTATCCATACCATTCTTCTCCACATAAAGTGTATCTCTGCTTTTTCGACACCAACTGATTTACATCACAAAAACATGCGGCTCCTATAACTGGAATCAGAATATCATCAACAACGCCAATGCCAGTAAGATCATCCAAAGCAATCAACGCAATTCCGACTGTGCCCACAAAAACCAGCACACCATTATCAATCGGTTGTGATATCGTTTCCTTGTGAGATCGGATTATACCACCGGGATAAGCATGTTTATGTGAACCATCAGGATATTGAATTGTCCATTTCCGCAGCCACGAGTGTGAAAGCAAAAATCACTCAGGCGGCGGAAAAGGAATCATGCGAACATACATAAGCGAAACAATCATTGGGATGCATGCTTATGTCTTTTTAAATAAGCATCGGAAAAATGTCCTGTAAACCATTGATAAAACGAAACAAAACTTTCCCCGGAGGTTTCAGAATCTATAATGCAAACCCTGTTTTGATGCATCATAGACAGTCTGGTCCCAAATAAACCGGATGACATATGATAACCGGAATTATCTTGCAGTACTTTGTCGGATTGTCCCTGCGATTTCCAATAATCAAGGGCTTGCGCATCATTTTGAAACGCATAACAAATCACATTGTAATTGTGATCTTCCCATCGCATGATTTTCACATACTTTCCGATTACGGTATCTGAAGGAGGTGCTTTTGCATCCATATAATCAGATTCCTCAAACGCATCCATCCCAACGCATTCCGCAATATCGGAAAAAATAACATATGTTTCGATTTTTTGCATCTCAGGAACAGATTTTATAAACCAAATAAGTCCCACAACAATAATTATTAACAGAAAAACACATCCTGCAATAATCCCAATGAGTTTCTTAATACTTATTTCCATAATCGACTCTCCATTTTAGGCAATTGCTCCGATTGGAGCAAATACAACTGTTGTTGCAAATTTCAAACATGTTTTTATAAGTCCGTAAGCCCCAATTATTGACCATGGGCGAATATAATACTCTTGGTAATAACTCAGCCCTAATTCATCTGTTTCGGCTGTGTCCATTAACAATACTCCAATTTTGTCAAAGCCAATAAACACTTCTCCTGAAAACTTATCTGTTGTAAGAGCAATTGCTATAGAAGAACCTCTTACCATGAAACTGGCTTCAAAAGTGTTAAGATTTGCGGCGATACCGCAGCCCTGCTCAAGGATACCATCCCAATCATGTGCAGTTTCTAAAACAAAAGTTAATATGGATTTCCCAGAAGACCTCTGAATCGAATACCCAAAACCATCTTCGTATCCAAAAAAAAGTGTTCCAAATGAAATAATACCATCATCAAAGGTTTTTGTTTCATTGAACCCCCAAAACGCTTGCAACTACTATAACTCCAAATCTATTCAAATGTTTTTTTACCAAAACAAATGACCTCCTAAACTAATCCCTCTTCTATACATACTTAATAAAACGATACAAGAACCCCTCTCATTGTTTATGGTCTGGGGAATGCCAACACACAAAACACTCCGCTCAAAAAAGCAATAGCAATAAAGGCAAAAAAAACAAAGCAAATAATCCTTTTTGTACCTTGTTCCTTTTTTCCTTTTTGGAGTATAAGAATCTCAACTGGAATGACAACAAAAACAATTAGTACCCTTTGCACCCAATAATATGTCTCTAATGATAAGATATTAACAAGAAAGGGACAAACAAAAAACAAAGCAGCATCAAATAATAACCATATTTTAGCGATACGCATTACCATTCACCAAGGCCTCCAATTATTATAGAACTCGGACACTTTTTTATCAACAGCGCTTGTATTTATCGAATAAACCGTCACCCGGTCATGGAAGGCGGTTTTGCCGTAGGTGTAACTTTCGGTCGACTGAACCGCCCCAAGCGTGCCGGTGGTATACGTGTAGGTCTTGCGGGAGGTCAGGTTGCCGTTTGCGTAGGTATAGACGTAGGTTTTCCCGGCCTTTTGGTTGTTTTCCCGCGTCAGACGGTTAAGCGCGTCATACGTGTAGGTCGTGACGTAGATCCCGTCGTCGTAGGTCGTGACATTGCCGTTGGCGTCGTAAGCATACGCCATATGGTAGGTATTGGTATCATATCCCACGACCCTGCCGGAGGTCTTTCCGCCGCCGAGGGCCTCATACGTATAATCCGTTGTAATCGCTTGACCGCCGGACGTATAGGTCTTGACCTGCGAGACCCTGCCAAGCTTGTCGTAACCGTATTCCCGAAGCTTCGTCCCGTTCCAATGCTCCGCATAGACGTTGGACGGAATCTGCCCCGAAGCGGCGTTTCCGTAGGTCACGGAAAGCGTGTGTGCCCCAAGCCCGGTTTTGGTACCGACCGTCGTCAGACGGCCGTCCCCTTCGTCATAGGTATAATAGACGCCGTTTTTCAGCGTGTTGGCATACAGATTCGTCGTATTGTATTCCCGCTGACTGAGCAGTCTGCCGAACACGTCGTAGGTCAGCAGTGTGCGGGGGCCGGAGAGCGTGTCCGTCGTCTGCGCAAGCCGCCCGTCGATCAAAAGCAATAATAATCTTGATCGATAACAATTTCAAGATCGTCAAATCGCAAAATAGGCATTCTGAGTATAGATCCGGAGTTATTTCCAGAAAGCACATCGGAATTATAATTAATCAATTTATTGATAATGACTTCGTCAAAGAAGTTCCATCTTGCGCAGTTACAGGAATAATCCAAATCATGTAAGAACCCAGACTCATCGATTCCGTCTAATCCAAAGTTTCCGATATAAAATATGGATTTTGGAATTATTCTCTTTGAAGTATTAATAAAGACCCAATCATAATATCTGCGAAGCCTATGAAGTTTTAGCATCCGATTGGCGTCTTGTCCATATCTTTCTTCGCAAGAAGAATAAAACCATTTACTAATCTCAATTACTTTTTTGATATTTTCCGCTCTTTCAAATTGCAAATAAGACAGCGAATCAAACTCTTGTTTTGTTTTTGGGATAGCATTCTTATCTGTTATTTTCAAACGACATACAGGCAAAACATGATTACCCGGATTTATTTGTCCCTCTGCTACCTTTTGAATCAAAAGCACTTTGTTTTGAAAGCCTTTTTGTAATGCTATCTCGCTTTCAAAAGGATAGGCATATACGCCGCCAAGTTCCCATTCACAATGGTAAACTATTGGAATCAAAATCTTTTTCCGATCTGGTTGCGGAGCAAGAATTTGTTCTCGCAAACCGTCCAAAACTGCCTTTCTCTTACCGGCAAATTTTGGATTTTCTTCTTCCCATCGACGCAGATTACCGCCTTCATTCAAATAATATAAGGCTTTCTCTTTGACAATCGGATCTAACCGTCCAAGTTTCCACATTGTATCAGCAAGCGCAAACCAAAAAACCGGTCCATCATCCGGATCTTCGAGAATCTCTCGATTTTCATTCAGGAGTTCCTTCAAAGCATCTGCATCTGTTTTTCCCTTTCTTAATATATCTTTATATTCACTTCTTACATCATCCGCAATATCGTCGCTGTATAAAGCCGGCCCCCAAGCCCCCATATCATTTACCTCCTATTCTTCAAATACAATTCTATATAGGTTTTCAAAACGGTCAAATCTTTGCAACAAATAACTAAATGCGGATGCCAAATAGTCTTCCCCGTTGGGATTATACGGGCTTATCCCATGTATTTGATTGTTCGTGTAATTATCTTTAACCACTGTCCCATAAACCAAAATATACCATTCCTCAAGTCCTCGAGACTCATAATATGATAATCCTGTTTCAACGACGATTGGGTTAAGATTCTTTCTATATGGATTCTTACTGTGGGCGTCCATTCTTTTTTGAAAATTCTTAGTACGACCCACATATTCAACGCTATCATTATTATCACTATCAATAAGGAAATAAACTGTATATCCATCTTTAGCACTTTTTTCCTTTGCTTCTTCTACTATGGATTTTGCTATACTTTCTAATCCCGAGAAGACTCCAACTGCAAAATCAGCAATGCACTTTGCTAATAAAGGAACAACAGGAAGTGTTGAAACGCCAACAGCTAATCCATACCCTCCGAGAAAACCTTCCGCTGCATCAACAACAGAAAAACCAAACGGATCATATCCATTTACCGGGTTATTCCCGCAGTAGGCAAACAGGTTATACCCATCTAACGACTGGGTATCGAGCAGTTTATCCGGGGAGATGAAGCGCCGAAGTTCGGGGTTATAATACCGGGAATGGAGGTAATAGAGCCCGGTGCCGGAATCGTAATAGTAACTCCTGTAACGGATCGGATTGACCGCGCCGACGGTGGAGGCGAGGGAACCTTCTGTCGCGAAGTTATAGCCCCAAGCGTCATAGTAGTACTTTACAACGGTCGTTTTGGCGGCGTTGACGATCTGCACTACGTCGCCCTGCAGGTTTTTGACGTAGTAATAATCCGTGCCGTTGTAGGTAAACCCGATATAGTCCCCGGCGGCGTCGAGGATAAACGCCAGCGTATTGCCGCCCCACGTCTGCCCGACAAGCTGATCCCCGGCGTAGACGAAGGTCGTAGTGACCCCATTATCCGTCCGGCTCAGCCGCCGCCCGTCCATGTCGTAGGTAAACGTGTGAGTGTCGCCGGTTTTGGAATAGGACGACAGCAGCCCCGCCTTGTACCAGCTCAGCGCGTAGTCCCCGAACGCGGTCATGACGCCGGTCCCGGCAGTATAGGCGATCGTTTTGCCGTTGAACGCCGTCACCCGGTCATGGAAGGCGGTTTTGCCGTAGGTGTAACTTTCGGTCGACTGAACCGCCCCGAGGTGCCGGTGGTATAGGCGCAGGTTTTGCGGGAGGTCAGGTTGCCGTTTGCGTAGGTATAGACGTAGGTTTTCCCAGCCTTTTGGTTGTTTTCCCGCGTCAGACGGTTAAGCACGTCATACGTGTAGGTCGTGACGTAGATCCCGTCGTCGTAGGTCGTGACATTGCCGTTGGCGTCGTAGCCGGAGGACCCGCCTGAGTCCGCAGGTTATACAGGCTCAGGCAGCAACTGACCCCTCCGCCGCCGCAAGCATGAAAGCGACAAATAACTCGGGCTGCATAAAAAGGGATCATGCGAACTTAAGACAAGAAGAAGCCTAAATGTCAAGTATTCTTACTCGAATAATCAGACAGTTCGAGAACGGTTTTCAGCAGATAGTATTTTACAAGGTTCATACTCCCTGCGATAGGGACCATAGCAAACACAATAACAAGGATGCCGAATAGAATATAATTCTGGCTGTTTTCGATGAAAAAACGGCGAGTCAACACTGCAAGCAGTACGCCGCAGACGCCAAGGGCAATGCCTACCACGGGAGATATCAGCCCTTTTCCGCTTGTGCTGTATATGTATTTGTGAATACAGAATAAGAAAAGCAGCGCAACCAACACTATATAGCAGAATGACAAAACGGGAATCCACCATCGAAAGAACGCATATGCAAGGATGAGATTCCCCAAAACAACGGTAGCCAATGCAGCCAACACAGACAGAATACCATAATAAAGGAAAGATGTTCCGGTTTTTTTTCTCCGAATAATTGCGAACACGCCATTTATCAAAGCCAAAGCGCTGATAATTCCCATAATTACAAGGACAGCAATGTTTTTCTCAGAAAGCACAACGGATACTGCGGCAACAAACCAGACCAAAACCGTCAAAAAGCCGCCGAGGATTGGATTGCGTACTTTTGATTTACGAAAAACAAAGCTTTTAACGTTTTGATAATTCATGGTCTACCTCCAAGAATCCTTTAAATGGATTATAAGTGTTTTATCATGAAATTCAATTCCATCCCAGAACCATGCCCATAGCTCACTTGCGATGTATCCAGCAAAAACTGCGAGTACAGGGCCGGCATAAGGAATTGCAGAAATAGCGTCAGCACTTAATGTCGATACTGTAATATCTCTACCCACATATACAATATCTACTACAGTATCAAGAATTATCACCGTAGTTGATTGTTTAACTTTATGCAGTTCATTTCAACGTAAAAATGAAGATTGCTGAAATTCCGGCAAGGACTCAAATATAGCATTGCAACTTGCACATACAGTCAAATCCACATAATCTCCATTGTTGCACTTATTTCATATAAAAAAATCCGTTCTTTGTGACATGTATTTAAAAAATGCTGAGATTTATCCGTTATTGCGGTTTTTTGCCGGCTCCCGCGCGGCGCAGGCGGGGCAGGTCCAGCAGACCGATCCTTTTTGCCTGCAGGACGAGCTCGATCTGCAGCAGGGTCAGATTGCAGGCGGCGGCGAAGATGCCGAAGACAATATCAAACAGCATGGCGTCCACAAGCGCGGCGTCCGGCAGACCGAGAATCGAGAACAGGACGATATACGCCAGCAGATTCGCGCCGGGCACCGGCGGCGTTGCGACAAACAGGATCACGGACAGGATGATCGCGCCGATCATCGCGGCATAGCCGGGATGCACGCCGTACACAAAGGCAGCGTACAACGTAAACGCCAGCACCCCCACGGAGCTGACGGGGGTATACAAAACCATCCCCTGCGGCAGGCTGAGCCCGGCAAAGGAGCTGTCGATCCCCAGCGCGTTCGTACAGGCGCGATGCGCAGCGTCAAAATCGCTGTCCGCGGCGCCGGCGCGCAGGATGCGCGCAAACGGTCCGAACAGCTTCGGGAACAGGACAAGCGGCGACGCTTTCACCCGCAGCGACAGCCACAGCAGCGCGGCGCAGAGCACCAGCGCCGAAACTCCGAGGGCCAGCAGGAACGGCTTTCAGATCTGCCGCAGCAGCGCCGTCTGCCCCTGCCAGCATTCCAGCGTGAGGAAGATGCAGGTGAACGCGGGCACAAGCAGGCTGATCCATTTCGCAAGCTGCAGACCGATCATGTTGATCTGCCGGATCACCGTTTTCAGCCGGGAAACACGGCTGCCGAGCGCGATCATGGCGCCGCCGATCACGAACGCGAGCAGAAGAAGCTGCGGTGTGTTGGACTCGGCAAAGGGCTGCAGGATATTGTTCGGGAAGATCTGCAGCAGCGCGTCCGGCAGCTCCCGCAGCGCGCCCGTTCCGGTTTGCGGAAGCAGGTCCCCCGGTCCGACGAACGGCAGCGCGCAAACCAGCGTGCAGCCCGCGATCAGGCAGCTTAACAGAAAATACCGCGCGATCACATAGAGCTTTGTGCCGCCCTGCCTTGTGATCTGTTTGGTGCTCAGCATCGTAGTGACGGCCATCAGGAAGATGACCGGCCCGGACATGGCGTTCAGGATCCGGACCCAGGCGCCGTACAGCGGCGAAAACAGCGTCCCTGCCACGTAATCGCGCGCCCCGTCCGGCAGGAAAAGGGTCCCGAGGACGCCGAACGCCACCCCCAGCGTGATGGCGGAAACGATCTGCAGCGCGTGGCTGACGGTTTTTCGGGGCACGGGGAATCGCAGCACGTTCCGCCCCCAGCTATAGGTATACCGCGGGGCGATCTTCACGGCGGTGATCAGCGAATCGTTCCAGTCGCCGAGGCTGCTGCCGGTCTCATTCAGCGGGTTGAACGCCTCCCCTGCGATCTCCACCCGAAAAACGGGTCTGCCGAAGGCGCTTTCCAGATACGCGTCGACCGGCGTTTCCTCCCCGAAGCGCTCCCGCATCCGAAGCAGGAGCTCCTCGGTCAGCAGACGGATGCGGATCCGGTCCTCCCGCCGGACGGCAAGAGCGGAAAGCTTCGCCTCCAGCCACTGCGACAGGCGGTCGATCTCCTGCGCGCGCAGATCGAACTGCGCTTTTTCCGATTTCAGACGCATAGCGATCCCCCTTTCCGAACTTTCCGCCGTCCCGTTTTCGGCTCTCTCATCTGCCAGTCTACCATAAAAACGCGGGCAAATCAATACGCACGCCGCGTTTTTTCTGCGGCTGAATCGACCGGCGCTTCGCCGTTTTCCCTCAAACAGGGTTCTTCGGCTGCGAAACGGCATTCCGGCATTGACAGGCGCGTTTCCGGCACGTATAATAAAGGCAGAACGCGCCGGGCGAGCGGCGCGGACAGGAGGACGGTATGAAATACGGCGAATCTGTTTTCGATATTCTGTATCTGCTGTTTGCCCTGCTCTCCGGGTGCGTGATCCTTGCGAAGGCCCGGAACGCTACGGAGAAAAAAATGGGGCTTGCCGCGCTGATCCTCGGCGCGGGGGACGCGTTCCATCTTGTCCCGCGCGTGATCGACCACTTTTCGGACGGCGACCTCGCCGCGGCGCTCGGGATCGGCAAGCTTGTGACCTCCCTGACGATGACCCTGTTTTACGTGCTGCTGTATCGGATCTGGCTCGGGTATTACCGCGAAAAGGAGAACAAGACCGTTTCCGCCGTCGTGTGGGGGCTGACGGGGCTGCGCGCCTTATTGTGTCTGCTGCCGCAAAACGGCTGGCTGCGCAACGAAAGCGATATGCTGTGGGGCATTTTGCGCAACATTCCGTTCACGGCGCTGGGGCTGCTGATCGTCCTGCTCTATTGGCGCAATCGCAAAGCCGCCCGCCGGATGCGCTTCGTCTGGCTCCTCGTCACGCTCTCCTTTTTGTTCTATCTCCCCGTCGCCGTCGGCGCGGGCCTCGTCCCCATGCTCGGTATGCTCATGCTGCCGAAGACCGTCTGCTATATCCTGCTGCTGTTCACCTTCCTGCGCGCCGTGACAAAAGACGAGGCGGTGTAACACGGAGCTTGCCCCATTGCCCGCCGTTCGGCGGGCTTTTTTGACGCGGGGGGCTGACGGAAAAAAACAAAATTCACGTTTCCCGCGTTGACAGCGCCGGGATTTCCCGATATAATTGAAGAGAAACCAAAAGAAAGGGTGGCTGTTTATGAAAACCGTTCTGAAATCGATCCCCGCGCTGCTGCTTGCGGTCGTTCTGCTGCTGTCTGTCGGGACGGCGGCGTTCGCCGACGGCGGCGCCGTACTGTTCGACAAGCAAGCGGGCGTGACGCCCGTGATCCTGCTGGCCAAGGACGCGACCGACGCGGAAAAAGACGCCGCCGATTTTTTGCAGCGCTACCTGACCGAAGCGTTCGGGACGGAACCGGCGATCAAAACGGAAGCCCAGGGCGCTGCCATTGCCCTGACGCTGACCGAGGCGGACGAAAACGTGAAGAAAGGGAGCTGCAAGGTCTTTATGGACGGCGACGCGCTGCGCATTGAAGCCGCCGACGCGAGAGGCCTGAAAAACGGCGTGTTCGAGTTCCTGTACGAGCTGTGCGGCGTGCGCGTCTATTCCGCGGACGTAAAGGTCATCCCCGTAACGGAGCGGCTGGAGATCCCGGCAAATTATACGCACACCTACGTCCCCACGCTGGAATATGCCGACACGGACTGGATCAGCCCGCACGACCGCGACTTTTCCCTTGCGAACGGTCTGAACGGCACCTATTCCACGCTGGAAACCGTGGACGGCGGCAAGGTCAACTATATCTGGTTCTGCCATTCGCTGTCAAACGGGATCGTACCGCAGGGTGAGCTCTTCGAGACGCACCCCGAATACTTCGCCCTGACGGAAAAAGGCGAGCGTGAGCCCACGCAGCTTTGCCTGTCCAACCCCGACGTGTTGGCGCGCGCGATCGAGGACGTGCGCAACAACCTGAAGGCCTCCTATAATCCCGACGCCGCGCTGAATATCGTCTCCGTGACGCAGAACGACAACCAGCGCTACTGCCTGTGCAGCGAATGCACGAAGATCGCCGATCAGTACGGCGGGCAGTCCGGACTCATGCTGTGGTTCGTCAATCAGATCGCGGACGCGGTGGGACCGGATTACCCCGACGTGGTGTTTGATACCTTTGCCTATCAATATACCCGCAGCGCACCCGTTGGCATCACTCCGCGCGAAAACGTGTGCGTGCGCCTTTGCTCCATCGAGTGCTGCTTCAATCATACGCTGGACGACCCGAACTGCGAGATCAACGTGGCGTTCATGAAGGACCTGCAGGACTGGGCGAAAATCTCCAACAGGCTTTACATCTGGGACTACGTAACGAATTTCCTGAATACGCTCGGCGTCTTCCCGAACTGGGCCGTGCTGCGGCAGAACATCAACGTCTTCCGCGAGAACAGCGTTGTGGGGATCTATGAGGAGGGCAACTACTACGCCGCGAACTGCAACACGGAATTTGCGGACCTGCGCGCGTGGCTGCTCGCCCGCAATCTGCGCAACGAATACACCGAGGAGGAGCACGCCGCGCTGCAGAAGGAATTCCTGCTCGCTTATTACGGTGAAGGCGGCGAGGAAGTCGGCGAGATCCTCGATTATCTGACCGCCCACGCCGGAAACAGCGAAGGGCACCTCCAGATCTATTTTTCCATGCAGGATACCCTGCACGACGTGACGAAGGAGGATATCAAACGGATCGACGACCTGTGGGACAGCGCCCTGCAGAAGACAAAGGACGCCGGAAATACTGCGGCGTATGACCGCATCGCGCGCTCCAGACTGAGCTGGGATTATTACGAGGCCTGTACCTACCAAGGGCGGTTTTCGCTCCTGTTCGGCGTGATCCCGCGTTTGAGCAGGAACGCCGCGTTCATCCGGGCGCTGAAGGATACCGGCACCACGCAGTTCTGCGAAGGCAACATGATGGAGGGGCTGAACGTGCGCGCCTACCTTTCCCCGACGGAATGGCGCAACGGCGCCGACAATGAGGACGGCGTGCTGATCGCCGCCGCCGTGACCGTGCAGCTCGCCCTGGCTGTCGCCGTGATCGCCGTCATCAAAAAGAAGCGTCTCGTCGCCGTGCTGCTGCCCGTTCTGGCGCTTTGCTGCGCGTACTTCGGCACGTGGGCCTCCCGTCTGTTCGTGATTTGGAACGATCTGTTCTATTACGCGATCATCGACGTTTGCCTGCTGCTCTCGATCGCAGGCTTCGGCTTCCTTGCGGCCTACGCCGTAAACGGCTTCAAGCCGCACAAGGGGAAACGCGCCGTCATCGTGACGCTGATCGTGCTTGCCGTCGCCGTGGCGCCGTATGAGGTCGGCGTGCTTCTCATCAACACGATCATCTTCCACAGTCAGCGCCCCACCTACTCCATTGCCCTTTCCGCGCTGATCCCCATGGCGGTCATCGTTGTCGATCTGATCGTCCTTGCCGTGAAGC
>CACZGD010000048.1 GCA_902780565.1 Oscillospiraceae bacterium
TCCTCCACGTATTTTTCCGCCGCCGCGCGCTCGCGGGTGGCAAGCTGCCGCGTGACGGCCTCCAGATTCGCGACGGCCTCCTTTTCGGACAGTCCCATGGTCAGGGTGTTCGACAGGCGGTAAAGATCCCCGGCCGCGCTGAGTCCGTCCCCGAACGCGCCCTGCAGGACGAAGCCCATTTTGCGCAGCGCGGAGGCGATGGCGGGCAGGGTGCCGGAGCCGGTGAGCGCCGGCAGGTGCAGAATGGACGAGGCGGTCATGCCGGTGCCGAGCCGCATGGGGTTCCGGCTCAAAAAGCCGAGCTTTTTGTCGAACGCGAGCTTGCCGGTGCCGAACAGCAGGTCGCGCAGCGCGCCCGCGCGGGCGAACGCGTTTTGCGGGGTCGCGCCGCCGCTGACGCAGCGGATCCGGATATGGTCCTCGTCCGAGAGCATCACGCTGAGATTTTTGTCCGCGCTCAGCAGCAGGACCGCGCCCGCGCCCGCGGACGCAAACTCCGGCGTGACGATCAGGCGTTCGGCGAGGCTGACCGCTTCGTAAGGGTACAGGCTGCCCATATCGATCCGGCGCAGATCTTCGCCCGACTGCGCGAGCACACCGGCAAGCGCGTCGGCAAAGCGCAGCTTCTGCGCCACGTTCATGCGCAGGGGGAAGGGCGTGTGCACCGCGTTCACCCCGAAGGTGACTTCGCTGCCGAGCACCGCGCCGGCGGAAGCGTCGACGTTTTCATACCAGCGTTTCCCGTTGCTCTCGGGCGGCTTCACATTAAGCAGCCCCTCGCCGCGATAGACGGCGCGCCCGTGGAGCTTCGTGAGATAGGGCGTGAGCTTCTCGCGGAAGGCGCCGTAGCAGTCCGGGCAGCCGAGCGCGGAGGTCCCTGCCACGTCCTCCAGCGACAACCCGCAGGTCTCGCACCGGGGGATCCGGGCGGCGGCTTCGCTTTGTCCGCGATAGGATAACGTCGGCAGGAACGGAAAGGGGACGCCCGCGAACAGCCCGACGTAACCGAGCGCGGCGGCGCAAGCGGCGCAAAGATGCACCTCCCCCGTTTCGCCGTTGACGATCCGCTTCAGGTGGATCGAGGCGTCACGTTTTTGACAGTTTTGACACAGCATGGTTCTCTTCTCTTTCTCTCAGGATTTGATCAGCGCCAGCGCCTCGCTGCGGGTGCGCGCGTCGGAACGGATGTTGCCCCTGAGCGCGCTGGTGCGGGTAAGCGCCCCCGCGGCGCGGATGCCGCGCATGGTCATGCACAGATGCTCCGCTTCCACTATGACCGCGACCCCCTTGGGATGCAGGTTTTCGTCCAGAAAATCCGCGATTTGGCTGGTCAGCCGCTCCTGAAGCTGCGGACGGCGGGCGAAGTTATCCACGATCCGGGCAAGCTTGGACAGGCCGATCACCTTGCCCTCGCCCGGGATATAGACGATGTGCGCCTTGCCGACGAAGGGCAGCAGATGATGCTCGCACATGGAGTAAAGCGGGATATCCCGCACCACGACCATTTCGTCGTTGTTCTCCTCCGTGAAGAGCTTGATAAACTGCTTCGGGTCGTTTTCGAGTCCGGAAAAGACCTCCGCATACATATTGGCGACCCGGCGGGGCGTTTCGACCAGCCCCTCCCGGTCGGGATCCTCCCCGACCGCAAGCAGGATCTCGCGGACCGCGCGTTCGATGCGCTCCTTGTCCATGACGTCAGCTCCCTTTCCGCCGCGGTTACGGCGTGTAGAATATGGTATAGCAGGGACAGCGAAGTCCCAGGAAATTGGTGCGGTGAATGCCCGAGTACGTCTTGTTGCCGAGACGTAGGGAGCGCACGTAGCCGATCTGGGAATTATACGCCGCGGTGTGATCGAGGATCTGCACCCATTCGGCGGGATTCGACGAGAGTACAGTGCTGTCGTCCTTGCGGAGGATCGCGTCGCGCACCTCCTCCACCGAGAAGGTCAGCACGCGCACGAACTGCTCCCACGGGACCTGCACGCTGGGGTCGCCGTCGAACAGGCTGTAAACGCCCGTGTGCGGGAATCCGCCGCCGCCCCAGGCATCCGCCGCCGACAACGTCCAGCCGCCGGACATGGAGGAATAGACCGTGAGCGCGGGCGAATAGGTCGGGTCTCCGACCTCCGCGATATACTGCCCGAGCACCGCGTCCACCGCGCGATGCAGCCAGACGTTGTTCTGGTACTCGCTGGTGCGGTAGCTCATGGACGCGACGGAATTGCCGTCCGTGATGTAGAAATTATTGCGCCGCATGAGCGTATAGATCGCCACGCACTGCGCCTTGAAGGCTTCCTCCGTATCCTCAAAGCCGCCGATCTCGCCGTAGACCATGCGGATCAGCAGCTCGCGCACGTCGTACCAGTTGCCGAGATAATAGCAGGTCTGTTGGTCCAGCGGCGCGCTGACGAGCACGGAGCCCTGATAATAGTACGCCAGGATCTGCCGGTAATCCCAGCCCTGCTTGTCCAGATACGCCGCGCCGTGCTGCGTCATGCCGACGCAGTGGCCGTTGCCGACCGTGATCACGGTGAAGGCGCCCCGGACAGGCGTGAAGACGGGCGTTTGCCCCTCGCCGCCGGAGATCGGCGGAACGGGGTCCGTGGACGGCACGTACGGCTGCGTGGAAGGCTGGGTGGAGGGCTGCGTAGAGGGCTCGGGCTCTGAAACGGGCTCGGGATCCGAGACGGGATAGGGATCGAAATCGTCCGCAACGCTCAGGTAGTCGCCGTTCAGGGTCTCAAGCCCCACGGCCGCGCGCAGGATCGTGCGCGCGTCGCCCGCCGTGACCGTGCCGTCCTTGTCCACGTCGCAGACCCGCACGAGATCGGAAGAGGCGTTCTCCAGCCCGACCGAAAGCCGCAGCGCGATGCGGGCGTCGCCCGCGTCCAAGCTGTAGGACATGTTGGCGTCGCCCAGAATGGCAAGCTTTGCCTCCGCCTGCGGCTGCAGCCCCGGCAGAAAGACCATGACGGTCAGCACGAGGGAGAGCAGAACAGAAATTGCGTTCTTTTTGCGAGAAGTCATAGCGTCGGTTCCTTCCGTTGGGGGATCACTGCTCCGGCGCGTCGGTCAGCAGGGCGCTGTCGACCGCCTGATGCGTCTGGTCCGCGCCCTCCATGATCGGATCCTGATGCAGGAACGGGAAGAGCTTGCGGAACCAGTCCGAGATGGTATCCTCATGGATATAGGTCTGCACCCAATCCTGAATCGAATAGTTATGGCTGGTGAAATAGTACCAGGTCCCGCCGCCGAGCGCCAGCAGCATGACCAGCACCGTGACGATCGCGACCTTAAAGCGCTTCTTTTTCCGGCGGAGCTTGTCCTTTTCCGCCTTCTCGTCCTTTTTAACGAGACCCGCGTCCACGTTGATGATCTGCGTCAGCAGGGCGCAGAGCTCGCGGCAGCAGCGGAACAGGAAGTCCGCCGTGGATTCGCCGTAGAAGGAGGTCAGCTTTCGCAGCGTGGTCTCCTCGTCGTTCGTCACCGCAAGGTACACGGTCTTCGGCGCGGCGGGATCGTTGCCGGTGTAATAGGCGTTCGAGATCGCGACGCCGTAGGGCAGACCCATGAACTCGGCGGCTGTGATCGACAGGTTGACCATGTACTCCCCGGGCGGGGTCGTGCCGCGGGGCGTGGTCTTGCGGACCGTCATCACGCGCTGAGCCAGCTCCGGATTCACGCTGACAAACCGGCGGAACAGGCTTTCGGTCTTGGTCCCTGCCACGGCGATCTTGATATCCTGCCGCACCATCGCGTCGCGCAGCGCCTCCACGGAGTAAAAACGGATCGGATCGGGCGACAGCCCGGCGCGGGCCCTGGCGTTCAGATACGGAATGACCTGATTCGTGAGCAGCACGCCCGTGCGCTCACGCTCCCACGGCAGCAGGAACAGCGTCTGCCTGCCGCGGCGCACCGCGAACCCGGCATACAGACTGTCCGACAGCACAAACACGTCCGCGCGCTCCGGCAGCCCCGCGTGGGCGACGGAGAAATGCAGGTCCTTCTCCTCCAGCTCCGGCGCGGACTTCTGCGCGCCGAGCAAAAGCTGCTCGTTCACGCGCAGCTCCAGACCGAAGGCGCGGCACAGCACCTGCTTCAGGTCGCCGTATTTCCCGGCTTCCACAAAGAAGAAGACGGAATCGGAGTCCGTGAACGCCCTGCCGATCTCGGTCGTCGCGTCCCGGACGGTCTGGTAGCACTGCAGGCCGCCCTCCGGCGCCAGCACCGGCTGAAAGGTCCGTTCCAGGATCGATTCAAACGTGTGATCGCGCTTATCTTCGTTCACGCCCAATATAAATAGTTTCGTTCTCATAAGCGTTCCTTTCTTAGCAGGCCGGTTCGACCGGCGGCTCAATCCTGCGCGTCGTTCTCAGGCTCGTCATAACCGGCGTCGGGTTCCTCCTGACCGCCCTCCTCCTGAGGCGTTTCCTCCGGGGCTTCCTGCTGCGGCGTTTCATCGTCCTGCTGCGCGGGCGCTTCCGGCGCGCCGGGCGTATTGGGGGAGGCGGGCGTTTCCGCGGGCTGCGGGTCCGGCTGCGCCTCGGGGGAGGCGGCGGGCGACTGCTGGTTTGCGGGCGCGGGCGACGGGGTGTCGGACTTCGTGCCGTAATACGCGGCGGGGAGATACACGCCGGTGTTCTGCCAGACGTTCGAGCCGTCGATCGACTCGCTTTCGCCCTCGCGGAGCTGCCGCGCCACGATCACAAGACGGCCGGAATCGAACTGATAGCGGTAGCAGGTGTAAAGGGTCAGCAGGTTGTCGTTTTCGTTCACGTCCACGCCGGTGTGGACCAGGGAGCGCTCCTTCATGCCGTTGACCACGTACATGAAATGATTGCCGGAATAGAAGTTGGAATACAGATAATCGAAAATATTGCCGTTGTCGTCGTCCGGGTTCGCGTTCGTGAGCATGACGGCGAAGACCTTGAACTTGGCGGTCCCGAACAGGGTGTCGAGTGTGATAATGGGGTGCTGGCGCACGGTCTCGGGCTTGGTATACTCCTCAAGGATATTGAAGATCAGACCGTCGTGCGTGTTGTGCCCGTAGATGATCACGTTCTTGCTGAGGCCCTCGCGGCCCATGCTGGAATCCGACTTGACGTAGGGCGTGCCGTAGCGGCTCTCCTGCTTATACATATCCCGATAGAGATAGTACGCGTCGTCGTCCGCCTGCACCAGCACGGTATCGAGCCCGAGCTCCGGCACGGCGACCCTGCCGACCACGTCCTGATTGATCGCGTAACGGTAGGCGAACTTGATGTGCATGCCCTCGGGGAAGTCCACGTCCGGATACTCCGCCTTGATCTTCGCCCACAATTCCGCCTGCTGCTCGGGCGTCAGGTTTTCGAGCGAGGCGATCTCATCCTTGAAGCTGATATTGTCGTTGCGCATTTTCAGCCACGGGGTGAAGAAGACGATGAACACCGCGATGGCGCCGACCATGACCGTGAACATCAGCAGGCGGAAGGTCTTGCGCGCCTTTTCGCTGCCGGGATCGCTTTTGTTCGGGAAGGCGTTGCGGAAAAAGCGCTTGACGCCCTCCTTCGAAAAGCGGGACTTCAGGGAGAAGGCGAGCTTTTCCCCCTTCCCTTTCTTATAAATCATTTCTTCGGGCGTATCGTCCACAAGGATACGCTCCACCATTTCGCTCTCATCCGGCACGCCCGTCTTTTTGCGGGGTGCGAAGCGGACCTCCGGCGTTGCGCGGACGCTCTCGCTCGGTCTCTGTCTGCCGGACGAGACCCATTTATATTCGTTCTCTGCCACTTGCTTCTCCTTTTCTCTCAGCTTCTCTTCGGAGCGGAGTCTTGCGTTTTCTTTTTTGGATTCCGCCGCCAGCATTTCCTTGCGCTTCTGCGCTTTCGACACGGTATCCGCCCATTTTTCACGGAATTCCCGGTCGGGATCCCCCGCTGACGTGAACATTTCGAGCACGGCGTGATCCACCAGCTCTTTTTCCTGACTGGTCAGGCCCTCGTCCGCCTCGCCGGCGACGGGCCTGGCGGCGCGGACCTCCTTTTTCATGGCCGCTTCATCCGGCGCCTTGCCGATCACGGGCGTAAGGAAATCCTCGTGCCCGACGTAGGAAGCGCGGCGTCCGGCTTTCCCGCCGGCATCCGCCGGGGCGGCGGCAGTTTTGCCGTCAGACGCGCCGTCCTTTCCGACGAAGCGGAACGTATCCCCGAGGCTGCGCCCGCCCGAGGTGACGCCGGAACGGCGCAGCTCGTCGATCCTGCCGGCCTCCTGCTTCGCCTGCTTTTCCCAGTCCGCGTCGTAGACCACGCGCTCCCCGGCGGAAGCGTCGGTCGGATAGACCACGGACCCCTCCGCCGTAAAGGTCGGACGGACGGCGGGCGAAGACGGCTCGATGGAATAGACCTCCCGCACGGAGGACGCGAGCTTTTTGCGGATGCGCGCGTCTGCTTCGGGGTCCGGCGCGGTCCGTTTGCCGTCGGCGGAGATATACGCCTCCAGCTCCTCGTCCACGTGCCGACGGAAGATCCTGCCCGTGTCGAGATCCTCCGGGGACGCGGGGGAGGGATCGGCGCCGAGATATTTATACATCATAGAGTGGAACGACTCGTTATAGGCGCCGCCCTTGCCCATGATCTCTCCGAGGACCTCGTCCGCGTCGTCCGCCGGCGTTCTGGGCGGCAGCACGTTTTTCAGCTCCTCGGCGACATCATAGTTTTCCTTCTCGTGATCCATGCGGCCTCCTTAAAATCCAAAGACTGGGGTTGCGCGATAGGGATTTTCGATCCCCTTCTGGTCGTAATACAGCTGCGGCATCCGGGGCGAGGGATTCTCATACGCCATGGAGACGTCCACCTCGGCGCTCTCACCGTCGCGCAGGAGTCTGCCGAACAGGACGCAGCGGATCTCGTGGTATTCCCGCCCGACGTTGAGCATATAGGTGCAGGTGGACAGGCAGATCAGCTTGTCGCCGAGCACGACGTCCACCATGGGATTGCGGAACCAGCTCCTGCGGTAGACCTCCTCCACAAAGGCGGGCTGCTCGTCTCCGGCGAGCTGCGTGTTCCAATAATAGAAGATCTGGCCGTTGTCGTCCTGATCCTCCACGGCGGTGATCATGCAGCCGAAGACCTTCCAGCGGTAGACCTCGCCGTAGAGGTTCTCGGTCTCGATCAGCGGATGCGATTTATAATAGTCCACGTCGAGATAATCCTCAAGCTCATAGAAGCCCAGGTCGTGCTCGGAGAAGCTATGCCCCCAGACGACCGACACGTTATCGAGCGCCTGCCCCGGCCCGAAGGGGTTGCGGTAGTCGAGCCAGACGGAGCCGCGTTCGTCGTGCTCCTCATAATAGTTGCGCCGCTCGTAATAATCGTTGTCCTCGCCCTTGAGCATCGGGTAATCGATGCAGGTATCGGGGATGCGGATCCAGCCGATCACGTCGTCGTTCGCCGCATACAGGCGCAGGAAATCGGGACTCATGCCGTCCGGCTGCTTCACGCCCCGAAGGTCCGGGGTCAGGTCGGCGTTCACCTTCGTCACGTCGAAGAACATCGGCGCGGGGGGCTCCGCGGCCTCGCCGCTGAGCTCCGCCTTCAGCTCCGATTTCACCGCGAAATACGCGTGCAGCGCCACGACGAGATAAACGAGCGCCGCCACGTTGAGCGCGCACAGCAGGATCATTGAAAGTCTTTCTTTTTTTTGCGGCGTCTGCGCTTTGCCGTCCGCGGCTTTTTCGTCCACGTCCGTCAGCTCGTCCAGGTACCGTTCGTCTTCATGCCGTTTTTCCATGCTCAGTCTTCCTTGTCTGATCCGTCGTTTGTTTGATACTGTATATGTAGTCCATTATATAATAACACAAACCATACTATAATACAAGGGTTAATTTTTGCTGAAATCGCTTTACTTCTGTCGCCGGAAATGGTATAATTCAAAAGATCTTTCTTTTTATGATGGAGGAATAGGATGAAACGGACCCTGTGCTGCCTGCTGACGCTGGCGCTGCTTCTGCTGACCGCCTGCCGAAACGCCGACAAAACGCCGACGGTGGGCGGGGGCTTTGCCATGGGCAGCTACCTCAGCGCGCGGCTTTACGGCGCGGACGCGGGGATCGTGAACGAAATGCTTGCGGACGTGGCGGCGCTGGACGGCGAGATCTCTCTGACGAATAAGGATTCCGCCCTGTCCCGCCTTGTCGCCGCAGGCGGCGGGGACGCGGACGACACGCTGCTGTCGCTCTTGCGGAGGAGTCTGGATCTCCGGCGGGAGACCGGCGGCGCGCTGGATATCTCGCTCGGCGCGGTCACGACCCTTTGGGGCTTTCAGACCGACGCGCCGACGCTGCCGGACGACGCCGCTCTGCGGGAGGCGCTTCGGCACACCGGCGCGGAAAAGATCCGGATCGGAAACGGGACTCTCACGCTGCAGGACGGCGTGATCCCGGAGCCGGGCGCGGTCGGGAAGGGCGCGGCGCTGGATCTTGCAGCCGCGCGGCTGAGAAGCAGCGGCGCGACCGGTCTTGTCACCTTCGGCGGCAGCGTGCTGCTATACGGTCCGAAGCCGGACGGCGGCGTCTGGGGCGTGGGCGTGCGCGACCCGAAGGGCGGCGAGAACGACTATTTCGCAAAGCTCTCCTTTTCCCCGCAGAAGGACGAGGCCGTGTTCATTTCCACCTCCGGCAGCTATGAAAAAGCCTTTACCGAAAACGGACGGACCTATCATCACATCCTTGACCCGAAGACCGGCTACCCGGTGGAGAACGGGCTTCTCAGCGTGACGGCCGTTTCGGACGACGGCTTTCTGAGCGACGCGCTTTCCACCGCGCTGTTCGTGATGGGCTGCGGCGAGCAGGCGTTTGCCCTGTGCGAAAAATACGGGACCGGCGCCGTGTTCGTCCTTGACGACGGGCGGGTCGCCGTGACCCCGGATCTTGCAGACAGCTTCACCCTGACGAACACGGCGGAATACCGTCTGACGGACGGAGGCGCGGCATGACGCGGGAAGAGCAGCCCTTCAGAAAACCGAATCTCCGGGACCTCGTGCCGATCGGCGCGCTGCTGCTGACTGCCCTGCTGGTCTTTCTGTTCACCCGCGAAAGGAACGAACCGCTGACGGCGCACGTGGAGCAGGACGGCAAAGAAACCAGCGTTTACGTGCTGGCGGAGTTTGCCGCCCCCACCGAGATCACGCTCGATAACGGCGTGACGGTGCGCCTGTCCCGGGACGGCGCCTCGATCGCAGCATCCCCCTGTAAGGGGCAGGACTGCGTGCGCACCGGGACCCTGACGGCGTCCGGCGCGTGCGCGGTGTGTCTGCCGGAAAAAACCGCCCTGTACCTGACCGGCGGCGGACGGTCCGACGGGGTCGACGCCGTGGCGGGATAACGACAAACCTATGACGAAACCATCCACGAAACGAACCGTTCTGACCGCGGTGTTGACCGCGGGCGTGCTGACGCTGTCCGCGATCGAACGGGCGGTGACGGCGACGCTGCCGCTGCCCCCGGGCGTGCGGCTCGGGCTCGGCAACGTGCTGGTCCTGTTCGCCGCCGTGGCGCTGGGGCTTCCCTACGCGCTCGGCATCGCGGTGCTGAAGGCCGGCTTCGTGTTCCTGACCGCCGGCGCCGTGGCGGGGCTGCTGTCCCTGTCCGGCGGCGTACTGAGCGTTCTGGTCATGTATGCCGCGTGGCGGCTGCTCGGGACCCGGCTCTCCTATATCGGCGTGTCCGTCCTCGGGGCGGCGGCGCACAACATGGGGCAGCTTCTGGCAATCAGCCTCACGCTCGGCGGCAGGGCGTTTTTGTACCTCGCCCCGGTGCTGTTGGTCTCCGGCGTCGTATTCGGCGTCGTAACGGGCCTTACCCTGCGGGCGGTCATGCCCGCGCTGCTGAAATTCGCGCCGGAAAAGCCGAGACCGAAAACGAAGGAATAACCCACTCAATCATATTTACGAAGAGAAAAAGGAGGCAATGTGCAGTGGCACATATCCGAACCGACGCGCTGCTGAAGGCCGTCAAGAAGGGGAAGGGCGGCATCCACGCGCCCTACCATAAGATCACAGCCGAGAAGGAGACCGTGCGCATCCCCGCGCCGGAATTCGTCACGCTGCCCATGCTGCAGCATATCGGCGCGCCGTGCACCCCCACGGTGAAGAAGGGGGATTACGTCTGCGTCGGGCAGGTGATCGGCGACAGCGACAAGTTCCTGAGCGTGCCGATCCACGCGTCCGTTTCCGGCACCGTGGAAAGCGTGCAGGACGTGAAGCTCGCGAACGGCACCATGGCCCCCGCCGTGAAGATCAAAAACGACGGCGAGATGAAGCTGTGGGAGGGCATCGTGCCCCCGGTCGTCAACAACAAGGAGGATCTGGTGAAGGCGATCCGCGCGTCCGGCCTCGTGGGACTCGGCGGCGCGGGCTTCCCCTCGTTCGTCAAGCTGACCGTATCGGACGACAAGCCCATCGACACGCTTGTGGTCAACGCCGCGGAATGCGAGCCCTATATCACCGTGGACTACCGCGAGTGCATCGAAAACTCGTGGGATATCTATTCCGGCGTGAAGACCCTGCAGGAGCTGCTGTCCCTGAAAAAGGTCGTGATCGCGGTGGAGGACAACAAGCCCGCGGCGATCGCGGTGCTGAAAAGCATTGCGGCGAAGGACGATTCCGTGTTCGTGATGGGGCTGAAATCCCGCTACCCGCAGGGCGCGGAGAAAATGATGGTGCTTTCCGCCACCGGGCGCACGGTGCCGGAGGGCAAGCTGCCCGCGGACGTGGGCGTGATCGTGATGAACGTGGCAAGCGTGGCGTTCGTGGCGCGGTACCTGAAAACCGGCAAGCCCCTGACCAGCCGCAGCGTGACCGTTTCGGGCGACTGCGTGAAGGAGCCGATGAACGTGCGCGTGCCGATCGGCACCTCGCTGAGGGATATCGTGGACTTCTGCGGCGGCTTCACACAGGAGCCCGCGAAGCTCATTTCCGGCGGCCCGATGATGGGCACGGCGATCACGTCGCTGGACGTGCCGCTGCTCAAAAGCAACAACGCGGTGCTGGCGCTTTCGGCGAAGAACGCCGGGCTCAAAAAGGAGACCGCCTGCATCCGCTGCGGACGCTGCCACGAGGCGTGCCCGATGAACCTGATCCCGACCAATATTGAAAAATACGCCCTGAAGGGCGACGCCGAAACGCTTGCCTCCATGGGGACCATGGTTTGCATGGAGTGCGGCTCCTGCGCGTATTCCTGCCCCGCGGGCAAGCCCCTGGTGCAATACATGCGGCTGGCAAAATCCATTGTGAAGGAGGCTGCGAAGAAATAATGGAAGAAAACAAAACGCTTTATACCGTCAGCGCCTCGCCCCACGCCAAAAACAGCACGGGCGTGACGGGCGTGATGCTGGACGTGATCATCGCCCTGCTGCCCGCCGGGATCATGGGCGCCGTGACGTTCGGGCTCAGGGCGCTCGCCGTGATCGGCGTGTGCGTGGGCAGCGCCGTCCTGTTTGAATTCTTATATACCAAAATCATGAAAAAGCCCACGACGCTGGGCGACCTTTCCGCCGTGGTGACGGGGCTGCTGCTGGCCTATAACCTGCCCGTGGGCATCCCGTTCTGGATGTGCGTGATCGGCAGCTTTGCCGCGATCGTCGTGGTCAAGCAGTTCTTCGGCGGGCTGGGGCAGAATTTCGCAAACCCCGCCATCACCGCGCGCATCGTGCTGCTGGTCTCCTTTGCCGGGGCCATGACCGCCTACCCTGCCAGCGTCCTGCCGGACGCCGTGACGGGCGCGACCCCCCTCGGCGTGCTGGGGACCCTGCCCGCGAAGGAAGCGGCCGCGCAGATCGGCGCGTGGACCGCGAACGGCGAGCTGCCCACCCTGACGCAGATGGCATTCGGCATTCGCGGCGGCTGCATCGGCGAGGTCTGCGGCGCGGCGCTGCTGCTGGGCGGGCTGTATCTGCTGATCCGGCGCGTGATCAACTGGCGCATCCCGGTGTGCTATCTCGGCACCGTGGCTGTGTTCATGCTGATCGCCTCCGGCTTCGATCTGACCTACACCGCCTATGAGCTTCTCTCCGGCGGATTGCTCCTCGGCGCGATCTTCATGGCGACGGACTACACGACCTCCCCGATCAACAAGACCGGCAAGCTCGTGTTCGGCATCGGCTGCGGCCTGCTGACCTGCGTCATCCGGCTTTACGGCTCCCTGCCCGAGGGCGTGTCCTATTCGATCCTGCTGATGAACATCCTCACGCCCCTGATCGAAAAGGCGACCATGCCGAAATACTTCGGCAAGACGAAGAAGAAAAAAGCAAAGGAGGGCAAGGCGGCATGAAAGGCAAAGACGTGAAACAGATCCTTGTGACCGCGATCTCCCTCTTTTTGATCTGCGCCGTTTCCGCCGGGCTTGTGGCGGTCGTGAACGGCGTGACCGCCCCCGCGATCAAGCAGATGGAGGCGGAAACCGAAAAGGAAGCGAAGCAGATGCTTCTGCCCGCCGCCGAGGACTTTGAAGAGCTGGCGCCGGCGGAGCGAAAATGGGTCGGGAAGGACAAGGACGGCAACGTGGTCGGCTATGTGTTCGTCACCGCCGCCAACGGCTATAACGGCAAGGTCGAGGTCATGACCGGCTTCACGCCCGAGGGCGCTGTGACCGGCATTGAGTTTCTGACCCTCAACGAAACGCCCGGCCTCGGCATGAAGGCGCCGAAGGTCCTTCCCGAGCAGATCAAAAATCAGACCGGCGAGCTGACCGTTGTGAAGACCGCCCCCGAAAACGAGGGCGACGTGCAGGCGATCACCTCGGCGACCATTACGTCCAAGGCCGTCGTGAAAGCGGTCAACGATGCGCGAGCGCTGTTTGAGGCAGCGACCGGAAAGGAGGCGGCGAAATAATGGCGGAAACCAAAAAGATCTCTTACGGGCACGAGCTGACCAAGGGCATTCTGAAGGAAAACCCCGTGCTGCGGCTGGTGCTGGGCACCTGCCCCACGCTTGCCACCTCCACCTCCGTCGTCAACGGCGTGGGCATGGGTATCGCCGCCACCATCGTGCTGGTGTGCTCCAACATCGTGATCTCCGCGCTGCGCAAGGTCATCCCGTCCAAGGCGCGCATCCCGGCTTACATCGTCGTCATCGCGTCCTTCGTCACGATGGTGCAGATGCTCGTCAAGGCCTTCGTCCCCGCGCTCGATAAATCCCTCGGCGTGTTCCTGCCGCTGATCGTGGTCAACTGCATCATCCTCGGCAGGGCGGAAGCCTTTGCGGGCAAGAACCCGGTTTTAGCCTCGGCGTGCGACGGGCTTGGCATGGGGATCGGCTTCACCGCCGCGCTGTTCTGCATGGGCACGGTGCGCGAGATCCTGGGCGCCGGGACCTTCCTGTCCGGTATCGACACCATGATCGGCTCCTTTGTGGACCTGAAGGGCTTCACGGGCTTCGACTTCTCCGAAGGGCTCGCGAATATCGGTCTTGCGCCGATGACCCTGTTCATCCTGCCCGCGGGCGGCTTCTTCGTGTTCGGCATGCTGATGGCGCTGGTGAACCGCCTTGCCGAAAAGAAGGGCAAGCCGAAGGCCGCGCTGGAGGGCTGCAAGGGCTGTCCGCACGCCGCGGCCTGCGCGATGTGCGAGCTTCCCGGCGAGCAAACGCCCGAAGACCCCGAGAAAAAGGAGGCGGCAACGGTATGAAATTCTATCTCGCGCTGCTGATCATGGGGATTTTGACCCAGAACTTCGTGCTGTCGAAGTTCCTCGGCATCTGCCCCTTCCTCGGCGTTTCCAAAAAGCTGAAGACCGCCGTCGGCATGTCCGCCGCCGTGATTTTCGTCATGCTGCTCGCCACGGCTGTCACCTTCCCGCTCAATTCCCTGCTGGTGAAATACGACCTCGAATACCTGCAGACCATCGTGTTCATCCTCGTGATCGCCGCGCTGGTGCAGATCGTGGAGATCGTGCTGAAAAAATACGTCAAATCGCTGTATAACGCCCTCGGCATCTATCTGCCGCTGATCACCACCAACTGCGCGGTGCTGGGCGTGGTCATTCTGAATATCGACAACATCGCCGGCTACGCCGCCCAGAATTACGGCTTCGGGCACGCAATGGTCAATTCCTTCGCCGCCGGCGCGGGCTTCATGCTCGCCATGGTCCTTTTTGCCGGCGTGCGCAGCAGGATCGAGACCGCGGACGTGCCGAAGGGCCTGCAGGGTCTGCCGATCACGCTGGTCGCCGCCTCCATCGTCTCGCTGAGCTTTCTCGGCTTCGCGGGGCTGGTGGAAGGTCTGGGGCTCATTTAAGGAGGTGCCGACATGAATCCGATTCTGTTAGCGGTGCTCCTGGTTGCGGGCATCGGTCTGTTGGCGGGCGCGCTGCTCGCGGTCCTGTCCAAGATCATGGCGGTGCCCGTGGATGAGACCGCCGCCGCCGTGGAGGAGATCCTGCCCGGCGCGAACTGCGGCGCCTGCGGCTTTTCGGGCTGCTCCGGCTACGCCGCGGCGCTGGGCAAGGGCGAAACGAAGGAAACGGGGCTGTGCGGCCCCGGCGGCAACGAGGTCAGCCAAAAGATCGCCGCGATCCTCGGCGTGGAGGCCGGGACCGTGGAGCCCATGACCGCCGTGGTCTTCTGTCAGGGCCATACCGACAAGGCGGTCAAAAAGATGGTCTATAAGGGCGTGCCCTCCTGCAAGCTCGCCAGCCAGCTTTTCGGCGGCGAAAAGGAGTGCATCTACGGCTGCGTGGGGCTCGGCGACTGCGTGCGCGCCTGTCCCTATCAGGCGATCCGCCTGTGCGACGGCGTCGCGGTCGTGGACCCCACGATCTGCCGCGCCTGCAAAATGTGCGTGAACACCTGCCCCAAGGGCATCATCGGTCTGGTCCCGAAAACGCGGCAGTCCGCCGCCGTGCTGTGCAAAAACCACGATAAGGGCGCGCTGACCCGCAAGGAATGCGCCGCCGGGTGCATCGGCTGCACAAAATGCGTCAAAACCTGCGAAGCGGGCGCGATCAGCATGGACAAAAACGCGGCGGTCGTGGACCCCGCCAAATGCACGGGCTGCGGCGCCTGCCACAGCGCCTGCCCCACCGGCGCGATCGGTCTGCTGACTTTATAAAAGAAGGAGTTTGCCATGAAACCGTTTATGAACGAAGATTTTCTGCTCTCCACGCCCACCGCGCGCGCGCTGTTCGCCGCGTGTAAGGACGAACCCATTTTTGACTGGCACTGTCACCTCTCCCCCAAGGAGATCTGGGAGAACGAGACCCCCGCGGACCTTGCGGCGCTGTGGCTGGGCGGCGACCACTATAAGTGGCGCGCCGAGCGAAGCTGCGGGATTTCCGAGGACCTGATCACGGGGAACGCGCCCGCAAAGGAAAAATTCCGCGCCTGGGCCGCCTGCATGCCGAAGCTGATCGGCAATCCCCTGTACCACTGGACGCATCTGGAGCTGCAGCGTTATTTCGGGATCACCGAGCCGCTGAGCGAAAAAAACGCGGACCGGATCTTTGAAACGACCCGGGATATGATCCGGGGCGGCGGCTTTACCCCGCGCGAGCTGATCGAAAAATCGAACGTAGCGTGCGTCTGCACGACGGACGACCCGGCGGACACGCTGGAATACCATAAGCTGCTCCGTGAAGAAGGTAAATTCGGCGTGAAGGTGCTGCCCGCCTTCCGTCCCGACAAGGCGTTGGCCGTGGAGGCCCCGGGCTTTGCCGCGTGGCTGTCCGCCCTCGAAGCGGCGGTCGGGCATCCCGTCGATTCCTACGCGGCGCTGAAGGACGCCATGCTGGCGCGCATCGCCTTTTTCGCCGAAATGGGCTGCCGCGCCACGGACCACGCGCTGAACCCCGTGCCCTATCGCGTCGCTTCCGACGGCGAGCTGGAGGAGATCTTCCGCCGCGCGAAAGCCGGGGAGCCCGTCAGCGCAGCGGACGGCGAAGCCTGGCGCACGGACCTGCTGCGAACGCTTGCGAAGGAATACGCCCGCCGCGGCTGGGTGATGGAGCTGCACATCGGCCCCATGCGCAACAACAATACGCTCGCCTTCCGCGCCGTCGGCCCGGACGCCGGCTACGATTCCATCGACGACAATCCCGTCGCCTATAAGCTCTCCCGCCTGCTGGATTCCATGGCGGCGGAGAACGCCCTGCCGAAGACCGTGCTGTTCTGCCTGAACCCGAAGGACAACTACGTGCTCGGCTCGATGCTGGGCAACTTCCAGACCGACGAAGCCTACGGCAAGCTGCAGTTCGGCTCCGGCTGGTGGTTCAACGACAACATCTCCGGAATGCGGGCGCAGCTCGATGCGCTGGCGAATCTCGGGGCGCTGTCCACGTTCGTCGGCATGGTGACGGATTCCCGCTCCTTCCTCTCCTATCCGCGGCACGAGTATTTCCGCCGCATTCTGTGCGAATATATCGGCAATCTTGTGGAAAACGGCGAATACCCGAACGACCTTGAAACGCTTTCCGGCGTGGCGCGGGATATTTCCTTCGGCAACGCCCGGCGGTATTTCGGGCTGGAATGATTCTTTTTCAGTCCCCCTAAAGCAACGGGGCGTATACTGTTCTCATCAACCCGAAGGAGACGAAAATGAATATCCTGCACTTTATCATGCCGAAGGCGGAGGTCGCCTACGTCAACGCGGAATCCACGGTCCGGCAGGGCCTTGAGAAAATGCTGTTCCACGGCTACGCCGCGATCCCCGTGATCGACAAGGACGGCAAATACGAAGGCACCGTGACCGAGGGTAATTTCCTGCGCGCGCTGTATAACGACCGGGAGCCGGATCTCAAGCGGCTCGAGACCATGGAGCTCCGATCCATCATCCGCCGCGATTATAACGCGATCTCGGCGAACGCCGATATCAACGAGATCCTGTCCAACGCCATCAACCAGAACTTCGTGCCCGTCGTGGACGACCGCGGCGTGTTCATCGGCATCATCACGCGGAAATCCATCATCCGCTATCTCGCCACGGTAAAGACGGAGCTGTAACGCCGAACGGCGCGTTATCCCGACCGTCGGGCAATAAGAAATAAGACCGGCTGCAAAACCGGTCTTTTTCATGTTTCGGCGTCAGCTTTTCCGGTTCTTCACGGATAATTGTGGGATTGGGGAAATGGTGCTTCGCACTGGGGGACCCCCGGCGAGGGTCCCCACACGCAAAAACAGTCACGCAGGACTGTTTTTG
>CACZGD010000049.1 GCA_902780565.1 Oscillospiraceae bacterium
AAAAAAAGAAACCGTTTCATACGAAGCGGTTTTCTTTTTATGTTTTGTGAAATTACTCAACAACATCCTCTACGGGAGCGGGAAGTCTTCTTGCGATCTCTTCCAGCGCCTCCTTGGACTTCGTTCTCATGTCGAGGGTTTCACCCTTCGCGTACAGGACAAAGAACCAGAAGAAATATTTGGGGATGATGTTAAGGAAACCGAGGAGAACGGGAATGAAAGCAAACGCTGAAACGCTCAGACCGGACACAAAGCCGCTGATCATGCCGTCCAGCATATCGCCCAGCTCGCTCATCATCAGAATTGCCAGAACAATACCGAGAATAATACCGAAAATGGAGCTCACGATCCACATGATCTTTGCCCAGAACTTCATTTTGCGGCCGGGCTGCCCCCAAAGATTATCCATGAATTTTCTCATAAATAACACCTCCTTTATTCGTATATTACAACATCCGGGACGCAATTGTCAAGACAAATTCCCGAAATTTTCAAAAAAATATCACATTCCGACCGCTGTCGGATGCTTCCTGTCACTGCGCGCCGCGTTTGAGGCGCAGCCGCCGGAAAAATTCGCGCAGAAGCGCCGTGCATTCCTCCGCAAGGACCCCGTCCGTGACCGCGGGCTGATGGTTATAGGGCAGTGAAAAGATCTGCTGCACGCTTTTCACGCTGCCGAAGCGAAAATCCGTGGCGCCGTAGACCACGCGCTCCACGCGGCTGTTGATGACCGCCCCGGCGCACATGGGGCAGGGCTCCAGCGTGACGTACAGCGTGCAGCCGGGCAGCCGCCAGCCGCCGAGCGTCTTGCAGGCGGCGTCGATCGCCTCCAGCTCCGCGTGGTACAGGGCGTTTTTGCCGGTCTCGCGCCGGTTGCGCCCGCGTGAAACGATTTGTCCGTCCCGCACGATCACCGCGCCCACGGGCACCTCGCCCGCGTCAAAGGCCAGCCTTGCCTGCGCCAGCGCCTCGCGCATGAACCCCTCGTCCGTCTCGGGGGACGTACCGGCAAGCTCAGCCATGCAGGACCCTTTCCACCTGCTTCAGGTAGCGAAGACCCGCCTCCACGCCGACGATCGGGTCCTCCATGCCCTCGAACTCCACGGTATAATAGCCCTCATACCCCGCGTTTTCAAGCAGACGGACGCACTGCAGCACCGGCACGTCCCCGTGCCCGACGATCGCGCCGCGCAGGTAATTGCCGCCGCGCGACGTGAAGAAGCCCCTGTCCGGCGCCAGCACCGTACCGGGTTTGACGTGGAAGTCCTTGCAATGGACGTGGAACGCATAGGGCGCCAGCAGCCCCACGGCCCTGGCGGGGTCCTCGTCCGCGCACAGGAAGTTGCCGATATCCACCAGCGCGCCGAAATTCTCGTCTGCCACGCCCCCCACGATCGCCATCACGCGCGCGGAATCCTGCGCGAAAAAGCCGTGGTTCTCGATGCAGGTGCGCACGCCCTTCGTGCGCGCGTAGTCCGTGACGGCGTTATAGCCGTCGATGAGCGTGGGCAGGGCCTCGTTGAAGCCGCGCTGGCGGCGGATCTCCCTCCGGTAGCCGCCGGACGCGTCGTGCCGCATGAGCGGCGCGCCGAGGGCGCAGGCCACGTCCGCCTCCGTTTTCAGGCGGGAGATCTCGCGGTCGAAGTCGTTGAGCAGGTCCGCGCCGACGCAGTAGGCGACGATCGGGATGCCCACCCTTGCGGCCTCCTGCCTGAGACGGTTGGCATAGGAAAGCTTGTTCTCCCCCGCCGGCGGGTGGATCTCGGCGAACTCGATGCCGTCGAAGCCCATCTCCTTCGCAAGGGCGATCAGCTCGAGCTCCTGTTTTTTGCCGCTGCCGGTCAGCCCGGCAAAGCTGTAGGACGTTACGGAAAATTTCATGGTTGCCTCCTTTACGGGGTATCCTCCCCGATAAACAGCGTATAGGGCGCGTCGGAGCTGCGGGTCCCGGCGCTGATCTTGACAAAGTAGACGCCCGGCGCGAAGGTCTGGCGCAGCGTCAGCGACGGCGCGTTTTCGGGGCTGCTGCCCGCCAGCAGCAGCACGCCGTGCGCATCCAGCACCTCGATCTCATACAGCGTGTCGGTCCGCTCCCCGGCGGGGTGCGACAGGCGGATCTGCGTCGGGCGCGTTTCGGTCACGGTAAAGCGGTACCAGTCCTCGTCGAACACGGTGCCCACGTTCGTCAGCGTGCCGGTCAACGTCGTGTTGGGGTCGATCTCGTTGGCGAGATCGCGGATATTGTTATACTCCCGCTCGCGGTAACGGTCGGACGTAAACTGATAGGAGAGCACGTATTCCCCCTCCGCGTGGTACAGGTTCTCGTCGTCCACGCAGACGTAGTAGCTCCCGGCCGCCAACCCGACGGCGGGGGACGTGAGGATATCGTCCCAATTCTGCATGACGGCGGACCAGATCCGTCTCCCCTTGCCGTCCATCAGCGTGACGCGCCGCACGGCGTGGTCGTCGGTCTCCACCATGCCGGGGTTCTCCAGCGTCAGCGTCACCGCGCCGGGGGCGTCCAGCGTCAGGCGGTAATAATCCCGGTCAAGCCCGGCCTTGTCCGAAACGGCGCCGCGCGTCTGCGTCCCCTCCGGCAGGGGCGTCGCGGTCCCAAGCTCGTCGTTCGGCTCCTGTTCATAGGCGCCGGAAAGGCTGCGGCTGACCAGCAGCGTGTAATCGAGCTCCGACCGCACGCGGGCTTCCACCTTGATCAGGTAGTCCCCGGCGGTCAGGCCCAGCGTCCCGGAGGCAAGCACGGCCTGCTGAAACGAGGAGCGGCCGTTGAACAGGATGGCGCCGTCCGCGTCGTACAGCGTCACCACAAAGGGGACCGTGGTCAGGTCCCGCGTCTCATGCGAGAAGCGCAGCTCCACGGCGGTGGAGGCATACAGCCGGACCAGATACCAGTCCGCGTCGGACCCCGCCGCGCCGAGATTCGAGCCGCTGCCCCTGATCGTCACGTCCGGATACAGGGACGTATAGCGGGAGGGCGTATCGTTGCATTCGATCTCATACCCGGCGGTAGCCGTGAACTGCATGATGAGATCGTAACCGGCGGCGGAATAGTTCGCGCCGCTCACCACCTCGATCAGATAGTCGCCGGGCAGCACGCCCACGTGCGGGGAGCGCCCCTCAAACCGGACGTTATCCACGGTCAGGACGTTCAGCAGCCGATAGGCGGTCTCGCCGGACACGCCGTTGACGGTATATTTCTGCCACAGCCGCGCCTCCCAGTCTCCGGAGGACGTCGCGCTTTCGGGCACCGAGAGCTCGTACTGCACGGCGCCGCGCTCGGTCAGCGTAAACACGTAGTTGGCCCCGCCGGTCATATCCAGCGCCCCGTGATAATAGAAATTCGGCACCAGCACGGTCTCCTGCCCGCTGCCGGGCGCGGTCGGCGCGTTCAATCGGGACGTCTGCGGCGCGGCGGGCGCGGGCTCCGGGGACGCCGCCGCGTTCACGGTCGCTTCCGGCGTTTGGGGCTTCGGGGAGGACGCGGGCGTGTCCGCATCGTCCGTCTCCGCCGGCGCGGCTGCGGGCACAGGCTCGGTCGTAAGCGTCTGCGCGTCGCCGGTCATGACGGCGCCGGAGGGTTCTTCGGCGAAAGCCGCCGCGCTCGGCGCTTCTTCCCGCTCCGGGTCCGCAACCGGTTCCCCGGGCGCGATCGAAAAGACCGTCGCGTCCTTCCCCGGCGCGCCGCTTTGCCGCAGCGCCGCCTGCCGCGAGATCCCTCCCCTGCCGCCGAACGCCAGCGCCGACAGGATCATGCAGATAAGCAGTACGGTCAGGCCGCCTGCCGTCTTTCGTTTCATACGGTCATTCTCTCCCATGATAGATTCTGCGTCTATCATATCACATCACGCCCGCCCTTGCAAGACGCACTTTTCCCCTTTCGGGAAAAAATCATTGACAACAGGGGCAAAATCTGTTAGAATGAACAAGCTGATCAATACGCCTCCATAGTTAAATGGATATAATAAGCCCCTCCTAAGGGCTAGTTGTGGGTTCGATTCCCGCTGGGGGTGCCAAACGCAAATCCCTTGATATATAACGGATTCCGTTGCATATCAAGGGATTTTTCCATCTCAAAGCTTTCGTAAAACACCGTAACCTGTGCATCATGTCCCGGATCTCCCGGCGGGTCTCGTTGAGCTTGACTTCCTCCGCGTTGCGCTCGGCGATCTCGCTCTGGTACTTCGTCAGCAGCTTCCGCTCCTCGTCCGTCTGCGCAACGTCCATCAGCGCCCCGGACAAAATCGTCCGCGCGTCCGTCCCCGAAGCCTCGCGGTCGGATTTTTTTGCATTCTCCCCTTGACTTCCTTTCTTGTCTGTGGTATTTTCTTTATAGAAGTCCGCATTTGTGAGCAGATCCGAGACATACGAATGAGATGTACGGCTGCGGAGTCCTCTTGCGGGCTTCTTTTTCTGTCCTTGGTCTAAATATTCAAGATTAACTGCTCTTGCTCGACCGTCATTCGTAAATTGAATAACGACACCAAACATTTGCTTTTCGTCCGTCGATAAGGTCAGGTGCTGCAAACGTCAATGTTGTGACGTTGGTTCCTTCATGATTTTTTCTGCCCGGCAATTAAAACACCACGTTTTGCGACATAAGGCGCCGCAAGCGCGGCCGCTCTCAATTCTGGTGATCTCGCATGAAGAACAATACTCTGTACTGCCGTAGCATCAAAACTAAAGGACAAACCGTCTCGGGCAAACCGTTCCCCTCCGACGTTCTTTACTTGTTCAGAAATAAGGCGTTTAAGGTCTTGCTTGTCTTCGCCACCGTAATTAACGATAGCAACGAGTTGCAGTTTGCTGATCTCGGCCCGATGTTTATGGAGTTGGTCTTTTATGCTTGAGAAATCGTCCATCCAGTCAACGTCGTTTCGGTTGAGAACTTCGTTGCGACTACTGAACTTCACCCGTTTTTCATTCTCTGTCTCTTGTAAAGGACTTTCAGAGGATTCGACGCGCCCGGATTCCGTGATCGGCACGCCGTCCCTCGCGGACAGCTTCGCGTCCTTCTGCCCGCGCTTCTTGACGTACGCCTCAAAATTCTCCCCGGCTTTCACCAGTCCCTCGGCGAACATATCCGCCAGCTTCTGGATGGCGTCACCGGCTTTCCGCAGCTCCTGCGCCTCCCGGCTCTCGGGGTCTACGCCCTTATAGATCACCCGGATGCGCTTCGCCATGTTGGTGATGAAGTCCTTCAGCTTCTGCCACAGGCTTCTGTCCTGCTGCTTCAGCTTCGCGATCTTCTCCATGGCGTCGCCGCGGGTGAGCTTTGCCTATAAGACGGCCGAAGAAACCGACCTGCCGGAAGCGCGCGGCGCGCCCGCCGACCCCGCGCGCCTGACCTTCCGCCCAGTTGAGATCAAGACCCTGGAATTCACGCTGTAAGAAGGGGCGATCAGGGCAATCAGAAAACGGGTCCCTGACTGATTTTTCATCAATCAGGGACCCGTCCTGTTTCAGATTATTTTCCGAGATCGTCTCTTTCCCCGGGCTTCAGCGCAACCGTCCAATGAAAGCTGCCGAAGGGCAGCTCATATTCCTTCTCCGGCTCCGGCCCACAGGAATGCGAGCCGAGACCGCGCTGCCGATGGTCGATATACAGGTAGTTGTGTTCGCTGGTCTCCAGCTCGTCGCAATGGCGCGCCGCGGTCAGGTTTTCAAGCGTGAAATTATGGAAGGAGAACGAAAACGCCCCTTCGGCGGTCAACGCGCCGTTTTCGCCGGCGACGGTGACAAACCGGCAGTCCCCGTGATTGCCCGTTTCCTGCGGCACGTCATAGGCAAAGTGCATATCCTCGACGCTTGCCTCATAAAGCCCGACCGGCGCGTTTGCCTTGCAGTCCGCATAGTTTTCGCCCGGGCCGCGCCCCAGCCAGCGACAGCGGCGGAAGCTGCCGTCCAGCTCCAGCACCACGCCCACGCGCCCCAGAATTGCGGGGAGATCGCGTCCATAGGGCTGCAGGTCGACGGTAAGCGCCACCTCTCCGTTCGCCCGGATCCGGTAGACGAGCGTCGCGTCGAAGCCCCAGAAATGGCTGTACGGCAGGAATTTCCCGACGGCAGTAACCGTTACGGCCTCGGGCGCGTCGCGGACCGTCACGTCATAGCAGCCGAAGCGCATGGTGTGCACCAGCCTTTCGTTCCATTCCGCTGCGTGGTTCGGCGGGAAGATCGCGCCGTCGTTGTCGGTCGGCGCCCGGTGACAGCAAAGCCGCACGGGGGCGTCCAGCAGCGTTTTGCCGTTCTTTTCAAGCTTCGAGAGCAGGCCGCTCAGGACCGTCGCCGTAAACCCGTCGCCGCGCACGGTGACGGTGCGGTCGTCTTTTTCCACGGTATGGGCAAAGGCTCCCGCAGGACGCTTCTCACGCGGCAGCTCCGCAAGGATCTTTTGCTTGTGCGCGATCACACCGCCGCCGCGCGTGAAAACGCAGTCCGCGGTGATCAGCCCGCTGAGGCCTTCGCAGCCAAGCGGCAGCCGCAGCGATTTCCACTGCCTCGCCGCCAGACCGTCCAGCGGGACCTCGCCCGCGCGCACCGGTACGCCGTCCGCGCGCACGGACCAGTTGAGCGTCACGCCGTCGAGCGGCAGAAAATCATAGGTATTCCGGATCGAAACGCCGTCCGCCTCCCAGCGGACGAAGACCGGCGCGGAAACCTCCTTGAGCTCCTCCCACGAGGGCTTCGGCGTGCCGTCGCTCGTATGGAAGCCGTCCAGCGAAAAGTTGGACCAATGGTAGCGGTCCGGGAAATCGCCGCCGTAAAGATAGCGCGGGCGGCCGTTTTTGCCCTGCGTATAAAAGCCGTGGCTCTTGTATTCCCAGACGTAGCCGCCGCAGCAGTGCTCGTGCGTATAGATCCAGCTCCAGATATCCTCAAGCCCGCCCGGGCTGTTGCCCATGGCGTGGGCGTATTCCACCATCAGAAGCGGCCCCTTTTCCGGATCGGAGTCATACAGCGTCTGCATCGGCATATAGCCGGTCATCTGAAAGAGCCCGCCGCCGCAGTCGGGCGCGTTGTTGTCCTTGATGGGCTTTTTCGCGGGCTGTTCGCTCAGCCACCGCACGCATTTATCGGCATTGATTCCCCCGCCGCACTCGTTGCCGAGGGACCAGATATTGATGCACGTTTCATTCTTGTTGATCGCGTACATCCGCGACACGCGGTCAAAAAACGCGTCGAACCAGCTTTCGTCCTTGTTCAGCGCGCCCTGGTCGCCCGTGCATTCCGCGCCGTGAGTCTCGGCGTCGGCTTCGTCCATGACGTAGATCCCGTATTCCGAGCAAAGCTCGTAAAACAGCGGATGGTTCGTATAATGCGACGCGCGTATGGCGTTGAGATTGTGCGCCTTGATATCGCGCAGCTCGTCGTCGATCTGCGCGGCGGTGATCGCGCGCCCGCGCTTGGCGTTGTTCTCGTGGCGGTTGACGCCCTTGAGCGTGATGGGCGTGCCGTTCATCAGCAGACGGCTGCCGACGATCTCACTTTTGGCGATCCCGCAGCGCTTGGTGTGCGCTTCCGCGACGGCGCCGTTTTCCAGGATCTCGGTATAAAGCGTATACAGATACGGCTGCTCCGCGTTCCAAAGGACCGCGTTTTCCAACGGCAAAAATACGGTATCCGCCTCGGCGATCGGGCGTTCGGCCTCGGCGCGGACGCGCCCGTCCGCGTCGCGGAGCGTGAAGCGGACCGAGGCGGGCGTTTCACCCACGGCGCAGCGGTAATTGACCCGAAAGCCGGTGACGTCTGGCAGGATCTCCTCATCCCACAGCGCGTTTTCCCCGGTCGAGATCAGCATCACGTCGCGGAAGATGCCGCTTGCCATCAGCATATCCTGATTTTCGAGATACGACGCGTCCGAAAAGGTATAGACCTTGACGGCAAGCAGGTTTTCGCCGTCTTTGAGCGCGTCGGTCACGTCGAACTCCGCCGGTATGCGGCTGCCCTTGGAAAAGCCGACGTACCGTCCGTTCAGCCAGACGAAATACGCGTTATCGACGCCGAGGAAGCGCAGGACCGCGCGCGCGCTTTTTTTCGTCGTAAAGGCCTTGCGGTAAAGCCCGACCGGATTGCTGCGGTGGATGTACGGCGGATCGTACGGGAAGCAGTAGCGCACGTTCGGATAATAGCAGGTTCCGTAGCCGTGGAACTGCCACATGGACGGCACAGGCAGCACGTCCCAGCCTTCGTCCCCTGTTGCGGGGTCGTAAAAGGGCGCCGCCGTGTCTTCCCGCAGCCAGCGGAATTTCCAATCGCCGCTCAGAAGCTGAATACGGTCGGATTCGGTAAAGTTCTTAAACGTCACCTCTCGCTTTTGCGCCGGCAGCAGCAGCGAACGCGCCGGTAAGCGACACTCGCCGAGCATGTGCTGGTTTTCGATATACGCACGGGGGTATACTTCCGCTCTCATTCTGTACTCCTTTCTCCGACAGAGAATATCTTGATTCGTTTACGGGTATTATAGCATACAAAAAACCGGAATTGCAACCGTATCCGTCGAAAAAGCCCGGCGTCGGGAAAGAGGCGTCCCCCGGCACGGAAAGGGGAACCGGAAGGCGCGGGTCCCGCTCAGCGGTCTGCTCGGCGGCGTGTTCATGGTCACGCAGACCGCCATGATCGCGGACGCCGTGGACGAGATCAAGGAACGCACCGGGCAGAACCGGGAGGGCGTGTGCTTCTCGGGCCTCACCTTCTCCAGCAAGATCATGACCGCCGTCGCCACCGGCGTGTTCTCCCTGATCATTTACGCGGTGGGCTATGAATCCGGCGTCGAGATCACGACCCACATGAAGGATATGGTGTTCCTGTCCATCTCCCTGATCCCGGCTGCCAGCTCCCTCATCGCCTGCGTGCCGTTCTTCTTCTACCCGGAAGCGCCGAAGCCCGCCTCTGCGGATCAATAAAAGCAAAACAATCGGCCACGCGCAGTCAATCATGGAACACCGCATGACAGACTGATCACACACAAAGCATGCCTTCAGAAAAGACGCACGGAACGTCAAAAACGTTCCGTGCGCAGTTTTGTTTGTTTTTGTCCCGCGGGGTCAGTTCAGCATCGTGACGGTCATTTCCACGAGCTGGATATCCTCGCCGAAGCCGGTCAGCACCGCGTCGCCCTCGCCGATCCTGGTGATCCATTTCCTCACGTCGCCTCTTCCGTTTTCCGCCTCATGGAGACTGAGCGAAGGCAGGAGCGGCAGATGGCGGCTCGCCTCGCCGATGCCCCATTCGTACGGATTGACCTTGTACAATCTGAAATGAACGGTGCAGGACTCCTCGTCGAGGCTCTCCATCAGCGCGAAGCGTATGCGGAACGGAAATTTCTCTTCGGGGAAAGGCGCCTCGTTCGTGAATACGCCGTCGGCGTAGGAGCAGTGAAAAACGCCGCTATCCTCAAGCCGGACGCTGTAATCCGTGCGGTCGGGCGCAAGGGTCTTTCCAAACAGGGCAAATAGCGTCTCGTTGATCTGTTCGAGCGTCAGCGTGCGGCAGGCGTCGTCTCCCTCGCCCGTTTCGACGATGGAATCGGCGTCGTTGGTCTCGCGGTAGCGGAAGACGAAGCGGACCAGCTCCTCGTCGTCGTTGAGATCTGTCGCCGTGTTTTCGATCTCCTGCTGGACGATGGAGGTGAGAAAGCGGTTGACGCGTTCCCTGTCCGCACCGATCATTTTCATCACGTCGTGTGAGAGATCGAGCCCCGATGCGCTCTCCTCCTCCTGGGTCTCGGACGTTTCATCTTCCTGCGAAGAGACCTCTGCGGCGGCGGAAGTGTCGTCGGCGCTCTGCCCGGCGGTCGCGCCGTCGGTGTTCGCAGGCGCGTTTTCGCCGCAGCCCGCGGCGCTGAAGAGCAGAACGGCCGCCGCGATGACGGCGAGCATCTTTCTGCCTGAAATAACCGACCGTTTCATGTCAAAAACTCCTTTCTCTTTTTTATGTTCAAATACCGTGTCACAGGGAACGCCTTGTTTTGCGCTCCCATGCTGCCCACCGGGGGTCGGCTGTCATCTCGTTTTTGACGCGCCCGGCTTCCGGCACGTCCCAGAAGGGCCAGATCTCGGGCAGCTCGGGCGTCAGCTCGCGGCCGAACATACATTCCAGGGGCTTGGCGTGCCTGAGCAGCGGCGACACATACGCCTCGGCGACGGGCTCGTCGTCGAACGCGATCGCCAACTCTAACGCCCGGTCGAGTGATTCGAACGCGCCGTCGTGATCGTCCGCGAGCCACAGGTAATACGACTTGAGGAGATAGATGCTCGCGATCGTGCCGCGCATTTTTCCGGCGTCGCCGTTTTTGAAAACCAGCCCGAACATCGCCACGGCGTCGTCGAGCAGACCGGCGGCGGTGGCGGGCGGCAGGCTGCGGTCGCCGCGCACGATCGCGGCGATCAGATCCGCGGCGCTGTACACGGTATCGATCAGCGCGTCCACGCGGGCGGCCACGGCCTCCTTGCCGTCGAAGGCGTTGATGCGCAGAAACTGCTTGGAGCCGTTCAGGGCCGGCGCGGAATCGGCAAGCAGCGCCGCTTTTTCATGTTCCCCGATAAACTGATAGAGCTGCGCCAGCTCCCCCACGGCCCGGTGCCTGAGCTCGCCGCTGTTGAGGGCGGGCAGGACCTTTTCATACAGCTTCACGGCCTCCTGCCATTCGGGATAGGCGCGGTGCCGCCGGACGTCGCACACCTCGAACCCATCCGGGCTGTCGACGTGATATTCGCCCCGGCGAACGAACCCGGCGTTATACAGCACCGAGGCCAGCGCGGCGGTCAGCTTGTCGTTGCCCGGGAACTCGATCAGCGCCTCGCGCGCAAGGGCGATGCATTCGTCGATGCAAACATCCTTGCCGTTGTTGAGCGCGTTCCTCGAGGTGATCTTTTCATACAGGGCGTCGATCTTTTTCGTGCGCTCGTTGTCATAGCCGAACAGCTCGTCGATCGACACGCAAAAAAAATTAGCGATCGAGGGGATCAGCTCCATATCCGGGCAGCAGATGCCCTTCTCCCAGCGCGACACCGCCTGAGCGGTCACGCCGAGCTCGCTTGCCAAGGCCTCCTGCGTGCGCCCGTCGCGGCGCCTGAGTTCCTTGATCCGTTCTCCCAATACGATCATATCCGGCCTCCTTTTTTGATCGGTTGTTGAGTTTTCAACCGTTTGCTGATTTTATTGTACCGCATTCCGGCGAAACGGTCAATTATCAATTGATTGTTTTTAATTCAACTTCTTGTTGATAAAAAACGAAGCACGCCTTCAAAAAAACGGGAGCCCGGTCGACCGATCGGGCTCCTGATATCTTTCTTTCTGTCCGCCGCCTTACGTCCGCACCCAGTCCCGCAGGCAGAGGCGGATCTCGCTGACGGGGATCAGCACGCCGTAGAAGAAAGCTTCGTCGGTCGGGGCAAGCGAGGCGCCAGCAGCAGACACAGCAGCGCGCACATTGCTTTTTGCATATAGGACCCTCCCCGTCCGTTTTTCTGATTGATTCATTATAGCATTTTCCGTTCCCCAAAGCAACATTTTTCCTTCTTCCGGTTGATTCTTCGGCGTTTCTATGCTATGCTCATACTTATATTACGGAAACGGAGCGATATATATGTCGAAAGAACGCAATCTGGAGCTGTTTGCCGAGACCGAGGCGATCCTGCGGCGCGGGTCCTATCCCCTCAGCGGAACGACCGTAACGCTGCGCCGGGACCGGAACGACCTGCAAAAAACGATCGTCCTGCTGCCGGATGACGTGCGGCGGCTGGAAAGCGACCGTCCGCGCGAAAAGGTGCGCGTCATGGGGCGCTGCCGCTATTCCTGCGTCAATCAGGACAGCTTTTCCGCCGCGATCCGGTTGGCGGACGGGACCCCGTCCGCGACAGGGACCCTGGTGCTGGTGCTGAACTTCGCCAATCCCGTGAACCCGGGCGGCGGCGTCCGCCGCGGGGCGCAGGCGCAGGAGGAGGACCTTTGCCGCAAGAGCTCGCTGATTCTCTCCCTCGAAAGCGACGAAGCAGCGCGGTATTATCAGTATAACCGGGACCTGCGTTCGCGCCTCGGCTCCGACGCCATGCTCCTGACCCCCACCGTTGAGATATTTCGCGGGGACAAGGGGGAGCTGCTGCCCCAAACGCATACCGTCGCCGTGCTGACCTGCGCCGCACCGATGATCACGGAAGGGACGGAGGGCCTCACGCAGGCGCAGTATGAAGCCCTGCTGCTGAACCGGATCACCGGCATGCTGACCTGCGCCGCCGCCTTCGGCTACGACCGGCTGGTGCTGGGCGCGTGGGGCTGCGGGGCGTTCGGCAACGACGCGGCGCTGATGTCCGACCTCTTTTATCAGGCGCTCAAGGAGCTTCGCTTCTGCGGTATGACCGAAAGAGACCTGTTCCGCGAGATCACCTTTGCGATCCTGGAGCGCAGCCCGCAGCAATATAACTATAAGCAGTTCGAGCGCAACTTCACGCAGGCGAACTTTTATCGCGGGGAGAACCTCACCGACGAAGAGCGGGCGCGGGAACGCATCCGGGCGTCGGAGCGGTATCTGGACCGCATCCGGGGCAGCCTGATCGGCGGCGCGGCGGGCGACGCGCTGGGCTACGCCATTGAGTTTTGGAACGAGGCGCAGATCTTTTCCCAATACGGACCCGGCGGTCTGAAGCAATACGTGTTGGACCCCGCCTCCGGCAAGGCGCTGATCTCGGACGATACGCAGATGACGCTGTTCACCGCGAACGCCATCCTGGTCGGGGATACCCACGCTTCCCTGCGCGGCGTCGGCGGGCAGCCCTCCGCCTATGCGGGCCTCGCCTATCAGGACTGGCTTTGCACGCAGGAAACGGACGCACGGGATCGTGAGAGCCTGCGAAGCGACGGACAAAAACACATTTCCTGGCTGCTGGACGTGCCGCAGCTTTTCAGCCGCCGCGCCCCGGGCAACACCTGCCTGTCCGCGCTCCGGCGGCAGCGGGACGAAAACGTCACGGCGGGGATCGACCGTCCCATCAACAACAGCAAGGGCTGCGGCGGCGTGATGCGCGTGGCGCCGATGGGGCTGAAAGCCTGCCCGCACACGGATATCCGGATCATCGACCGGGAGGGCGCGGCGCTTGCCGCACTCACCCACGGGCACCCGCTGGGCTACCTGCCCGCCGCCGTGCTCACGCACGTCCTGCACCGGATCGTCTATGCCGAACCGAACCTGCCGCTGCGGCAGATCGCGCAGGAGGCGATCGGAACCGTTGCCGAAATCTTTCACGATACGCCCCACGTCGGGGAGCTGACCGCGCTGCTGAACAGGGCGGTATCGCTGGCGGAAAACCGGGAGCCGGACCTTACGAACATCCACGCCCTCGGCGAAGGTTGGGTCGGCGACGAGGCGCTTGCCATCGCGCTGTACTGCGCGCTGCGATATGAACACGACTTTTCGGCGGGCATCACCGCCGCCGTCAACCATAAGGGCGACAGCGATTCCACGGGCGCGATCGCGGGCAACATCCTCGGCGCGCTGCACGGGTACGAGGCGATCCCGGCAAAGTGGACGCAGGATCTGGAGCTCGCGGACGTGATCCTCGAAATGGCGGACGATCTGTGCCACGGCTGCCAGATGAGCGAATACAGTTCTTACTCCGACCCGGACTGGGAAGAAAAATATATCCATATGCGCCGGAACGCCCCCGAGGAGGCGCCCCAAACGGCGTTCGTCCTTGTGCGGGGGGACATCACAAAAGACCACGGCGTGCGGGCGATCGTGAACGCCGCAAACAACACCCTGCTCGGCGGGGGCGGCGTGGACGGCGCGATCCACCGCGCGGCGGGACCGGAGCTGCTGGCGGAATGCCGGACCCTGAACGGCTGCGAGACCGGGCGCGCGAAGATCACGGGGGCCTACCGCCTGCCCTGCGACTACGTGATCCACACCCCCGGCCCCGTCTGGCACGGCGGAGACCAACACGAGCATGAGGTCCTCGCCTCCTGCTACGTCTCCTGCATGGAGCTTGCGCTGGCGCACGGCGTCCGCAGCGTGGCGTTCCCCTCGATCTCCACCGGCGTTTACGGCTTCCCGGTCGAGGAGGCGGCGACCGTGGCGATCGGCGCGGTGAAGGCCTTTACGAAGGCGCACCCCGGGCGCTTCGACCTTGTGAAGTGGGTCCTGTTCGACGACCGGACCCTCGCCGCCTATGAAAAAGCCCTTGCGGCGTACGACGCCGCGAACAAACGCTGACAAAAAACCGGGAAGGGGGAAGACGCTTGCGCCGACCGCTGACGCTGCTGATCAAGCCCGCGGCGGGCTTGTGCGATCTAAAGTGCCGCTACTGCTTTTACCGGGCGCAAAGCGCCGGGCGGGCAAACGAAGTGATGACGCAATCGACCGCGATGGCGCTCCTGGAAAAGCTTGCCCTCCTGCGCCCCGCAAGCCTGCACGTTGTGTTTCAGGGCGGGGAGCCGACGCTGGCGGGGCTCAGTTTCCTGCGATCCTTTGTGAAGGCGCTGGAGGCGCTCCCCTGCCCCCTCACGCTGTCCCTGCAGACCAACGGGCAGACGCTGGACGACGACTGGGCAAGGTTTCTATCGGCGCACGGCTTCACCGTCGGGCTGTCACTGGACGGAGACAAAACCGCGAACGACCGTTACCGCCGGACGCCCGGCGGCGGCTCCGCCTTTGAAAAGACCCTTGCCGCGGCGGCGCTGCTGCAAAAGCACGGGGTCGACTTCAGCATTCTGGCGGTGCTTGACGACGAAAACGCCGCCGGGATCGCGGACGCCTATCGTTTTTTTCGCAGCCGGGGCTTTGCCCGTCTGCAGTTCATCCCCTGTATCGATGAGGGCAGCGGGATCTCCCTGTCCCCCGCCACCTACGGGCAGGCGCTGAAGACCCTGTTTGACCTGTGGGAGGCGGACCTGCTGCATGGCGAAACCGTTTCGGTCCGCGCGTTTGACAACTGGCTCGCCATCCTGCTGGGGCAGCCGCCCGAAAGCTGCGCGAACGGCGGCGTATGCGGCGCCTATACCGTGGTGGAGGCGGACGGCAGCCTGTACCCCTGCGATTTTTACTGTACCGAAGCTTACCGCCTCGGGTCGGTCTTTGACCCGGACCCCTTCGGGGAGAATGCGGTCCGCCGCGCGTTTTACCGGGACTCCCTGCGCGTCCGGGAGACCTGCGCCGCCTGCGAATGGGGCTTTTTGTGCCGGGGCGGCTGCCGCCGCGACCGGACCGACGACCTGACGCAAAACCTTTATTGCGCCGCCTACCGGGACTTTTTTTCCTACGCGTATCAACGGATGCGCCGCCTGGCATTGCGTCTTTCCGGCGGCGAACGAACACAACCTAAGGAGCTGAACCGATGAAACGACCGAACGTGATCATGATTCTGACGGACGATCAGGGCTACGGAGACCTGAGCTGCATGGGGGCGACCGATTTTCGCACCCCGCATCTGGACGCGCTGGCTGCCGACGGCGTGCGCTTTACGTCCATGTATTCCGCCTCGCCCGTCTGTTCCCCCTCCCGCGCCGCGCTGCTGACCGGGCGTTACCCCGGCAACGCGGGGGTCCGCGCCATTCTGGCGGGCCACCGCAGGGCAAGCGGCCTGACCCCCGCCGTGCCCACCCTTGCCACGGCGCTGAAAAAGCTCGGCTACGCGACCGGGCTTTCCGGCAAATGGCATTTGGGACTCAAACCCGAGTGCCGCCCGAACGCCAACGGCTTCGACGAGTTTTCGGGCTTTCTGGCCGGGTGCGTGGACTACTATTCCCACATCTTTTACTGGGGCATGGCGGACGGCAACACGAACCCCACCCACGACCTGTGGGAGAATGACGAGGAGGTCTACGACAACGGCGAATACCTGACCGAGCGCATCACGCGCAAGGGCGTGGCGTTCATCCGCAGGCACAGGGACGAGCCGTTTTTCCTGTTCGTGGCGTATAACGCGCCGCACTACCCCATGCACGCGCCGCAGAAATATCTGGACCGCTTCCCGGATCTGCCGCCGGACCGGCGGATCATGGCGGCGATGCTGAGCGCCGTGGACGACGGCGTGGGCGAGCTGCGCGCGGAATTGGAGCGGCTGGGCATTCTGGAGGATACGCTGTTTTATTTCCAGAGCGACAACGGTCCCTCGCGCGAGTCGCGCAACTGGCTGGACGGGACCGAGGACCCCTATTACGGCGGCACGACCGGCAAATTCAGCGGACATAAATTCAGCCTGTTCGAGGGCGGCGTCCGCGTACCGGCGATCCTGAGCCAAAAGGGGCGCATCCGCCCGGACGTGGTGGACGCGCCGCACATCGCGACCGATATCTTCCCCACCGTGCTGGAGCTTTGCGGCGGCGACCCCGCGGAGTATGAAATTGACGGCGTGAGCCTGAAGCCCCTGCTGACCGGTGAAAACGACGCGACGCACGAATACCTGTTCTGGGAGATGGAGGGGCAGACCGCCGTGCGGAAGGGAAAATACAAGCTGGTGCTGAACGGTCAGCTCGTGGAGGGCGAAACGCCCCGCGCCCCGGTGTTTTTGGCGGATCTGGAGGCGGACCCCGGCGAAACGACGAATCTTGCCGAACGCCTGCCGGAAATCACAAGCGAGCTCCGGGCCGCCGCGCTCACGTGGCGCGCGGGGATCGAAAAGACCTGGGACGAGCGCTTCGCAAAGAATTATCCCTCCCTGACGTGAGCAGGGCAAAAAAGGACCACCGACCGCGCGGCCGGTGGTTTTCTTCGTTTTATTCTTCCGCGAACCGGAACCGGATCGGGGTCTCCCCCGCGGCCTGTTCGTCCGTGCCGACATAAGCGATATAGTCGATATCCTCCGGGAC
>CACZGD010000050.1 GCA_902780565.1 Oscillospiraceae bacterium
TGCCCCGGTTTTGCAGCAGCAGCAAAAGGATACGGAATTCGAGCGCGGAAAGCTCCACGTTCTCGCCGCCCTTCGAGACCGTCATGGCGACGGCGTCCAGCGTCAGATCGCCGACCGTGATGGTCCGCTCACCTTTTCCGACTCTTCGCAGGACCGTGTGCATGCGCGAGACCAGCTCCCGCGGACGGAAAGGCTTGACAATGTAGTCGTCCGCGCCGAGCCCGAGGCCGCGCACCGCGTCGTCCTCGCCGTCCAGCGCCGTGAGGAAGATCACGGGCAGATCGGGCAGGGTCTCGCGCAGCTCGCGGCAGAGCTCGAAGCCGGAGCCGTCCGGCAGCATCACGTCCAGCAGCACGAGGTCGAACGGCGCGCCGTAGGCGGCGGACAGGGCGCTTTTGCAGTCCGCGCACGCCGTGACCGCAAAGCCCTGCGCCTGCAGCGAAAAGCAGAGCGACCGGGTGATGGCGGCGTTATCCTCAACCAGCAGGACCTGATACATGGAACGGCTCCTTTCTTTTATCATGACTTCCCCAACAGTATATCACAGACCGGCGCCCGCGGTCAAGCGCTCAGATGTTTTCGCGCCGGATGGTCTCGATGATGTTTTGTTTGTTGATCTTCGCCAGCGAATAGCGCATGGTGAGGGCGACGATCAGGAACACGAACACGATGCTGACGAGGATCGACATGAGCGGAAAAACGTAAGGCAGGTCGCTGAAGCGGTCGGAGAAGATCCGATAGAAGCCGAGCGAGCCCAGCACGCCGAGCGGAACGCCGATCAGCAGGCTTTTGAGCCCGTAGAGCAGGCTTTCGAGCCGGATCATGCGGCGGAATTCCCTGTCCGTCATACCGACGGACCGCAGCGTGGCGAATTCGCGGCTGCGCAGCAGCATGTTGGTGGTGACGGTATTGAAGATGTTCGTAACGCCGATCAGCGTGATCACGGAAATGAAGCCGTAAAGGAAGATCTCCGCGACCAGAATCACGCGCCGCTCCTGATCCGCCTCATAGGCGATATTCGTATAGGCATATCCGGCAAGCTCCGGGTCCGTATTCGTCAGCTGCGAGAGCTTCTGCTCGGCGGCGTCCGCGTCAGGAACGTGCATCACGACGGTGCGCGGCGCGGGCAGGGCGGAGAGCACGTCCTCGCTGAAATATGCTTCGCTGACGAGGAAGATGGGGGAATCGCTGTGAACGCCCTCCAGCCGCCCCATCGGCGGTGTGACCGTGAAAACGGTCGGCGTCAGCGTCAGGACCTGTTCGGTCCCGGTCGTGCACTCCGTGCCGACGACCGCATCGCCTTTCTTCACGTTCAGCACGCCGTTTTCATCGATCACGACGACCGCCTGATCGGACGGCGTTTTGTCGCCGATCGCCTCGAGATAGGTTTTGAAATAGTCGTCGTTCAGGATCCGGACGTCTGCGAAAAACGTATCGAAATAGGACTCGTCCACATCGCCCCAGTCCCCCGGATTCTGCCTGTAATCCGCAAGCTCCTGCGCCGTCTCCCGCTTTTTCGCTTCACTCGCGAAGTCCGAAACGGGAAGCATGACGGTCAGCTCGCGCGACGTGGTCCACACGTCCGCGTTAGCCGCGACGGCAAGCCGATGCAGCTTTTCGGCGCTTGACCCATCGACGCTGCGATCTTTATGCGGCGCGAAGCAAATCACGTTATAGCTTCGGTCGGTGCGCACGAGGCGCACGCTCGATTTGCCCATATTGACGAAAGCGGAAAGCGCGATAAAGATGCTGATGCTGACGACCAAGCTGACCACGGTGGTGCGGTATTTTTTGCGGCTGCGCTTCAGGTTTTTCGAGGCGATCACGCCGCCGATGCCAAACAGCTTTTTTGTCAGCGGGCTGACACGCAGCTCACGCCGACGGGTCTTCACGTCCTGCACGTTGCGGATCGCCTCCACCGGCGGGATCCTTGCGGCGCGCACGGCGGGCAGCAGGGCGGAAAAGAAGATGGTGACGGCGGAAAACACCGCGCCGATCACAAGCACCCAGACGGAGAGATGATAGGTCAGCGGGAAATGCCCGAGCATGTCGCCGAGGATCAGCGATACGATCTTCAGCAGCAGCGCGATCGCGCCGACGCCCGACAGGAGGCCGAGCGGGATACCGACGACCCCGTACAGGAAGCCCTCAAACAGCACGCTGCGGCGGATCTGCTTCGGGGTCGCGCCCACGCCCGCGAGGATGCCGTACATCCGGCGCTTTTCCGCCACGGAGATCGCGAAGGAATTGCGGATCACAAAGACAGAGGAGACCATGATGATCGCGATGACCACAACGCTGACCGCCGTGAGGAAGCTCCGGGTCGCTCCGCTGACCGCGCCCTGATATTCCAAAAGATCCCAGTTCCGGAAGACGGACGGTTCCTCCGTGAGATTCGCGAAGATCGCGTCCATATAGTCGCGGTAATGCCGCGCATCCCGGAAGGTGACGGAGACGTTCAGATCCCCGTTCCGTTCCGCCTCCGGCAGACAGGTATAAGCCGTAAAGCCTGGCGCGACAGAGCCCTCCACCGTGAAATCGGGGCGTTCCATCACGCCGACGACGGTATAGGTCTGTGTACGTTCCGTCTGCAGGGATTCCGTGTGCGCCTCGTCCGCCTCGGAATAGCTGTAGCTGCCGTCGTCTCCGATCACGGCATGCTTCCACAGCGCAGTATCCTGCCACAGGATCTCCCCGTCGTCCCGCACACGTTCGCCCACCGGGAGCGTGACCGTATCCCCGACGGAAAGCACGATTCCCCCGGTCGTGATCAGATGCTGCGGGATCAGCAGCTCCGTTTCGGTTTCCGGCAGCCGACCGGCGAGCAGATGGATGCCGAAGCCGCCGTGCAGCGCCGTATCGTCCAGCGCGCGGATAAACAGATAGGGCTTATCGGGATCGGCAGCGCCGTCCAGCTCTGCATAGCCGAGGTCCTTTGAGTAAAAATACCGCGCGACCTTATCGTTTTCAGTCACATATTTCCGTTCGTTTTCCGGCAGGCGCTCGAAGGTCACGTGAAAGTCGCCGGTATAGGCGATTGCCCCGTTTTCGGCGCTTTTGATCGCGGAAAACGCGATGCCCGCGGTGCCGCAGATCAGCGCGGCGCTCATGATGATCGCAAGGATCGTGGCGACCGTACGCTTTTTGTTTTGTCTGACGTTCGCAAGCGTCAGGCGTTTGATGACGTTCATGGTCCGCCCTCCCTTACGCGCGTTTTTCGTCGCGGATGATCCTGCCGTCCTCCACCGTGATCACGCGGTTGGCCTTTGCGGCAAGATCGGGGTCGTGCGTTACGATCAGGACGGTCTGCTTATAGGTGCGGTTGGTCTCCTGCAGCAGCGCGACGATCTCGTCGCCGGCTTTGGAATCGAGGTTGCCCGTCGGCTCGTCCGCCAGCATGATCGCGGGGTCTGCGATCAGCGCACGGCCAATGCTGACCCGCTGCTGCTGCCCGCCGGAAAGCTGGTTTGGCAGGTTCTTTTCGCGTCCGGTCAGCCCCAGCAAGCGCGTCAGATCCGAAAGTCTGTTATCGTCCACGCGTCTGCCGTCCAGCTCGATCGGCAGGGTGATGTTCTCCACGACGTTCAGCGTCGGGATCAGGTTATAGAACTGATAGACGATCCCGACCTGCCTGCGGCGGAACACCGCCAGCGCGTCGGTTTTGAGCGAGAAGATATCCGTCCCGTCCACAAAGACCTTTCCGGAGGTGGGACGGTCCACACCCGCGATCAGATGCAGGAGCGTGGACTTGCCGGAGCCGGACGCGCCGACGATCGCGACGAATTCGCCCTTTTCCACCGTAAAGCTGACATGATCCACGGCGCGGACCTCGCCGCCCTCCGACGGATAGATCTTGGACAGGTTTTCCACACGTAAGATTTCCATAATAAAACTCCCTTCCTCGGTTTCTGCCCCCAGTATACCCCGCCAAAGTGACTGCAAAGTGACTGCCGTGAAAAAAATCGGATTGCCTGTACGCACCATCCCACCGACAAAGCATAGGATGAAGCGAGGAGGAAAACGAATGGACATCTGTATTTACGGCGGCGACAGGCGAATGCTGTTCGCCGCACGCCGTTTGCGGCAGGCGGGGCTGCCGGTTTTCGCCGTCGGGTTTGAGAAAGCGGCGCTGCCGGAGGGCGTGCGTTCCGTGTCGCTGACAGGGCCTTTTCACGGCGTTCTGCTGACCGGAACGCCGCTGACAAAGGACGGGGAGACTGTGTTTGCACCGTTTGCCGAACGCCCGCTCCCCCTGCGGGAACTGACCGGACTCACCGACGGCGGGACCGCCTTATTTACGGCGGCGCCGGGCGTGCATGCGCGGCTGCTGCAGGCAAACGGCGCCGCGCTGACCAACCTATTTGCGGACGAAGTGCTGCTCATGAAAAACGCCGCACTGACCGCCGAAGCGCTGCTGGGGCTTTTGATCGCCGAAACGCCAAAGGCGTTAGCGGGGCTACGGGTCGCTGTGCTCGGCTATGGCAGGATCGGGTCTGCGCTGACAAGACTGCTGCTTGCGGTCGGCGCGGCGCCCACGGTGTTCGCCCGCCGGGCGGAAAGCCGACGGACGGCGGAAGCGAACGGCGCAGCCGCCTGCCAGATCACAGCACTGGAGACAAAAGCGCCGACGTTCGACGCGCTGGTCAACACCGTGCCTGCCCGAGTGGTCGAAACGGGGACGCTGCGCGCGCTGCGGCGGGACTGCGTGCTGCTCGAAGCGGCGTCCAGCCCCTTCGGGATCGACCCGGCTGCCGCGAAGGAGATGGGCTTGCGCCTGATCAGTGCGGGCGGTCTGCCCGGGAAATACGCGCCGCAGGCCGCGGGCGAAGCGATCGCCGACGCGGTATTGCGGCGCCTGAAAGGGGGTGGAACGGATGCGTAAGCTGCAAATCGGGTTTGCCCTGACAGGCTCCTTCTGTACCTTCCGGCGCGTGCTGCCGGTCATGGAGGCGCTGAAAAACGACGGGCATGAGATTTTGCCGATCATGAGCTTTCACGCCGCCACGCTTGATACGCGCTTCGGCAAAGCCGAGGACTTCCGACGGGAGATCCGCCGGATCACCGGGCGGGAGATCATCGATACCCTGCAGGCGGCGGAGCCCATCGGCCCGAAAAAGCTGCTTGACGTGCTGCTGGTCGAGCCCTGCACCGGCAACACGCTTGCGAAGCTTGCCGCGGGGATCGCGGATACGCCCGTCACGCTGGCGGCGAAAAGCCACCTGCGCAACGGCCGTCCCGTTGTGATCGCGATATCCTCCAACGACGCGCTTGCGGGCGCGGCGAAGAACATCGCCGCCCTGCAGAATTTCCGGCATCTTTATTTTGTCCCCTACGCGCAGGACGATCCCGAGGAGAAGCCAAACTCCGTCGTGGCGCGGTTCGACATGACAAAAGCCGCCGTGGAAGCGGCGGCCGAGGGAAGGCAGATCCAGCCCGTGCTGGTCTGATTCAGGATAAACGCTCGATGAGATACGGCAGGACCGGCTCGAATTTAACGCCGTACCAGTGGTCCGGGTCGTCCACGGTGTTTTCGATGCACTTCACCGTGTAATCCGCCGCGATGACGGCGGAATCATAGGCGGATCTGCCATGCAGGTACGCCCCGACAAAGGCGGACGCGTAAACGTCCCCGGTGCCGTGGCTGCCGCGGGCGATCCGCTTGTGCGCGTAGTAACGCTTTTCGTCGCCGCAGAGCGTCATCACGCCCGTCACGTCCGGGCGGAAGCCGACGCCGGTCAGGATCACGGTCTTTGCGCCGGACGCGCGCAGACGGGACAAAAGCAGGTCGATATACGCCTCGTCATAGTCCTCCCGATACGGCGTATCGGTCAAAAAGCAGGCCTCGGTGATGTTCGGCAGGATGATATCGGCGGAGAAGACCAGCTTTTTCATCTCCTCCACGAACGCCGCGTCAAACGCGGGATAGAGCTTGCCGTTATCCGCCATGGCGGGGTCCACGATGCGCACGCCGCCGGGGGCGAGCAGGGTGGCAAACATCTCCTGCACGTAGGCGATCTGCTCGGCGGAGCCGAGATAGCCGGTATAGATCGCGTCGAAGGCGATCCCCTCGCGCTTCCAGTGCGCGGCGATGGCGGGGATATCCGCCGTCAGATCGCGGAAGGTGAAGCCCGTAAAGCCCGCCGTGTGCGTGGAAAGCACCGCCGAGGGCAGAATGCAGGTCTCGTGCCCGGCAGCGGACAGGATCGGCAGGGCGACCGTTAAGGAACATTGCCCGACGCAGGAGATATCCTGCACCGTGAGGATCTTTTTATAAGCCATGATAAAACTCCTTTTTGATGATCTCTTCGCTTGACTTTGCTGATGATTCTATGATATACTCATTTTGGTTATATTAAAATAGCCAAAATGAGTATTTTTTATAAGACCAGATGGAGGCATATACCATGGCATACGCAATCAAAAAGGACGGCGCGCGGGCGCTTTATTTATCCTTATACGACAGGCTGAGGGCGGATATCGTATCCGGCGTATATCCGTACGGCGCGCGCCTGCCCTCCAAACGGGCGCTGGCCGCCGAAACCGGCACAAGCCTTGTGACCGTGGAACACGCTTTATCGCTGCTGACGGACGAAGGGTATACCGAAAGCCGTCCGCGCAGCGGGTATTACGTCGCCTACACGTCGGGGCTTGTGTTCGACGCGCCGACGCGGCAGCTCCCGACGGCGCTGCCGCCCGCGAGGCACACGCCGGACGGCGGCGGCTTTCCGTTTTCGCTGATGGCAAAAACCATGCGGCGGGTACTGAGCGACCGGGCGGAGTCGATCCTGATCAAAAGCCCGAACGAGGGGCTGCCGGAGCTGCGGGAAGCGATCGCGCGCTACCTGGCCCGCAGTCGGGATATCCACGTGAAACCGGAGCAGATCCTGATCGGGTCCGGCGCGGAATATCTCTATTCCCTTCTGGTCGCGGCGCTGGGGCGCGGGCGGATCTACGGGATCGAAGCGCCGTCCTATGAAAAGATCGAGGCAGTCTACCGCTCGGCGGGCGCAACGCTGCGGCTGCTCCCCCTGCACGGCAACGGCATCGGCAGCAAGGCGCTCGCCGCGACGGATGCGGACGTGCTGCACATCACGCCCTATCGCTCCTACCCCTCCGGCGTGACGGCGACGGCCTCCAAACGGACCGAATACCTGCGCTGGGCGGCAAAGGGACGCATCCTGATCGAGGACGACGTGGAAAGCGAATTCAGCCTGGCCTCCAAGCCGGAGGAAACGCTGTTTGCGCAGAGCCCGGACGGAAACGTGATCTATCTCAATACCTTTTCCCGCACCGTGGCGCCGTCGCTGCGCATGGGCTACACCGTGATCCCCCTGCCGCTGCTGGAGCGCTTCCGGGAGCGGATCGGCTTTTTCTCCTGCACCGTGCCAACCTTTGAGCAACTGGTCCTGGCTGCCCTGCTGGACAGCGGCGACTTTGAACGGCAATTGAACAAAAGACGTCGAAATATGAAAAAAGCGCTTGACAAGAACGGCTGACCGGATTATAATGAAGCCGTATTCATTGCATACAATTTAATTGTTTTATCAAAACGGAGGGAAGAGACCATGCACTATTCCTATAAAACGAAATCGACCTGCGCGCGGCAGATCGATTTTGACATCAACGGCAACGTGATCACGAACGTTGTGTTTTACGGCGGCTGCAACGGGAACCTGAAGGCCATACCGAAGCTGCTGGACGGCTGGACCGTGGAGCAGATTGAAGAAAAGCTGCGTGGCAACACCTGCGGCATGCGCCCCACCTCCTGCGCCGATCAGCTTGCCATTGCCGTGCGGCAGGCGCTGAATGAAACGCAGGGGTAATTATGGATCAGTATGAAAAACTGAAGCTCTCGAATCAGCTTTGCTTTCCGCTTTATGCCTGCGCCAAGGAGATCGTACGGCGTTACCGCCCGCACCTGGACGAGCTGGACCTGACCTATACCCAATATATCGCCATGATGGTGCTGTGGGAGCAGAACGAGACCAGCGTGAAGGAGCTCGGCGACAAGCTGTTTCTGGATTCCGGCACCCTGACGCCGGTTCTGAAAAGCCTGGAAAGCAAGGGATATATCACACGCGCGCGCAGCAAGGACGACGAGCGCGTGCTGATCGCCGCGCTGACGGAGGAAGGGCGCGCCCTGCGCGAACGCGCCGTCTGCGTGCCGGACCGCGTGTCCGCCTGCGTCAATCTGCAGCCGGAGGAGGCCGCGACGCTTTACACGCTGCTTTATAAGCTGCTGGGAAAGCTTTGATACAAAAAATGAAAGCGCCTCGTGCCGCATGCGGCACGGGGCGCTTTATTGACGCATTTTACAAACCTTTTTCTTCAATCAGCTCCAGCGCGCGCATGACGCCGCCTGTCCCCTGACTGAACGAGCGGTAAACGCGGCTGATCGTCGCAGGGGAGATCCCGACCCGCTCCGAAATATCGCGGTAGTTCAGCCCCTCCTGCAGCAGCAGACAGACCTCCAGCCGCACGGAAAGATCGCGCAGCTCCTTGGCGCTGCACAACTCCGACAGGAAGGCGTAAAGTTCATCCTTCTGCTTCAACTCCAGCATCACGTTGAGCAGACGGTCCAGACTTGCGGAATAAAACTCTGCCATGTTTAAAACCCCGTTGTTGTATATTTATGCGTTTTGTATAGCACAAATATAACACTTTTTTGCTCCTTTGTCAAGACTGTGATGCACAAATTATCCAAAAACTGAACAAAGACTTACATTTTCTGACGATTGCATCTGTTTTTCGACGAAAAATGTTGCATCTGAGAGCAAAAAGCTCCCCCTGCTCGGAGAACAGGGGGAAAGGGGAATCGGTATTCAGGGAAGCGAAAGGATCTCTTCCGGACGGGAGCTGAGATAAAACCCGATCAGCATACTGGCGCATTCCGAAGCGGAAACGTCCAGATCGCCGCTGAACCAACGCAGGATCACGTTCTTGTAAGCGCCGAGCGTATAGAGCAGGAAGAGCTTCACGCGGACGTTGCTTTCGCCGACAAACAGAGAATCCACAGCCGGAGCGAATTTGTTCTCCATATAGCTGATGATCCTGCCGACGAAGGTCTCACCCTGCGCGGACTGGGCAAACAGCCCGTAATAGGTCTTGTTTGCCTCCAGAAACTGCATCCCGGAAGTCACGGCGTTCGTGGGATCCTTGATCATGGAGTCGATGCCGATCTGCCCGATCGCAAAGTCCATCGTCTCCATAATGTTGTTCTGGATCGCGTTATACAGGTCATAGACGTCGAGATAATGCGCGTAGAACGTGCCGCGGGAGATATTCGCCCGCTCCACGATATCCGTGACCGTGATCTTATGCAGATCTTTTTCATGCAACAGCTCGCCGAATGCCTGTTTGATCATCCGACGGGAGCGCGCGGCGTTTCTATGCTCGGATTTTTTGATGCCGGACATGGAGACTCCTCACTTCTTCTTGGAATATTTCGCCTTATAGATAACGCGCATCAGCACGCTTTCAACCGTGTTGATATAAGACTTGCCTCTGCCGTAAAGATCCGCCGCCACGAAAGCCTTGGCGCCCTTTTCGGCGACGAGACGGACAGCCTCGGCCTCCTCACGGTCGCTGCCGACACAGAGCGCGCCGTTGTGGTCCAGCAGGACCGCGTCGCGATGCTTCAGCTTTTTGATGACCTTTTTGGAGGTCTTCAGGGCGTTATCGGGATCATACACGGCGTTCTTCATCGTGAAGCCGACGATCTGAGCGAAATCGTCCAGGAACGGACGGATCGTTTTCCCCATTCTGGACAGGGAAAGCGTCGCCTCGTCCTTGGAATGGATGATCGCGTTCACGTCGTTTCTCGCTTTATAGATCTCCGCGTGCAGCACGGCGGTATCCGGCAGTTCCATTTCGGGGTCCACCGGCAGACCGCTGCCGAGGTCGATGCACAGCGTTTCGCCGGACTCTGCGTTCGTCATTTCGAGCACGCCGAACGCGCGCACGCTCTCGTAGGGCGTGAGCTCCGTTGCGCTCGTGCGGGTCGTCAGGCGCTCCGCAATGTAGTCGGAGATGGAGCGGAAGGATTCCGCCGTTTTGCCGGAGACCTCCGTGAAACGGGCGAACACACGCTCCCTGCAGACCTTTTCGAGCTCGTTGGCAACGCGGAACGCGTCGTCGTAATCCGCGCCCATGCACAGCGCGCCGTGATGCAGCATCAGCGCCGCCTTGGAATCGGAACGCAGGATCGCGTTCACAACGCCGTTTCTGAGCTTCTTGGTGCCGGGCAGCCCGTAGGACGCCAGCGGCACGTTATCGCCGAGGATCGCGGCGCTTTCGCCCTCGATCCCGTTGATATCCAGCCCAGAAAGCCCCTGAATGGAGGCGTAGGTCTGATGCGTATGGATCACAAAATTCACGTCGTCCCGCAGCTGATAGCACATCGCGTGGATGCCCTTCTCGGACGAGGGCTTGATATCGCCCTCGTAGGAGAGGTCGTCGATGCGGACCGTGACGATATCGTCCGGCGTGAGGGAGAGGTAATCCCTGCCGCTGGGGGTGATGACGAACTCGCTGTCGCTGATGCGGCAGGAGACGTTGCCCCACGTGCGCTGGATCAGCCCTTCCTTGACGAGCTCACGCCCGGCGCGAACGACGGTTTCTTTTGCAAGTAAAACGTCCATATCAGTTTTCCTTTACAGCGATGTTCGCGAACACGCGATCGAAGGCGGCGAGCGCCTCGTCGATCTCCTTCTCGGTGTAGGCGGCGGAGGTGTAAAGACGGGAACCGGCAAGCGTGACAAGACCTTCCGCCATGTAAGCGGCGCCCATGTGGGTCATTTCGGTCTTGCGGACGTTGGTCTCGGACAGGACAGACGGAATGGTCCACGGCTTCTTCCAGTTGATGGAGAACGCCAGGGTGCCGACCGTTTCAAGATGGCAGATGGAGCCCTGGTTGAACGCCACGAAGGGCAGATGACGGCGCTCGATGATCTCGTTGAGACCCTTGGTGATACGGTCGCCCATCTGACCGGCCTTGACGCAGGCGTTCTGACGGTCGATCTCTTCGAGGGTATAGTAACCTGCCGCGCAGGAAAGCGGGTTCGCGGAAAGCGTGCCGCCGCAGAAGGCTTTCTTGACCTTGACGGCGCCGTCGAGGCCCGCGCCCAGATACTTCATGTATTCCTTCTTGCCGCCGACGCCGCCGGCGCCCGGATAACCGCCCGCGATGACCTTGCCGAACACGGTGAGGTCGGGAGAGCAGTTGAAGTAGCCCTGCGCGCCGCTCATGCCGAGACGGAAGCCGGTGACGACCTCGTCGAAGATGAGAAGAGCGCCGTACTTGCGGCAAAGACGCTCCACGCCCTTGCAGAAGTTCTTGTCCACGGGACGGGAACCGGATTCGGGACCGATGGGCTCGAGCATGACGCAGGCCGTGCCGCCGCGGAACTGGTTGAGACGCAGAATGCGCTCAAGTGCGTCCAGATCGCCGGGGTAGAATTCCTGGGTGTCTCTCATCAGACGGATCGGAACGCCGTGCGCCTGAGTGAACTTTGTGCCGGGGATACGGATCCCGTAGCCGAGCTGATCGGACCAGCCGTGATAGGCGCCGCCCATTTTGACGACGTTGCGGTTCTTGGTGGCAAGACGCGCAATACGGATGGCAAGCATGCAGCCTTCGGTACCGGACTGCAGCATACGGAACATATCGACCGTAGGCATGGAATCCGCGATCTTCTTGGCGAGCTTGTACTCAAACTCGTGGAACAGACCGGTGGAGGGGCCGCAGGTGTTCAGCAGATCAATGACCTGCTCGCGGACCTCGGGGGGGTTCGAGCCGAGCACGGTGGGACCGCCTGCCTGCAGGAAATCGAAATAGCGGTTGCCGTCGATATCCTCAAGATAGCAGCCCTCCGCCTTCGTGAAGACCAGCGGGAAGGGATAGTTGAACGCAAGGTTGTGCTGCACGCCGCCGGGAATGATCGTCTTCGCTTCTTCGATCATCGCCTTGGACTTCTTGCACTTCTTGTCGAAATACTCCGCCTCGTAATTGGCAAGCGCCTCGTCGGAGATGGTATAAATCGGTTTTTTGATCAGCTCATCCAGTTGACGGTTGATTTTCGCGGCATCCGGATACTCGGAGATCGCAAATCTGGTGTCCATGGGTATCATCCTCCTTGGAATTATTATACAGATATGATTTTAGCACAATCGGGGCAGGAATACAAGTACAAAAATTGTAAAATTTGTTTAAAGCCGCAGCATCTTTCCTTGTCCTTCCGGGAAAGCTCCGCCGGGCAAAAACCTGCCGCCCCGGACACAGAAACAATTCCTGCATTTCGGGGAGAAGTCGAAAAATGGACTTGCTTTTTATTTTATAATATGTTAATATGAAATGAATTGCATTATCATTTTGTTAACAATTTTTAATTATCGCTTTGGTTATATTACGTTATCATGAAATTCGGAGGGCTGACAATGCCGCAGAATAAAATGACGGAAATTCGGAGCTTCAAGCATTTGACGGATTACTGCGCGGAAACTTGGGGCAACGTTCATTTTATGGAGTATAAAACGCCGAACGGCGTGCAGGCAAAAACCTATACAGATTTGAAGGTCTCGGCGGACGCCGTTTCTCTGTTCCTGGAGCGGAACGGACTGGCGGGATCGCACGTCGCGCTGATCGGCGGAGCGTCCTTCAAGTGGGTCGCCGCGTTCATGGGGATCGTGAATTCCGGCAGCGTCGCCGTACCGCTGGCGCCGGCGGAGACCGACGACATGAACACGAAGCTGATCGACTTTTCGGATTCCACCGTGTTCGTCTTCGATGAAAAGCATCTGGCGCTGTATGAACAGGTGCGGCGGGACGTGCCGAGCGTGAAGACCTTTATTTCCGTGGACGATACGGGCGTCGACGGCGTGCTGAACATTTCCGATATCATTGCGGACAACGTGGGCGTTTACAAGAAGGAGCCGGACGGCGACGATCTGTGCGCCATCATGTTCACCTCCGGCACGACGGGCTTTCCGAAGGGCGTGATGCTGACGCACCGCAACTTCATTGCGACGGGCGTTTACATCCACGACTCCTATCCCACGCCCCGGATGCTCGGGGTGCTCCCCTATCACCACGCGTTCGGTCTGACGGGCAACATCACGAAGATCATGGTCTACGGCAGGACCCTGTGCCTGTGCGACAATCTGCAGAACGTGTTTGCGGATTTCAAGCTCTATAAGCCGAACGGCATGCTCGCGGTGCCGCAGATGATCAAGTTCATCATGAACGCGGGCTTCCAGTACGCGAAGTCCAAGGAAGGCGTCATGACGGAAAAGGAAGCGTTCCGCGAATTCTTCGGCGGCGCCTTCACCACGATCTCCTCCGGCTCCGCCCCGTTGGACAGGGAGCTCAACGACCGATACAACGCCACCGGCATCGGCGTTTACAACGGCTACGGCATGACGGAATGCGCGCCGATCGTCTCCAACAACGTCGGTTCGTTCTATAAGGCCGGGTCTGTGGGCAAGCCCATCCCCTGCATGCAGGTGCGCATCGTGGACGGAGAGATCCAGCTCAAGGGCCCGAACGTCATGAAGGGCTATTACAAGAATCCCGAGGCGACGAAGGAAGCGTTCACCGAGGACGGCTGGCTCAGATCCGGCGACCTCGGGACCATCGACAACGACGGGTATCTGTTCATAACGGGCAGAAAGAAAAACCTCATCCTGCTCGACAACGGCGAGAACGTCTCCGCCGAATTTTTGGAGGAGAAGCTTTCGCGCGAGGGGCTCGTGAAGGAATGCGTCTGCTACGGCGAAAACGGCGCGATCTACGCCGAGATCTTCCCGAACCGGGAATTCGCCGCCGCAAAGGGGATTGTCGATATTGAGGCCCAGATGCCGACGCTTCTGGGGCGCGTGAACAAAAAGCTTGCCCGCCACCAGCAGATCAGCGGCTATGTCCTGCGGGACCGTCCCTTTGAGAAGACCGCCTCGCAGAAGATCAAGCGCGGGCTGCCGCACGGCAAGATCAATAAGGAGATCGTTCTGCCCGCCGGACCGTATGAGGAGCGGGTCTATACCGCCGCGAGGGAGATTTTGGGGAACCGGGAGATCTCGATGACGGACAACGTGTTCGCCGTGGGCTGCAACTCCCTGAACGCCGTGGAGCTTGCCGTGGCGCTGGGCGTGAAGCCGCAGACCGTTTACGACTCCCCCTTCCTGACTTCCCTTGCGAAGCAGCTGGAAAAGGAAGAGCAGCGAAACGAAACGCGCGTGCCGGGGATCAACGACCTGATCGCAAGAACCGAGGCGACGCCCGAAACGCCGCACACGGTCAAAAACGTGCTGCTCACCGGCGCGACCGGCTTTTTGGGCGTCCATATCCTGAAGAACCTGATCGAAGCCGGCTGCACGGTCTATTGCCTTGTGCGGGACGAAAAACGGCTGATTGACGCCCTGCGGTATTATTTCGGCGATTTCACAAGCGAGCGGATCGTTCCCGTGCGCGGCAACATTGAAGAGGAACGGCTTGGCCTCTTCCCCTCCACCTATAAAAAGCTGATCGGGGAGATCGACACGGTCTTTCACACGGCGGCGAACGTGCACCACGCGGGCGATTACCGCGAGGTCTCGCGCACGAACGTCCTCGGCACCAAAAACGTGATCGCCTTCTGCGAGGAGGCCGGCGCGGTACTGGAGCACACCTCCACCGTTTCCGTCCACGGCTCCGCGACCGTGATCGAGCGCACCGAAAAGGCGGTGTTTGACGAGCACGTTCTCGATATCGGCCAGCATTATACCGATAACGTCTATATCCATTCCAAGTACCGGGCGGAGGAGGAGGTCCTGCTGGCGCGTGAGCGCGGGCTGAAAACCAACATTTTCCGCATCGGCAACCTCACGTGGCGTACCACCGACGGCAGGTTCCAGAAAAACGCCGCGGACAACGGCTTTTTGCACCGCCTGCACGCGATCCTGAAGCTGGGGATCTACCACGAGAATTTCGAGAAGTTCCCGATCGACCTGACCGCCGTGGACGAATGCGCGGACGCTTACGTCCGGCTGGCGCTTTCCGGCAGAACGAACCGGATCTGGCACATGTTCAACGATCACTTCCTGGACGTGCGCGATCTGTTTGACCGGCTCGGCCGCCCCTGGAAATACGCGTCCACGCTGGAAGCCGTGGAGCGGATGGTCGCAAATACCGACGACCGGGATATCCACGTTTATCTGTTCTATATGCTGATTTCCGGCAGAAGCGCGGAGGTCAGAATGATCAATAACGAGACGAACGCCGCCCTGCGGGAGCTTGGCTTTGCCTGGAGCGAGCCGGACCGGCAGTATCTGACCGTCAGCACCGACGGCGGGCCGGGGCGCTGCCTCGACTTCACGCCCACGGTCCTGAAGAAGCCGATCCGCACGCCGCACGTCACGCCGATCGGCAACCTGACGCTCGGTGTGCTCAGAGACGCCGTGATGAAGCAGGAGCCCGTCTACGACGGCCCCGGAAGCCTGAAAAAGCTGCCGGACGTGCTGCGGGAAAAGGGCGTTTCCAAGCCGCTGATCATCACCGTTCCGTTTGCGCTGCCGGGGATGGACGCGGTGAAGGCCGCCTTCCCGGATGCGCCCCTGTTCACGGATATCGCGGCAGAGCCGACCGTCGGCGATACGGACCGGGCGCTGCGGGCGTATTTGGACAACGGGTGCGACGCGGTCGTCGGGATCGGCGGCGGCTCCGTGCTGGACGTTTCCAAGATCACTGCCCTGCGCGCGGCAAACCCCGACCGCTATATCGAGGATATCTGCAAGCTCGACTCTGAGTGCCTGCCCGCCGTGCCGCTGTTCGCGGCGCCCACGACCGCAGGCACAGGCTCCGAAAGGACGCTGTTCGCCGTGGCGACCGAGGAGGAAAAGAACAAGAAGCGTCCCTTTACGTCGGACAAGTTCCTGCCGGACGCTGTGTTCCTTGATCCGGTCCTGACCGAGAGCGTGCCCGCGTTCTCCACGGCATGCACCGGCATCGACGCGCTTGCCCACGCGGTGGAAAGCTGGCTGAGCCTGTTTGCGCCCGCCTTCCCGGAGGACGCGCAAAAAGCGCCGGAGGCCGTGAAGCTGATCTTCGATAATCTCGAAACCGCAATAAAAACGCCGCACGACCTGACCGCGCGCGCGAATATGCAAAAGGCCGCCTACCTTGCCGGTACGGCCTTCGGCAGGATCGGGACCGGGTACGTCCACGCGATCGGGCACCGCTTCGGCGAATTCTACCACGTCCCGCACGGGCTGGCGATCGCCGCCGCTTTCGTCCCGGTGCTGGAGGCTTCGCGCCCGAATATTGACGAAAAGCTCGCCGAGCTCGGCGTCAGATCCGGCGTCGCCGATACCGCCGACGGCATGATCGGGGAAATCCGCTCCCTTATCGAACGCTGCGGCGTTTCGGCGGACAGGATCCCCTTCGATCCCGACGACGCGCAGGAGATCGCCCGCAAGGCAGGAGAAGAAGCCAAGCTTGTGGGCTACCCGAAATACCTGTCGGACAAGGAAGTGCGTTCGCTCGTGCTTTCCATCTTTGCAAAACCGACGGACGCCTGAGCCGCCGCATGAATCGTTTAATCTTTATGAGGAGATAAAAAATGAAACGTATCAGAATCCTTTCCCTTCTTTTGAGCTGCGCCCTGCTTTTCACCGCCCTTGCCGCCTGCGGCAAGCCGGACCACGATCACGTCCCCGGCCCTGCCGCCACCTGCACCACGCCCCAGACCTGCACGATCTGCGGCGACAGCCCCAGACCTGCTCCGTGTGCGGCGAAGTCCTTGCGCCCGCTTCCGGCCACACCCCGAGCGGCGAGGTCTCCTGCATCACCTCCGTCACCTGCACGACCTGCGGCAAGATCCTGAACCCGGCGGCAGGGCACTTCCTGGACGACGACGGCGTGTGCACCGTCTGCGGACAGCAGATCGGCTCCGACACCAAATACTATACCGGTCCCAACGGCCGCGATCTGGAGAAATCCGGTTTCCCGGACGGCGTGATCCCCGAGACGACGGCGGGCGGCCACTATACGAACGACATCGACGAATCCTATACCCTCGGCGGCGTGCTGATCTGCGGCGACTACGGGATGGAGTATTACAATCCCTCCCCCGACGGGCTGGAGGATTACCCGGCGGTCGTGAAGGATTTCGCGGCGAAGTATCCTCAACTGAACGTCACGAGCGTGCTGATTCCGAAATCCAGCACCTTCGAGCCGCCCAAGGACGCGCGCGATCCCTATGAGAACACAAAGTCCTTCATCAGCGCGACCTACGCCAAAATGGGCGACGGCGTGAAAAAGGCGGACGTTTTCGGCGTGATGGACCAGCATGACGGCGAGTATATGTTCTACCGCACCGACCATCACTGGACCAGCCTCGGGGCGTATTACGCCAGCGTTGCCTATTGCGAAGCCAACGGCATCACCCCCTACGCGCTCGACAGCTATGAGACCGTTGTAAAGCCCGATTTCATCGGCACCCTGTATTCCTTTGCCGGGAGACCAGACGCGCTTACCCGTAACCCCGATTACACGGTCGGGCATTATCCGCACACCGGCTACACCATGACCTGCTACGCCGGCTATTGGTTCGGCGCCACCGCCGTGGATCCGCGCTATAACACCTACGCCAACATGTTCATCGTGGGCGACCAGCCGCTGGAGGTTTTTGAGACCGACGTCAGGAACGGCAAGAGCCTGATGTTCTTCAAGGAATCCTATGGCAACGCCCTTGTCCCCTATCTGCTCGACTATTATGAGCGCGTCGTGGTCGTGGATATCCGCGAGGATACCGACAGCGTGGCCGACATGATCGACCGCTACGGCGTCACGGACGTGGCGATCGTCAACAACATCGCCGCCGCGACCAGCTTCGCCGACACGCTGCGGGACAAGGTCATGTCCTGACCGCTGACAAATATACAATTACGCCGCAGTCCCAACCGGGGCTGCGGCGTTCTCTTTATATATGTTTTATCAGATCAGATATACCGGAACCAGACGCGCATATCGGACGAACCGCGGTTCGCGAACGCGTAATACGGGATCAGCCGGACAGGAACCGTTGTGTATTTCACGTCCCGCAGCGGCAGATAGAGAGCCTTCAGGTCGAAGGACTCCCGTACCTTTGCCTTGAGAGAGATCTCCGGGGCACCGAAATAGTCCGAATAAACGACGACAGGCTCGCTGTGAGTATCCAAAGAAAGGTCCCAAAGAAGCTCGTCGTTATCCTTTTTCTCCGCGCAGTATACAAGCGGCCCCCACGCAACGGCGACCCTGCCCGCATCGTGGCGGACCTCCCGTCTCGCGGCAAGGAAGCGGACCTTCATTTCGAGCTCCAGCGTCAGCTCCGTGACCTCCTCTTTCAGCTCCACGGCGGCGTAACCGTTTTGCATCACATACGGCACGTTCAGGGTAAAGTGCTCGCACCAGCCGGGGATGCGCAGCAGCAGGGTCTTGCCCTTGCCGCCGGCAACGTTCAGGTGAACCGTGCCGTTTGCGGGATAAGCGGTCTCCAGCGTGATAAGCGCGCCGTCGACCACAGCCTCGCTGTCGATATACTGATGCAGGACGATCCGGTTTTCATCGTAAGAATACATATATTCTCCGATCGACGCAATAAAGCGGGTCAGATTCGGGGGACAGCAGGAGCAGCCGAAAACCTCCAGACGCTCGGTTATAGGCAGACGCTCGCTATTCTTCGTGTCTCCGTGGCGCGTGCGGTCCTCCAGATTGATCTCAAGCGGGTTCTCATAGAAAAAGCTTTTGCCGTTCAGGGAAACGCCGGAAAGGACGCCGTTATACATTTCGGTCTCGACCAGATCCGCGTATTTGGAATGGAGCTCCAGATCCTTCATGCGGTTCGCAAACATCGCGAAAGCAATCGAAGCGCAGGTCTCGGCGTATGCCGTGTCGTTCGGCAGATCATACGGCACGGTGAACGCCTCGCCGATGTGCGAGGAGCCGATGCCGCCCGTGACGTACATCTTTTTATAATACATATCGTCGAACAGCGCCCGGCAGGCCGCAAGCATCTCCTCGTCGTTTTCAACGCGCGCCTCGTCCGCCATACCGGAATAGAGATAGTTGGCGCGCACACTGTGCCCGACCGCGATTCTCTGCTCCCGGACCGGCTGATGGCTCTGGAAATAAGTGTCGCCGCACCAAAAATCCGCGGGAACGCTGTCCTCGTGCCGGTGATCGAGGAAAAACTTTGCAAGCCTGCGGTACTTCTCCTCCGGCTTCACGGCGTAGAGCTTATAAAGCGCCAGCTCGATCTCCTCATGCCCGGGCGTTTTGAAGCCCGTGTCCGCCTTTTCGCAGAAGCGCTCGATCACGTAATCGATATAGCGGTCGAGGATGCGGATCAGCCGGTCGCTGCCGGTCGCCTGAAAGATCGACACGGCGGCCTCGATCAGATGTCCGAGGCAGTACAGCTCGTGATGATCGCGGTTGTTGAATCGGTTATCCGGCTCGATCACGGTGTGAAAGATATTGTAGTAGCCGTTGGCATCCTGATGGGCTTCGATTTTGTCCACCATATCGTCGATCTCCGCCTGAAGCGCCTCATCCGGCCCCTTTGCGATGATATCGGCCGCGCTTTCAAGCCACTTCGCGAGATCGGAATCCCAAAAGAAATGCAGACCGGGGACCGGCTTGAAATCCAGCGCGGCAAAACGCCCGGTATCCTCGAAACGGTCCTTCACAGCCCAGATCGTGGTCTCGCGGTTGATCTTCTGCCGGTTCGCCCAGAACCCGCCGCAGATCTCCACAGCGGTAAAGGGCAGCTTGTTCAAATGCTCCATGCTTACAACTCCTTATTTGATTTGTTTGATCTTATTTCCCCTGACCACGAACGCATGGTCCGCCATCTCGATCAGCGGCGCGTCGTTCTTCGGGGAATCGGTATAAAAATTCTCGATATGCGCATCCGGGAAGGCTTCCAGAAACGCAGGGATCTTTCTGCTGCGCATGCAAAGACGGCTGATTTTGCCGGTTTTGGGATCCATGATACTGCCGACGCAGTGCCGGATGCCGAGTCTGCGGCAGATCTCCTGCATCGAGCACTCGGGGGATGCGGTTACGATCACGTCGTCCTCCCGCTGCAGGTCCTTATAAAACGGTCGGATCCGGTGCATGTGCCCGTCCCAGAACTCGACAACGTCCGCCTCGAAATCGTCGATATTCCGGAAATAATCCTCAATAAACGGCGCATAGGTCGCCAGCGCCTGCTCCACTGTGATCTTTCCGCGCTTGTATTTTGCCATCGCATAAAGGACCTTCGGAACATATTTCACCAGGTAGGGCGTTTTCTTCAGATAAAACCAAAAGAAACTCAGAATGCTTTCCCCGTCATAGATCGTATCGTCAAAGTCGTAAACGTTCATCTTACGCCTCCCCGAAATCGTAGTCGTCAAGGTCCACGTCGAATCTGGTATCCTTCACGTCGCCTGTCTCGAACAGCATCAGCTCCCACGAGGTCGTCAGCTGATCGTTCGCGTCGTAGGCCTCGCACTTGGCGGCAAAGCCGTAGGCGGCGTCGATCCAGATATACACGGTCTCCGTCACCTTGCCGTCCGAATACGCGCGCTGGATATATTTTTTGCAGGGACGCCCCGCGACGTCCTCATCCAGCATATACAGCACGTTCGGCAGGGCGGAAAAGGTCTCCTCCACAGCCGACAGCTTCATAAAGGTGGAGGAAATATCCGCCACGGTCTTGCCCTTCGACACGCTGCGATCATAGGTATCCTCCCCCGGGATCACGGTATAAACGACCAGATCGCCGTCCTGCGCCTCGTAATAATAGAAATTACCGGAATCCGGATATTTCGCCTCGAACGCGTTCTCCGTCTTGATCTCCCGGATGCGCACGTTGCCGCCGTCCAGCTTTTTGTCAAAATACAGATATTCGGCAAAGAAATTGCGCTGCCACGCCGTGTTTACGGTAAAGCCCTCGTTGACCGTCGAGGCGCTCGTCTGCTCCGCGTCCGTCGGCAGCTCGGCACCCGACGCGGTCGTGGTCTCGTTGTCGCCGGGGTCGTAGGAATAACCCTCCGGCGGAATGGTCACGGGCTTCTCTTTTTTGCACCCCGAAAGCGCGCCGACGCCGAGCAGCAGCGCCAGCACAGCCGACAGGATGGCTTGCTTTTTTTTCATACATACCGTCTCCTTTGCAGGTTCCCATAAAACTATAAATTATTTTTTTGGTTTTGTCAATAAAAACAAATTATATCTTGTGCAAAATCGCGTAATATGCTAAAATAAAGCTACCGATCAAAGAAAGGCGGTAAACTATGAATTACAAAATCAACAAGACTCTGCACAACACCTTTTCGGTTTTTGAAAAGAACAAGCTTGCGCCCCGCGCGTACGCGATCCCCTATTCGAGCGCGGACAAGCTGCGTCGGACCGCGCTGGCCGACGAGCGCTACGCTTCCGATATGGTGGAGGTCCTTTCCGGCGTGTGGGATTTTAAGCTTTATAAATCCATTCAGGATCTGCCGGACAGACTGGACAGCCTGAAAACCAAGTTCAAAACCATCCCCGTACCGGCGGACTGGCAGCGCGAAGGCTTTCTGCCGCCCGTCTATCTGAACACCCGCTATGAATTCAAAAACATGGAGCCGGAAATCCCCGAGGACATGCCCGTAGGCGTGTATCGCAGGTTTTTTGAAATCGAAGACCTTGACAAGACCTATATTCTCTCCTTCCTCGGCGTCGCAAACAACCTTTCCCTTTACGTCAACGGTAAGTTTGTCGGCTATTCTGAGGGCAGCCACAACACCGCGGAATTTGACCTGACGCCGTATCTGAATATCGGCAAAAACGAAATGCTCGTCGTTTCCTTCCGGTGGTGCAACGGCACCTTCCTCGAGTGCCAGGATATGTTCCGCGACAACGGCATTTTCCGCGACGTACTGCTTTACCATTACGGCAGGGCCTATGTGAATGACTTTGAGGCGCTGCCCGAAAAAACGAACGAAACCTACGCCCTGCAGGTGAACGCCCGGATAAAGGGGGAATCCGAGGGCAGACGACTTTCGGCAAAGCTTTTGGACAAAGACGGAAAGGTCGTTGCCGACGCGACCGTTCCCGCACAGGAGAGCGTTGGCATCCGTTTCGAGGATCTTCACGTCGCCGAATGGAACCCCGAGCTGCCCGTCACCTACACGCTGTATCTGACGCTTCTCGGTGAAGAAGCGGAAGAAATGACCCTGCGCACCGTGACAGGCTTCAAGACGATCGAGATCAAGAACGCCGTCTTCTATTTCAACGGGCAGCCCATCAAAATGAAGGGCGTCAACCATCACGACACGACCCTTCATAACGGATACGTGATGAGCCACGCGGATCTCGAAAGGGATATAAAGCTCATGAAGAGCCTGAACGTAAACGCGGTGCGCACGTCTCACTACCCGCCCGACCCGTATTTCCTGACCCTGTGCGACGTATACGGGCTGTATGTTGTGGATGAAGCGGACATTGAAACGCACGGCGCATGGGAATTCGGCGATTTCAGCTATATTTCAAAGCAGGCCAAGTGGATCAAGCACTACGTGGACCGCGTCAGCCGCATGTATTACCGCGACCGCAGCCACGTCTCCGTCACCATGTGGTCCCTCGGCAACGAATCCGGCGGGCACAAGTGCCAGGACGCCTGCTATAAGTGGCTCAAGGAAACCGGCACGCCGATCCCGGTCCATTATGAGAGCGTCATCCACACTTCCCGTATGCACTACGACGTGATCAGCGAAATGTACACCTCCACGGAGGATATCGAGCTGATGATGAAGGGCAAGCGCGTGCGCGAGCTGGACGGCAAGAAGTGGGTCTGCAAGGAGTATTCCAAATTCCCGTTCTATCTCTGTGAATATGCTCACGCCATGGGCGTCGGTCCCGGGAATCTGGAGGAATACTGGGATCTGATGTATGAGTGGGACCTTTCCATGGGCGGCTGCATCTGGGAATGGGCGGACCACACCGTTTATCACGAAAACGGCAAATACCGCTATACCTACGGCGGCGACCACGGTGAAAAGGAGCACGACGGGAACTTCTGCGTTGACGGCCTGATGTTTGCCGACCGCAGACTGCACACCGGCGCGAAGGAAATGAAGGCGG
>CACZGD010000051.1 GCA_902780565.1 Oscillospiraceae bacterium
GGCAACGGGCAGGATACCGTCACGCTGATGGTCTATATGTGCGGCACAGACCTTGAGTCGAAACACGGCATGGGCTCCGCCGACCTCGGGGAGATGTGCAAGGCCGCGATCGCCGAAAACGTGAACGTGTTCGTAATGACCGGCGGCTGCAGGGCGTGGAAGACCACCGGAATCTCGAACACGCAGAACCAGATCTACAAGATCGAGACCGGCAGCATCAAGTGCCTCGAGAACAACGCCGGGAACAAGGCGATGACCGACCCGAACAACCTGTCGGATTTCATTAAATACTGCAAGAACCACAAAGACGCCAAAGACACCGACCGCTATATGCTGATCCTATGGGACCACGGCGGCGGCACGATCTCCGGCTACGGCTACGATGAAAAGAACGCCTCGGCGGGCTCCATGACCCTGCCCGCGATCGCCTCCGCCCTGAAGGCCGGCGGCGTGCAGTTCGACTTTATCGGGTTCGACGCCTGCCTGATGGCGACGCTGGAGACCGCGCTGGTCCTGAACCCCTATACCGATTACATGATCGCGAGCGAGGAGACCGAGCCCGGCGTCGGCTGGTACTACACCAACTGGCTGACCGACCTGTCCGCGAACACGAGCATGGAGACCGTGGCGCTGGGCAAGGAGATCGTGGACGAGTTCGTGAAGGAATGCGCCAAGCGCTGCCCCGGGCAGAAGACCACGCTTTCCGTGATCGACGTGGCGGAGCTGTCCTCCACCGTGGGCAAGGACCTTTCCGCGTTCTCGGATTCCACCGCGGACCTGATCTCCGGCAGCGGCTACCAGAGCGTTTCCGCCGCCCGCGCGAACACGCGTGAATTCGGCGTTTCCAGTAAGATCGACCAGGTGGACCTCGTCCATCTCGCGCTGAACCTCGGCACGGCGGAGGGCAAGGCGCTGGCGAATACCCTGCGCCACGCGGTGAAATACAACCGCACCTCCTCCAACGTGACGGACGCCTACGGCATCTCCGCCTACTTCCCCTACCGCAACACCGCCAAGGTCAACTCTGCGGTCAACCAGCTCAACGCCATCGGCATGGACGCGGGCTACACCGCCTGCGTGCGCAAATTCGCCAGCCTTGAGGTCACGGGGCAGGCGACGCAGGGCGGCACGGGCTCTCCCTTCGGGTCCCTGTTCGGCGGCTCCTCCGGCACGTCGGTCTCCGGCGGCATGGGCGATATCATCGGCGCGCTGCTGGGCGGCGGCTCCTCGTCCTCCTCGGTGAGCGGTCTTTCGGACTTCGCCGGGATGCTGGGCGGCTTCGGTTTCTTCGATAAGTCCCTGAAGGAAAACGATCTGACCACCGCCGTGTCCGGCTATACCCTGCCCGCCCTGACCTGGGAACGCGACGGCGGCACGAACGTGCTGCGCCTGACGGACGAGCAGTGGGGCCTTGTGAACGGGCTGCTGCTGAACGTCTTCCTGGACGACGGCAAGGGCTATATCGACCTCGGGCTTGACAACATTTACGAATTCACGAAGGACGGCGCGCTGATCGGCGACTACGACGGCATGTGGGTCGCGATCGACAAGCAGCCCGTGGCGTATTACTACGAGAGCATGCTGACCGAGAACGGCAGGACCGTGATGCAGGGCCGCGTGCCGGTGCTGCTGGACGGCGACCGCGCCGAGCTGCTGATCGCCTTTGAGGATGACCGCGCCTACATTGCGGGCGCGCGGTACGTCTATACCGCCGAGGGCGAGACCGCCCTGACCGAGACCACCGCGAAGGCGGTCGACGCGCTGCCCGAGGGCGCCGTGATCCAGCCAATCTGCGACCGCTACGGGTACGACGGCGCGTATGAGGACAGCTTCCTCCTCGGCGACCCGATCGTCTATCACGAGGGCATCGAGGTCTCCGACGTGCGGCTGACGAAGGACTCCGGCGACCCCGTCCCCTCCTACGTCCTGACCGATATCTTCGGCGTGGAGCACTGGACCCCCGCGATCGACTGATTGGTCTTCCATTCCTTCATTTTTTGCATTCATTTGTTTATTCGAACGGTATCCCGCAATCCCACGGGATACCGTTTTTTTGATTTCCTTATTTTTATCAAATAATTGAATAAAAGATTTCTTATTAGCATTGACGAAAATGTGTTTGGATGATATAATACATTTTGTACAACTATACGGAGAAATTTGTACAAAAAATCATCAACATTGAAAGGGATGTAAAAAGCATGAAACGCAGCAAGCTTTTCAAAGGGCTGTCCGTCTTGTTGACGCTCACCCTGCTTTTCTCCACCCTCGCGATCGCGGCGTACGCCGATTACGGCTTCGTCGCCCTCGAGGACACCTATCTCATCTCCGATACGCAGCGGCGCATAGCCCCCGGCGTGCAGGAGAACCGGATCGTCACGAACGATTCCACCGGGCAGCGGCAGGAAATGATCTACGCCGTGTCCGTCGATCCCACCGCGCCCGTCGGCCTGATGGCCGGCTACGCCGACTATAACACGTCCGGCGTGTGGAAGATGCAGACCGTGCGCGAGCAGGCTGCGAAGGCGCAGGAAAAGACCGGCCGCAACATCGTTGCCGCCGTGAACGCCGACATCTTCAACATGTCCACCGGCGAGCCCGGCGGCGTGCTGGTCATGAACGGCACCGTGGTCAAGAAGGGCCTCGGCAAGCCCTACTTCGGCGTGACCAAGGACGGCAAGGTCGTGCTGGGCGGCAGCCTTGACGAGGCGACGCTGAGCACCCTGCAGGAAGCCGTCTCCGGCTTCTATATGCTGGTCAAGGACGGCAAGCGCGAGCCCATCGCACAGATCAAGGACGACTACGTCGCGCCGCACACCGCGGTGGGCGTGAAGGCGAACGGCACCGTGGTCATCGTGACCGTTGACGGCAGAAACTTCCCGGTTTCCTGCTCGCTCGACAACTACGACCTTGCGACCATCATGCTGGGCCTCGGCTGCGTGGACGTCCTGAACCTGGACGGCGGCGGCTCCTCCACCTACCTTGCGAAGTATGAAGGCAAGGATTATCTGGAGCTTGCGAACAAGCCCTCCGACGCCGTGGAACGGAAGGTCTCCTCCTCCCTGTTCGTCTATTCGACGGCGACGCCCTCCGGCGAGTTCGACCATGCCGACCTCGAGCCCAACAACCTTGTTTACACCCCCGGCACGACCGTGAGCTTCACCGCCACCGGCGTGGATTCCTCCGGTATGTCCGCGCCCCTGCCCGAGAACGGCAGGTTTGAGCTGGCGTCTGACAGCGCCGCGCTCGGCTCCGTCACGGACGACGGCGTGTTCACCTCCAACGGGTCCACCGGCGCCGTGACCGTCAATTACGTGCTGAACGGCGAGACCCGCGGCCAGACGAAGATCGAGATCCGCGAGCCCGACGAGATCTACTTCTCCTCCGAAGAGGTCTCCCTCGGCTTTGAAAAGGAATCGACCCTCGGCCTGACCGTGAAGTACGCGCACAGAGACGTGATCTACCGGCCCGAGGATATCGTCTGGTCGCTCTCCGACCCGCGCCTCGGCCATTTTGACGGCCTGACCTTTATCTCCTCTGCGGATGATTCCGTCACCGGCACGATCACCGCGTCCTACAGAGGCAGCGGCACCGTGAAGGGCTCCATTGCCGTCATCGTCGGCAAGCTGCCGAGCGTGATGATGGACTTTGAGGACGAAAAGGACGCCGAGGGCAACGTGGTCACTCCCGCGGAGGACTACTGGGACTTCACCCGCGGCACCAGCCAGGCGGACGGCAGACTTGCGACCGTTGAGGACCCCAACGCCCGTCTGATCGGCACCACCTATAACAGAGGCGAGGTCATCGGCACCTCCATCGTCGACATTTCCTCCGGCGAGCCGGTCCGTTTCGGCAACCACGCCCTGAAGCTTCACTACGACTTCTCCAACTCCCTTGATATGACCACCGGCATCGCCATGGGCTTCACCGAGGCGACCCAGAAGGTGGAGGGCTCCCCCACCGCCATCGGCATGTGGGTCTACTGCCCCGAGGGCACCCCGAACCTGTGGCTGCGCGTGCGCGTGGAAGGCGGCGACGGCAACGTCGTGAACACCAATTTCACGCTGGAATGCAAGCAGACGAACCACGAGCAGCTCGGCGGCTTTGACTGGCAGGGCTGGAAATACGTGGAGGCGGACCTGAGCGCTTACGCCGGTCCCTTCTCCCTGATCGGCGGCGAAACCGTGCGCATCATGCGCGTGCCCGGCAACGGCAACGGCCTTTATACCCGCGGCGCGACCAAGGAAGACGGCACCTACGACTGGATCGACGTGCCGAAGGCCAACTGCAAGGGCGACGTCTACGTCGATAACATTCAGTTCGTGTACGGCGCGAACACCGACGATATCGACCAGCCCCTGATCAACTCCATCACCGCGAACCGCGAGGAGATCGTGAACGGCATGGAGATCAACACCAGCACGATCAGCTTCCGCGGCGTCTATTCCGACGTGCAGAACAAATATACCACCGGCGTCGACCCCGACACCGTCGCGATCTTCGTGGACGGCGTTGAGCTGACCCACGCCGACAACTGCGTGCTGATGGCGGGCGACGAGACCATCTATCTCGACGACGTGGTCCTGCCGGACGGCCCGCACAGCGTGACCCTCCGTATCCGCGACGGCTTCGGCAACGAGACCGTGGAAACCAGAACCTTTACGGTCGCCGCCGACAGCGACATCGTGTCCGCGAGCGTGGCGCCCGAGCTTGACGCGCCGATCCTGGGCCGCGACTATCCGCTGGTCCTGACCGCGACCGACCTGACCAAGGTCGCCGCCGCCGACGCCTCCGTCAAGATCGACAGCGACTTCACGGATTTCGACGTGGTGTTCGCGGACGGCTTCACCGGCGCCTATGAATTCAACGCCAGAGAAAACGTGATCGCCCTGCACGCGGACAAGACCGGCGAGCCTGCCGGCAACGAGATCGCGCGCATCGTGTTCCACATTCCGCGTACGCTGGACCGCGGCAAGCTGTTCTCCTACGCCGTGAACAAGGGCGAGCTGACCTATACCGAAAGCGACGACCCGAACCTTGTGGGCGGCTTTACCCAGAAGCAGCAGACCGTGGAGGTCATTGCGGCCTATGAGCTTGCCTTTGAGCCCGTGATCGTGGGCCGGCCCGCCACCCTGACCGTGACGGATCTGGACGGCAAGCCTGTGGAGGGCGCCGTGATCAAGCGCATGGACGCCGACGCCGCCGAGCTCGGCGCGACCGACGCGAACGGCAAGCTGGTGACGGACGCGCTGTCCGGCTCCGTGCAGACCTTCCAGCTGCAGGCCTTCGTGGGCGACGACATCTCCTTCAAGGTCTCCGGCCAGTCCACTCCCGCCGCGCTGAACGAGGACGGCAAGCCCGTTTACATTCTCACCAACGCGACCAGAGATCCCTCCACCGAAAAGAGCCTGTCCTGGCTTTCCAACTACACGGCGACCGCCGACAAGGCGATCGTGAGACTCGCCGAAAAGGCCGCCTATGACAAGGACGGCGAAGCGGCGTTCACCGAGATCGAGGGCAGCACCGACCTGCATCAGTTCCTCGGCTCCTCCAACGTGGAAAACAACTACGCGGTGCGCATTTCCAACGCGATCCTGACGGGCCTGACCCCGAACGTGGAATACGTGTATCAGGTCGGCGACGGCGAGCTGTTCTCCGACGTGCGTACGTTCAAGACCAAATATCAGGGCTTCAACACGAACTTCTTCGTGATAGGCGACTCGCAGGCGACGGAGGCCGACAACCTGGCGGCGATCCTCGGCAACCTGCAGAACTCCGGCAAGACCTATGACTTCGGTATCCAGACCGGCGACTCCATCGAGGTCGCAAGCGTCTACGGCGACTGGAAGGACGTTCTGGATATGTACAACAACGACTATCTGTCGAACGTGGACGTGCTGCACGTGCTCGGCAATCATGAATACATGGGCGACGCCAAGGGCGAAAACGCCGTCGAGATCTTCAACATCCCCGCGGAGGACCACTACTCCGTGACCTACGGCAACGTCTACGCCGCCACGATCTCCTACACCACCGACATGAACCGCTTCAAGGCAGACCTTGAGTGGCTGAAGAGCGACGCCGCCGCGTCCGACGCGATGTGGAAGATCCTGACCATCCACCAGCCCGCCTACTACACCAACATCGACGGCGGCAACGAGATCATTAACGAGCTCCTGCCTCCCGCCGCCGAGGAAGCCGGCATCGACTTCGTCTTCTCCGGCCACGACCACTCCTACGCCCGCACCGAACCGCTGAAGGGCGGCGAGGTCGATGAGGAGAACGGTATCGTTTACTTCATCTGCGGCACCACCGGCGCGAAGAGCTATCAGGTGCACGACAACCCCGATTTCCACTTCGAGATCGCGACCCAGGATTTCGACGGCGTCTATCTGACCGTGGAAGCCACCGACCGCACCTTCTCCGTGAGCACCCATACGCTGAACGGCGAGCAGATCGACGGCTACACCAAGACCAAGAAGAACGCCTGCGCGACCGACGGCCACACCTACACCTACGATAACGGCTATCTGAAGTGCGACGTGTGCGGCCACGCCGAGGCGGTCGGTTCCTACACCGGCTTTGCGAAGGACGCCGCGACCGGACGTACCCGTTACTTTGTGAACGGCGCCGTGCAGACCGGCTGGCTGACCTATCTCGAGGACGTTTACTACTTCGACGAGAACGGTCTGGCCGTGAGCGGCAAGCAGAGCATCAAGACCGATTACAGCTACAACAATCAGAACTTCTCGCAGAACATCACCTATACCTTCGACGAGAACGGCAAGCAGATCGGCGCCGCCTTCGTGAAGCTGGCGGACGGCTATACCCGCGCGTTCCGCGGCGGCGACTACATCGTCGGCTGGTATGATATTCTGGGTGAAAAGTACTTCTTCTCCTCCAACACGAGACAGAGGGGCAGAATGTTCACCGGCACGCGCACGATCGTGATCTACACGGGCCAGGAGATCACCTTCAAGTTCGCTGAGGACGGCCACCTGCTCGAAGGCGCGTTCGTCAAGGAGGACGGCGGCACCTGCTATTACTGGGGCGAGAGCCGTCTGCTCGGCTGGCAGGAGATCAAGGGCTCGACCTACTTCTTCGATTACGACACCGGCTACATGGTGACCGGCATGCGCAACATCGACGGCAAGAACTACCTGTTCTCGAACGAAGGCAAGTTCTATCACGAGGGCAACCACGAGTGGAAGTTCGACCATCATCAGGACGCCACCTGCGTGGACGACGAGGAGAACGTTGAGATCTGCACGAAGTGCGGCGAGCTCCGCGTCGAGAAGCTGAGCGGCCCCACCGGCCACACCGACGCCGACGGCGACGACATCTGCGACGTCTGCGGCAAGTACGTGAAGGCCAGCGGCTTCTGGGAGATCATCATGCGCTTCTTTGTGAAGATCCGCAACTGGTTCCGTAACTTCTTCAGCCGTCTGACCGACTGATCGCAAACAGCACAAGCCCCGGGGCGGCGAACAGCCGCTCCGGGGATTTTCATTTTTAAAGTTCATTTAAGGTCGGACCGATAAACTGAACGTGGATACGGGGGAAGACTGCGTCTTCCTTTGATCGGGTGGAAAGAGGAAATACGCTGTCCTCTTCCCGTGTCTTTCGTTTTTCTTCCCCAATAGGAGCCCTGTTCACCGACAGGGCTCCGCCCTTTTTCCCCGTCCCTGTTCCATATAATAAAATAGGAGCCCCGTCAAACGACGGGGCTCCCGTTTTCCCGGGTCCTTGCCCGGCGAAGGCGCTCAGCCTTCGATCATGATGGTCTTTTTCTCGGGCAGCTTCTTTTCCTGCTTCGGGATCGTGATTTGCAGCACGCCGTCTTCAAAGCGCGCCTTCACGTCCTCCTCCTTCACGCCGTCGCCGACGTAAAAGCTTCTGCTGCGGCTGCCGACGTAACGCTCCTGGCGGATCATCTTGCCCTGCTTATCCTTCTCGTCCTCGTTCAGGCCCTTTTCGGCGGTGACGGTCAGATAGCCGTTTTCGAGCCTCAGCTCCACCTCGTCCTTCTTGAAGCCGGGCAGGTCGATATCAAGGGCGTAGTGGTCGTCCTTTTCCTGCACGTCGGTCTTCATGACGCGGGACGCGTGCTTGCCGTAGAGCTTGTGGTCCACGTCCTCGGCGTTCCACACCGGGAACATCCAGTCGTCAAAAAATCTGTCTCTGAAAATATCGGGTACCAACATAGGTCAAAACCTCCTTTACTCTTTTCACAATAAACCTGTGTTGTCGAGCAAGGGACTACGGGGTAGGTCCTTTCGGATCGGCTCTGTTCCTTTGTTCGTCTATAATATAGCACATTATTTTAGCACTGTCAAGAGGTAAGTGCTAAGTTTTTGAAACTTTTTTCATTTTTTCCGTCATTTCTCGATTATATGTTGTTTATCTCCCCTTCTCTCTCGGTTTCAGGGAAATCCGTCCCGCCGTGTTCCCGCGCTTGACAAATCCGGGCGGACCTGTTACAATGAAATTACATACTATAATCAGAGGGAGCGAACGACCATGGAGAACTATCAGCAGAACGGATACCCCGGCGCCGCCCCACAGCCCGGGAACCCTTACGGCGCAGCCGGTCCGAACCCCTACGGGCAGCCGGACCCGGGGCAGCAGAGCTTTGCCTACGGGCAGGCCCCGCAGCAGAACGTCCCCCCGCAGGGGCAGCCGAATTTTGCCTACGGGCAGGCGCAGGGGCAGACGCCCCCGCCGCAGCAGAATTTTGCCTACGGGCAGGCGCAGGGGCAGACGCCCCCGCCGCAGCAGAATTTTGCCTACGGGCAGGACCCGCAGGGGCAGACGCCCCCGCCGCAGCAGAATTTCGCCTACGGGCAGGACCCGCAGCAGGCCTATCCCCCGCAGGGGCAGCAGGGCTTTGCCTACGGGCAGCAGCCGACCGGCGCCTATCCCCCCGTCAGCGGTCCCGCGCCGCAGCCGAAGAAGAAAAAGACGGGGCTGATCATCGGGCTTGTCGTCGGCGGCGTGGTGCTGGCGGCCGCCGCGGTGGCGCTGATCCTGATCCTGACCGGGCCCTCCGGGAAATACGAAAAGGCGCAGGAGCTGTTCCTGAACCGGCAGTATGAGGAGGCGTATGAGGCGTTCAGCGCGCTGGGCAACTACGACGACAGCGCGGATATGGCGAAGCGCTGCCGCTATGAGCAGGCGAAGGCGCTGCTGGAAAGCAAGAGCTACGACCGGGCGTTCGATCTCTTCGCGGAGCTTGGCGACTACGGCGAAAGCAAGCGGCTGCGGTCGGAATGCGTCTACCGCAAGGCGGGCGACGTGCTGGAAAAAGGCGACTATGAGACCGCGTACAAGGCCTATCTGATGCTGGGCGACTACAACAACGCTTCTGATAAGGCGGACGAACTCGCCGTGACGTGGGCGACGGCTGTGATCGACGGCACGGCGGACGGCGAGACCTTTGCGAACACCGTGGTGCTGGACGGGGAGAACGACACGGACGTCTATAACCTTGTGATCGACGAGATCAACGAAAACATCGACGCCTCCATCGACGACTGGCGCAGTCTCTACGCGGAGTCCCTGTATTGGGTCGTGACCCCGGTGCCGGACGAGACGGCGCACGCGGCGGCGCTGAAGCAGATTTTGGGCTGGATGCGCGGCGAGGACCACAACGGCACGTTCTATTCCCTGAACCGGGACGCGGTCAACGAGCTGCTGGACACCGACTGGATCTATTACCTGCTGGAGGACAGCTCGACAATGCTGAGCTTCCTGGAGGGCGAGTGGTACACGGCGGACCGGAGCAAGCATTTTAACGTGACCGCGCACACGGACGACAACGGCTTCACGTCGTCCTATAACCTGCCCTTCGTGGAGGAGCCCGAGGGCGCGGATTACTTCGATATTCTGGAGTACGTCTACTGGTATGAGGACGAGAACGATACGCCGCTGGTAAAGGTGTTCGAGTTCGAGATCATCGACGCGGAGGAGATCGAGGTCTATTGCTATCAGGACGGCGAAACGTATACGCTGTATCGGGACTGACGCCAAAGCAAAGAAATCAGCGGATGGACAACTTGTCCATCCGCTGTTTTTATGGATTTTTCCTGTTGAGTCAGACCCCGTTCTCCATGCGGGAGATGCGCTTTTCGCCTTCCTCGGCGAGGGCGCGGAAGTCCTCGATATTCTTCTTGAGCCGCGGCAGCGCCTGCTGCTTATAGGTGCTGATATCCTCCAGCGCCTGCATGCAGTCGTTGAACGAGGACGTGAGGGTCTCGACCGAAACCCCGGCCTCCTCGGCCTGCCGGTGGATCTCGCTGCCCTGCTCCTTGAGCATCTTGCTGGTAGCGGCGATCATGCGGTTGGTCTCGGCGTTCAGGGCGTTGACCTTTTCCAGCACGATCTTCTGATCATACAGCGCCCCCGCCACGGTCACGGCGGTGCGCAGCGCCGAAACAGTGACCAGCTTTGCGCGGTCCACGCTGCGGATCAGCTCCTTGTTGTTGCGGCGGATGATCTCCATGGCGATGATGCCCTGCTGGTTGACCACCTGAAGCTGCTGGAAATCCTGGATCTTCTGGCGCAGCGGATAAAGGACCTCCTCCTGCAGGAACGTGACCTTTTCGCCCTGATCGCCCTGCGCCTCCAGATTTGCGATCCCGTTTTCGACGTAGGCGTCCATTTTCTCGGCGATCTCCAGGTTCTGGTTGAGCTGCAGGGTCAGGTCGCGCATCGCGTTCTGCTCCAGCTCGAGCGTCACGTTGTCGTTCACAAGGCTCTTTTTGCCGTTGTCCAGCGTTTTGATGATGTCCGCGATCTCCTGATCGGCGGTCTTATAGCGCTCGAAATAGCGGCGCACGGGGTTAAAGAGCTTGCCCAGCGGCCCCGATTTCAGGAAATCCACCTTGGAGGGGTCGAGGTCGCGCATCTTGATGGTCAAATCGGCCAGTCCCTTGCTGACCTCGCCGGTCTCGCCGCCGGCCTCGGAGAACTGATACATCCGTTTCTGCAGGATGGCGTTCTTGCTTTCGGACTTTTTCAGGGCGTCCACGCCGAAGGAATCGATGGCTGCCACACAGTCATGGCGCGACTGGTTGGAGGTCAGGTCCACGTTGACGATCGCGTCCCCGGTGGAGGCGACCAGCGCGGTGATCTGCGCTTCCTTTTCGTCGGTCGGCTTGGTCTCTTCCACGACCTTGGCCTTGATCTCTTCTTCGTTGGGCAGTTCCAGAACAAAAGCTGACATTGCGGTTACTCCTTTCGGTTTGGTGATCGGCGATCACATATTGGCGTTGAAGAGCTGTCTGAGCTGATAGGCGATATCGTCGGTGCCCGCGTTGATGCAGACCGCCTCGTTGATCTCGGAGATCTCGCGCAGGGCGTCGATATCGGCGTTGTAGCCGATGGTATAGATCGGCATGTGCAGGGCGGTGACGACGCCGGAAATATCGCTCAGGGAATTGCCGCGGTTGGTCGCGCCGTCCGACAGCACGAAGATCATGGGCTTCGCGTCCGGGATCTCCTCCATCTTGTCCAGCACCATCTGCATGGCGACGCAGATCGCGTCGAAGGTGGCGGTCTGGCCGTTGGCGGTCAGGCTCTTGACCGTGCCGAGGAAATAGGACTGCTGCGTGAGGTCGAACTTGTCGATCGGCAGCTCGATGCGGACGTCCTGATTATAGGAGACAAGCCCGATATAGTTGTCGGTATTGATATACTGCATGGAGTTTTCAAGCGACGTCTGCAGCGTTTTCAGGGGGCTGCCCTCCATGCTGCCGGACACGTCCGCCACGAAGACCGCGATGATGGGACGCACGTCCTTGTTCTCCTTATACAGCGCCTGCGCCGCGACCAGCTCCGCGCCGGAATAGTCCGTGCGCATCTCGGCATAGCCCTCGGGCTCCACGTTGAAGCCGTCCTTTTTGGCAAGCTCCGCGCCGTTTTGCTCGCAGAATTTCACGAACTCGCGCAGGATCGCCTTTTCGCTCTCGGACTTCGAGGAGATCATGGCAAGGGGGTTCTCATGCGCGTAGCCGAAGGGGATGAACCGATAGCTCCGGCTGAGGGAGGGGTCGTTGACGAAGGTCTGGTACTCCAGCACGAAGGCGCCGAAGGTACCGTTTTCCGCCGCGGTGCGCATCTGCTGCGTGGTCATGGCGACGAACGGGATGTTCTTCTGGAAGGAGACGAAGCCCTCCTTCGCGCGGGCGGAGCTGATGTCCCCGGTGGAATAGCTGTCCAGCAGCGTCACCAGGAAGTTGAGGCCCGTGGCGCTGGTGAAGGGGTTCGTGTAGCCCATGATCACCTTGTCGTCCGCGGTGGCCTTGGCAAGGGTCTGCACGTTCGCCGCGCCGTATTCCTCCACAAGGGTGGAATAGACGGATTTGGAGACCACGATGCCGGCGTAGTTCATCACAAGGCTGTCCGCCGCGTTTTCGGTCGCCACGCCCTTGGCGTTGAGCATCTTGACCGAGAGCATGCTGGAGGGAGAGATCGCGGTGGGCACGTATTTGCCGGAGGCGACGTAATCCACCTGCTGGCCGGACGCGACGGTGCGCAGCCGGACGGAGATCTGCCTGCCGTCCAGCTCGGGGCGGCTCTTGTTGAAGGCCTCCGCCATTTCGCGCAGGTAGCCGTCCTTATCGCCGCCCGTTTTTTCGGACGAGGCGAAGATCTCCGCAAAGGCGGCGGAATTCTCCTTCACCACGATGGAGCTGTCCGTCAGGTCCGGGAGCTCCTGAAAGGTGGTGTCGCCGGAATTGAAGCTGACCTGCCCCTTCACGGGCGTGCCTTCGCCGGGGTCGATGCTGTTTACAAGCCGGGTAAGCTTTTTGCGGGCGTCCGCCTCGCTGACGTCCTTGCCGGATTTGCCGAGGTTGCGGGACAGATACAGCCCCGCGAACACCACAACCACCACGGCGGCAATGATCGCGATCAGACGCACGGTGTTTTTCTTTTTCATTGCAAGGTCCTCCTTTGGTAATCTATATCATATTGCGGATCTGAAGAAATAATAATGCCGACCGCAGGTCCCGACCCTCGGCCCTCGGCCCCCGGCCCCCGGCCCCTGATCATTGATAAAATTTCAGCTCACTCGTCAGCGCGGAGATCTCCTCCAGCAGGGCGTCGGTATCCACGGCGTCCTTGGCGGCGGCGTCGGACATATCGAACGCGAGGGTATCGAGCTTCAGGATCAGGGTCTCGTTCACGGAAATGGACCGGCGGACGTAGTTGAGGGACTTGTCGTACAGCGCGAGCTGCTGCTCCTGAATATCGTCCGGGATATCGTCGTTTTTGTAATTGAGCAGGCGCTCATACTCCGCGTCGCTGAACACGGACATGCGCAGCGCCATGGTCTTCATGTTGTCCATGGCGGCGTTTTCGGCGGCGGTGACGGCGCCCACGTACCGGCCCGCGGACATGCTGCCGCGCTGGAATTTCAGGTGGATGGCCTGCGTTGCGCGCCGGGCGGAGGCCTGCAGGCGGTCATACTGCTCCACGCCGGTCTTCGCAAGGTCGCCGAAATAGCGGGAGCCGGTCAGGCGGCGCATGGTGTCCGCCACGTCGGCGGCGCTTTCAAGCTGGCGCGGCTGCACCGCGCCGGGACCGCGCAGCAGGCGGATGTTGCCCCCGATCAGCGCCGCGCCGAGTCCGAGCCCGATCAGGATCGAAAGTCCCGCCTTGAGGATAGACGGGTCCGAGGGCCTGAGCCCGAGCAGCCCGTCCGAATAGGTCACGACCGCGACCAGCACGATCGCCAGATTCCATAACAGGAGCTTCAGCTTCTGATTCATACGTTTCGCCTCCTGCCCGTCTAATGTCAAACGGGTACACTAAGGTATTATATATATTATAATATAACACACCCGCAAAGGCTTGTCAAGCGCCTTCCCTGTCAGTATAGCACGCGGGGAAGCAAAAGGCAAGGAACGCCGCTGTAACGATTGCGGGTATTCGTGACCGCGTCAGGCGTTACCGTATATCACGCGGCGCGGCGCGCCGCATATCGCACGGCGCTGCGCGCCGTATATCGCGCCGTCAGGCATATCGCGCGGCGCTGCGCGCCGCATATCGCCATCTTCCGTTCCCCCGCACGTTGTGGTTTCCAAAGTATCACGCGGCGCTGCGCGCCGCATATCACGCGCGAAGCGCATATCGTCCGAAAAACAAAACGCCCCCTGATGAGCGAGAGCGTTTTTTCTGTCATTTTCACATGTTCTCTGTCACTACGCTTTGGCGATATGTCCCGCTTCGCGGGACGCGATATATTTCGCTCTGCGAAATGCGATATGTTGCCGCAGGCAACGCGAGATATTCCGCTGCGCGGAATGTGTTATACGCCGAGCTTATTGGCAACCGAGTCTGCATCCGTCAACTCCCGGATGACCCGGCAGGGATTGCCCGCGGCGAAGCAGTTCGCGGGCACGTCGCGCGTAACGACGCTGCCCGCGCCGATGACGCAGTTTTCCCCGACCGTGACCCCGGGGAGGATCACGGTGTTCGCGCCGATCCAGCAGCCGTCGCGGATCACAACGGGCTTTGCGAGGCACAGGCGTTTTTTCTCGCCGTTTTCGTCCGGGTACGCGATGCGCTCCGCGGCAAGCATGGGGTGGATGGGCGTGACGATGGTCACGTTCGGCCCGAAATCGCAGTGGTCCCCGATCGTCACTCTCGCGTCGTCCTGCACCGTGAAGTTGAAGTTGATAAACGTGTGGCGCCCGATCGTCGTGTGGCAGCCGTAGTGAAAGGTGATCGGCCCCTGCAGAAAGGAGCCCTCCCCCAGCGCCCCCAGAAGGTCGTGGAGGATCGCGTTTCGCGCTTCGGTCTCGTCCTCGTGCAGGCGGTTGAAGTCGATATTCAGGTTGTGCGCCTTCAATTTTTTGGCCTTCAGCGCCGGGTCGCCGGGGAAAAACAGCTTCCCCGCGAAAATATTTTCTTCCTCGGTCATCAGCCGTTCAGTCCTCTCTCGTCAAACAGGAAGGCGGCGTTCAGCGCGACCTCCACGCCCTTTTCCACGGTCTTGGGCTCCATGATCTCGGCGACGTCGCCGCGCGTGTGATAATAACGGGGCGGGCCGGGGTTCATGGCGGCAAGCAGCACCGCCGGGATCTTGGCCTGACTGGCGGCGCAGGCGTCCGACGCGCCGAAGAACACGCCGATGCGGTCGATATCGATCTCCGCCTCGAGACCGGCGTCGTGGACGAGGTTGACCATGCGCTTGTCGTGCTTCACAAGACCGGTCATATCGTGGGTATAGATCGCAAAGTCGTCGTAATCCTTAAAGGTATCCAGCGCGATGAACGCGGTCTCCACGTTCGGGTCCTTCCATTCGGGATGGAGCTTGGCGGCGGCCTTCGCGCCGCGCAGACCCGACTCCTCGGAGCCGGAGAACATGGCGATGACCTCGGTGTTCTCGAAGCGGATATTGTTGTCGCCCATGAATTTGAGCACCGCGCCTGCGACCATGCAGCCGGTCAGGTTGTCATTCGCGCCCTCCACGCAGACCTTGTGGTTGATGAACAGGAACGCGAGGATGTAGCCCGGCAGGAACGCGATATCGATAAACACCAGCACGGGCATGAACTTCTGCAGGCACAGCATCGTCACGCCGATGGCGAAGGTATACGCCATGCCGACCAGCGCGTAAATGGACCCGGCGTACAGCAGCTTGCTGCCGCCCATATAGGTCAGGCGCCACTCCATGGAGGAATCCGCGTGACCGGCAAGGATCAGGCGGCGCTTGACCTCGCCCGAGGGCTTGCGGATGCAGTAGGTGTTATGGGAGAGGTGCTTTCTCTGGAACAGGTCCAGAAGCTGCCCGTAGAAGAAGAACTCCCAGACCATCGCGATCAGCCCCAGCACCGGCAGTGCGGTCAGGGCGTAGGCGCCGTAATATTGCGGATTCTCCTTCCACACCGTGTAGTTCAGCACCACGTTGACAAGTCCCAGGCAAAGGGCGATCATCAGCAGCGTGCCGCAAAAGCGCACCCAAGAGAGCAGGGCGTTCGGCGCGACCTTGAATTCCTCCACCTTTACCTCGTCCGCGGCATTGCCCACGGCCTCCGCCATCATGTTCTGCCCCGCCAGCTCCTCCGGGGAACCGGACGGACGGGGACCGACCTCCTTGCAGACCTTTTTCACGGTCCGCACGGCAAAATTCGTATACATCCGGAGCGTCGGCTTATAACGCTCCACACTTTCGCTTGCCTTCATGCTATAACCCTCCTGTTTCTGGAAATACGTAACAATCATAACACAATTCGCCCCGTTTGTCGAGTCATCATTCTGTCTAAATTCCCCATGAAAAAACTGTGGAAATGATACAAGGGCCGGGGGCCGAGGGCCGAGGGATGGTACCGGGACCCGCATGCAAAATGCAGAATACAATATACAAAATTTCGGGACCTGCGGGGTGGCATTGATAAAGGTCGTGAACAGAACCCGGTCGGGGGAACGGAGACGGGGTACAAATCCCCCGGTAGCACGGCACCTCAGTGCCGTTCGGTGCAATGATATTTTCAAAAACGTCCCGATCAGAACCCGGCATCGGAAACGGAGCCGGGTATAAGATCCCGGTAGCACGCCTTCCCGTTCCCCTGACTGCCTCCTGACCGGGACGTTCATGTTATTGTGACCGGTGTGACCAGTGTAACCGGTAAAAACCTATCAGAATAAAAAAAACTTTTTTATATTTTCTTCCATTTTCACTGGTATCAC